>CAZAKO010000070.1:0-10208 GCA_964485745.1 uncultured bacterium
GGGGACTTATTCGGTTCAGTTCGATGGTTCGGCGCTTGCCAGCGGGATTTATATTCTTCATTCCCGGATGACTGCTATTGAAAACCCGGGAAAGTCGCAGGTCTTTACCCGCAAGATGATGTTGATGAAATAGCCGGAATCGGATCAGGGAAACACTGTCAGATCAAATTTCTGATTAATTTCCCCAAAATCTCTCGGTGTTTTTAAATCCGGGAGATTTTAAGAATATCCCATATTCTTCAAATCTTTCAGTTATGGTTTGTGAAAACCGCCAAAAAATTGTAATTGAATGTTTCTTTCGGATTTTTATATTTTATCCATCGTAGATATTTCTTTATTCTCATCGGGGTGAGGGGCTGATTACTTGAAAAGATTTTTTTTGCTGACAATCCTGGTCGTTTCTCTCGTGCTGGATTGCGCCTTGGCGGCGAGTATCTCAGGTCGGGTGCTGTCGCAAATTGACAAGAGCAGGCTTGATGCAGCCTTAGTGATGTTGATATTGCCCGATACTGATGCCATAATCAGAACGGTAGTAAGTGATCCGAATGGCGCTTTCCTGATTGACGAAATCGCCCCAGGGATTTATAACCTCGAAGTTGCTCGGGATGGTTACTATAAAAATGCACTTTTCGATTTACACCTTGAATCTGAGAGTAAGTATGAACTGACGGTAAGACTGCTCAAGCAGGAAAAGGGAGCGCCGGGAGAGTACTGTTTTATGTTAGGCAGCATCGAGGTTTATCCGCAGATGAGGGATTTAATTCCCGCTAATCCGGTTACTACTTACACAATCAGTTCAGGCGAAATTGAACATATGCAAGCTACCAGCTTAGGCGATGTTCTGTTTTTAGTTCCCGGTATTGAGCGAACGAATAATCCCGGGCTGGCGGAGCCTGCCTATGTTGGGATTCGGACAAACACTATTGGCGGTGTCTATGGCGAACTGGGGTCTTTTGGCAGCATGGTAATTGTTGATGGTAATCAATTAACTAATGATGCCAATGCTAACCGCTATACCAAAGAAACGGGTAGAGAGGGCATTGATCTGCGCACTATCCCGGCTGATAATATTCGTTCGGTGGAGGTTGTTTCGGGGGTTCCATCGGTAGAGTATGGTAATTTTGCCAACGGGATGATCAAAGTGAATTTGAAGCACGGTGATTTATTTCCCAAGCTCAAGGTGAAACTGAATCCGGATACCAAATCAGTTAGTCTGAGCAATGGTCACCGGCTCGGACAGGGAGTGCTGGATTATTTTCTGGACTATGCCTATTGTGAGCGTAATCCACGCAAAACCGAGGATGAATATCAGCGGTTGTATTTAAGCGGCGCTTACGCAATCGAATCGCAGGATCGCACTCGAGACGTCAAAATCCGATCAACTTTTACCAGGTATTTCGATAACGAACAGCCGACCGATATTCTGCGCATGCGCAATTATGACCGCGGTTATCGAACCTCGCTTGCGTTTGACCTTTCGATAAACACCGATTCCGATAAAATTTATCAGGGATTTTTTAGTGTTGATCTGAACCGCAAGAATAGTTATAAGGAAAGATGGGTTACCGAACAGGTGGTCAAACCCGACAGTGTGTATCCAGGTTATATTGGTAAGATGGAAGAAATCGGAATGGAGTGGGCGGTTGAAAGCAGATTATCCAGCAAAAAAATAATGACGGTCGGGCGATTTACCAGCGAGCTGCTCACGGGATTAGAGTGGCAACTGAATCTGAATTACGGCAAAGGCTTGATGCTTGACGAAGAATGGCCCTATTACGGATTTAGCTCCGGGATGCGGTCTTATTCCTTTGATTTATTACCCAAATTGCAGCAGTGGAGTATTTTTGTCGAAGATAATTTTACCGGCAAATTGTTGAAAAGGAAATGCCAATTAATCCTGGGTCTGCGCTATGATGCCTTTAATCCAACCGGAATCAGTTTCAAAGAATGGGAAAAGCGGCGCTCATTAATCGCCACACGACACGGCGATTTTTTATCTCCGCGCACCAATCTCCATTATTTTTTAAATGATAATGTCCGTCTGCGATTGGGTGCCGGACGCAGCGTGAAAGCAATTTCCCTCGGTTATGTCTATATCCCGCCGGCTTACAATCGAGTTGCCGGAGATACTTTTGAAGTGCAACCGCAGGACAATCCCGATTTACAGGCTTATGGTCTGACAAAATATGAGATTGCGCTGGATTGGAAGTTAATGAAATTGTTTGGTTGCTCTTTAACCGGCTATCTGATGGAGACCAAAGATATGCCAATTCATATTTTTTATCCCTGGGGATATTCAGTCAATCCGGATACCTTGACGGCAAACTACTATGGAATTAACGAGAACAGAGGTTGGAGTAAAACGAGCGGGATCGAGCTGCTTATGAATATGCAGCGCCTTTATAATTTCCAGTATTGTCTGAGTGTGACTTATCGGTTTAGTGAGTATGGTCGCCACGGTCGGATTTATGACAACCTGCCGGAAGACTGGGAAGAGATTTGGTATCCGCCAAGTAGCACCTGGAGTGCGAAGGTGATAATTAACCATCAATTCAATTATATCAGCGACCGGCTGGGTGTCTGGCTGACCTTTGAAGCCCAGCAGGTTCCGTTAGATCAGCGCCAGACCATTTTTCATTCCCAATCTATAATCAAAACTATTGACGGGCGGGATTATCGGTTTTATCAGGGAATGGTTTATTGGTATGATAATGAATTATACGATATGGGAGGTCGCTGGTTGGCAAATTTTCGCATTACCAAAGCGCTTTCCCAGGCGGCGGAAGTATCAATTTATATCAATAACTTTTTGGATGACCGGGCAGTCTGGAAGGATTTTAAAGACACCTATTTGGAATTGAATCCGAAGATTTTTTACGGACTAGAATTTAGTGCTCGATGGTAAATAAGTTACACCTATTGGTTCTAATTTTTGCAATTTTTGGGAGTGGTTGTTTTCGCTCCCAACCGGAGCTGATAGACGGTACTCTCGACCTGCAATTGAGAGTCGTTTTCCAGGATCCGGTTTATGATCAAATATATTACCTTTCCGCCTTTCCAGTTAACCTGATTTCCCTGGAATATACCCTGAAACCCTATATCGGAATTACCGATACCGCCGGATACGTAACTTTTGAAAATCTGATCTGGACACCTTATCAGACCAGCGGGCTACAGGAGGTTTGGATCGCGGATTACCAGGATACAGTGACAATCTACTTAGGTGAATCCTTAATGGACATTGAGGAAATCAGTCAAAGTGATACGGCAGTTTGGATTTATGCTCAGATTTCGACTAATCCGGGGATTAAGATCAATGAAATCTTTTATGCCTGTTTTGCCGGTCCGATCCTTTATCCTTTTGATCAGTATATTGAGTTGGTCAATTCCGGTTCAGATACTCTCTACTTAGATGGAATGATTATTTGTCGAGTTGGTCCGAAAATGGAGATTCAGGCAATCTTTCAATTTCCCGGCACGCCGCTGACCGGTCGTGAACATCCCATATTGCCGGGGCAGATAGTACTCGTTGCCGCTGATGCTAGAGATCACTCCCAAGACAATCCCAACTCGATTGATTTGTCGCATGCCGATTGGGAGTTTTATAATAGCAATGAATCCGGTGGTTTTGATAATCCTGAAGTACCTAATTTGGTTAACCTCGAAGTTGGAGCATGGTCGGATTTTGGAATTAATTTAATGACGGACTTAGTCATCTTAGCCGACGGCAGCGACGTAGAGTATACTAATGGAATTGAGCTGAATACGATTGTTGATGGAGTTGAATATACCGATAATCCTGCGATACCTAAAAGATGCGATCCCAGCATTGATAAAGGACGGACTGGATTGGGTGTAACGGATTATTCCGGTAAATCCGTTGAACGCGTGAGACCGGGATTCGATACCGACAATTCATCGGTTGATTTTATCATTCTATCGCGACCGACACCCGGGTATCAGCATGGTGATCAAGTACAATTGGCGGCTAATTAATTGAGAGTAATGAGCTCAAGCAATTTTTCACCGATAAAGAAATTGGTACTCCTGTTGTTTTTAGCAGAAGCGCTAATGGGAGTTGACCGGCCATCCGTTTTTTATTTGAATCAGTCACGCAATAATTCGCTTGGTTGGCTTGGATTATCTTTATATGATCTGGGACATAATCCGGCATTTTTCAAGTTAGCTAATCCAGTGGATTTTTCCCTTTACTCTTTGGGATTGGATTATTGGCATAATGCTTATCGCCGGCGCTTCGATTCGGAGCAGGTTCGCAATTATGATTTATGCTTTTATAATGTTAAAACCTTAAATGAAAAAGCAACTATCGCCAGCTATGCCGGTTATGCTCGGATGGATTTTGAGTCCCAGCCGCAGTCACTCGAAAAGAATTTCTACGATCACTATTTCGCTTTGGTAGATACGACTACCGGCAATCTGAGCTATAAAAGTCCGCATCTGGGTTTTTTATATCATTATTCTTTGAATGCTAAGATTCTGGCTGGTTTTGAAATAAACTACGCCGTGGAGCGGGGGCTGAAGGATGTCTATACCCAGTGTGAGACTATTTTGCGAGATGTAGACCTGAAAACCGGAATTGGTTTGGATCTAACGGCAATTGCCACTCATTTGGGAATTTACGGCCGGATTTTCAATCGGCAGGGTAAATACGAAGCCGTTCAGGAACAGATAGCACCTCAGGTTTTCACTTATTTTGGTTATCACGTGGTCAAACGAGAAAACGCTACCGATTTGATCAGAAAGAATGATTCCAATCGGGGGTATGAGCTGGGTTTGAACCTGATGCGTGCTAATTTCATCTGGTCTGATTTGACGTTGATGCTAAGTGGCAGCTGGATGGGCGCCGAAAATGAAATAACCGTGGGCAGTATTGCTCGACCTGATCCGCGTGGTTACGGAGTCGGCTCGGAGAAAAAAGCGTTTGCAGTTGCGCAGTATTTTCCACCCACTAAGCGGTCGGGATTTCGACTGTCGTATACTTACCAAAATTTGGCCGATTGGGCCAAATCCGGACTTTATGATGTTCTGATTCTCAATAATAAAGTCCAATGCCATCAGTGGGATCTATTGCTGCGGCAGCGGCTGAATTCAGCCTGCGAGATTGTGGTCGGCGGAGACTATGAAATTACTTTTAATGACTATCGGGAGTATATCGTTAATTTTAACTACGATAAGCACCAGAGCCGAACCGAATCCTTGGTTAAATTGCATATTTGCCCAACTGCACTAATCTCGCTTGATATCGGCGGTTCATACTCAAATTACATTCCTGATTTTCACTGGAATACCGAGCGTTTTCAGGTATTTGATTTTCAAACCACGATTGAAAGATTGACTACATTTGGTATTCTGGGGTTTAGTCTTAATTGCGGAATTTCTACCCCGCAAGAGACGACCCGACATAATTTGATGATTGGGACAGGTTTATATTTGAAAAAAAATTATTAATTTTAACTGGATTAATTGTTATATCTGGAAAAATTTATTTAATGAGGGGTGTGGTGAAGAATTTATTGATTAAAATTTTCTTTTTAGCCTTGATCATTACCTTTGCCAATGGGCAAGCTTGGCAGGTGGTAAAACAGGCTGATATTACTGCTCTCAATGCCAGGAAAATTAAAATGTTCGATCAAAATAATGGGGCAATAATCGGCGGTACTGAGTTTCTAAAAACGACAGACGGTGGCATAACTTGGACAATAGTGTATCAGAATCCTGAAGTCGCCTGGAATAATGGGACTATTTTTAATGAGTCAGTCGCTTACACCGGAAGCACCAAGGGATATATTTATAAGACGGTTAACGGTGGGATTGATTGGACGATGGTCGGGGATACGGCAAGTTTTGGGGCTGAAGGGATTAATGATATTAACGCGGTAACAGCCGATACAGTATACGCGATTACTAATAAAAAAAGTGTCTTGAAAACTACAAACGGTGGTCAGACCTGGTTGCGTGTCGCTCAATTTACCGATAATTTAATGAATATTGCTTTTGCTTCGACCAGAGTCGGTGTAGTTGCGACCTCGTCGAAAGCTATAACCTGGTATACGGTAGACGGCGGCACTACCTGGACCAAGAATGATATTTCCACACTTTTCCCCGATACATGCACCATGATTACAGTTTTTTCAGTAAGTGCTTCTGCGCCCGGGAATTTTCTGTTTGTTGGATCGCATACCTGCAAATTTTTATCCGCGGATAGCGGTAAAACTTATACTCGAGTAGGCGATTTCACGATTGAAACGACCAGTTTAAGAACGGCACAGATAGTTGATGCCAATACGATGGTAGCTTGCAGCCAAAACGGAGGAGTTCAATTATCAACTGATGGCGGCGCCAGTTGGTCTGAGCGTCCCATTCCCTGTAATCAAATAATTTATCGCAGTGCCTATTTTCTCAATTCTGAAGTCGGTTTTGTCCTGGCCCAGAATGGGCAGTGGTTCAGAACCGTTAATGGGGGGATTACCTGGATTCCAATTAATCCCTGGCCCTGGATTAAATTTTCAAATATAGTTAGTACTTCTGCTGACAAATTTATTGTTACCGGGGCAGTTGGTGGAGAGATAGCCGTTAGTACGGACAAAGGCGTCAGCTGGAGTTATCCGGATAATTCTTTAGTCGTCCTTAGAGGCGGTATTACTAAGTGTAAGTTCATCAATCAGAATATTGGTTATCTCGCAACTAGTACCGGCGAGCTGTACAAAACGGCTAATGGCGGTTTGGATTGGTCGTTTATCTCGTCACCTTTTTATGCCAATGCGAATAGTTTTTACTCCTTTAATTGCATCAATGAAGATACACTGTTTGCCGGGTCGGAAAAAGGTGCCTTGATTTATTCCTATGATGGGGGCGCAAACTGGACTAAAGTCACATGCAGCAGTCATTTTATTTATGATATCTGGCCACTTTCGGGAAATAAGATTATTGTTGTTGAAGGTGTCGGAACGTTTGGGGTGCTTGATATTGCCACTAATACCTTTACGGAAAAAGAATCTGGTGCAGGCGATCAATATGCGATTACGGTAAGGGATAAAGTTGTCATGGTCGTATCCAAACTAAATATATTCCGGACAACGTTAGACCAACTCGACACGCTGACCGCCGTATACACCAGTGATAACAGTTCCCAGGATGAATTCTTTGACGTCGAGTTTTTTAATGATTCGCTCGTTTATGTGGTTGGTGAAGGGGGCATCATTCTCAAATCTGCGGATACCGGTTTAACCTGGACCAAGGAAGATTCGATTACAGGTTTGACTTACCGATCGATTTATGCAGGTAAGAAATCGCTATGGGCAGCCGGAGATAATGGCATAATTGTAAAACTAAATTTAGGCTATCCGGAACTGACAATTGCCGAAGCAATAGCCGATGCAAATGCCGATTTCATTCCAGACCGATTAGATCAAACAATTACAGTTAAAGGATATATTGCGACGCCTAATTTTTCTTCCGCTGGGATGGGTTACGGACTGCAGGATCAGGCAGCTGGTATTTATCTATCCACCGCTTCGGCTTTGGCGACTTTGAATCTTGGTGATGAAGTTGAGATCACCGGTACCATCAGACAGGTCAACGGACTGTCTGAAATTGCGCCTATCACTGAAGCAGAAATAATCCTGCTCAGTACCGGGAATCCGTTGGATACTCTTTCAATTAAAATTGCGGATATCGGTGAATCTTTCGAGAACCGATTGGTAATGATCAAAGATGTCAGATTAACCGAGGGCAGTACCTGGCCGGCAGAGGGAAGTGATAAAAACCTGACTATTACCGATAGTACTGATACCCTGGTAATGAGAATTGATCAGGATACTGATCTGGATGGTTGGGCTGAATCCCCGATTTTGACTTTTGACGTAGTAGGGATTATTACTCAGTCAACAACCAAGATACCAGCCGATGACGGTTACCAGATAATGCCCCGATTCCAGACGGATATAAAGAAGCATGGAGACGATGCAGTCGAGCCGGAAGCTAGACCGAGAGCATTTGCGCTTTATCAAAACTATCCAAATCCATTTAATCCGACGACAACAATCTCCTTCGATCTGCCAGAAGATGTCAGGGTCAACCTGATCGTTTTTAATCTGCTTGGTCAACAAGTAGTGATGCTGAAAAATGAACCAATGTCGGCTGGTTCCTATAATGTAAATTTTAATGCTTCGAGCTTAGCCAGCGGCATCTATTTTTATCGGATTCAAGCCGGTGAACATCAATCTTGGAAAAAGATGATGATTTTGAAATAGGGGCTAAATGCTAATCGTAAGCAAGTAGACAAGTTTGATCAGATTTCACCGAAATTTTAACAATTTAATCAGCTATTGTTGAATCAATCAGCACGGCAAATCAAACCTTTTAAATAGCGTCCTTCCGGAAAATTAAGGGCAATCGGGTGGTCGGCGGCCTGGGAAAGAGAGCCAATGATTTTGATTGTGCGCCCGGCATCCAGTGCCGCATCGGCAACAATTTTCTGGAATAATTCTGCAGTCACT
The DNA here is from genome assembly GCA_964485745.1 of uncultured bacterium. Taxonomy (GTDB): domain Bacteria; phylum Fidelibacterota; class UBA2242; order UBA2242; family UBA2242; genus CAZAKO01. The sequence continues at coordinate 8,520 of CAZAKO010000070.1, forward strand.
TGCCCGGAACAGGTGAAGGTGAACAAAATCCCACCGGGGCGCAGCAGTTTGAAGGCAAGCAGGTTGATATCTTTATAGCCGCGACTGGCTTTGTGCAGCTGGCTTTGTGATTCGGCAAATTTTGGGGGATCGAGAACAATCAGCTCGAAGCTGCGACGACTATCGCGGAATTGCCGGAGAACTTGAAAAACATCATCTTTAATGTTAACCACTCTGGCTGGCTCAAGAGCGTTCAGGGTTACATTTTGATTCAACAGATCGAGAGCATCGGCAGAGGTTTCGATATTAGTTATCTGTTTGGCACCGGCGGCGAGCGCATAAATCCCAAATCCTCCGGTATAAGCAAAACAATTCAGTATTTCTGCTCCATGAGCGTATGCCGAAAACCGCTTACGGTTTTCCCGTTGATCTAAATAAAATCCGGTCTTATGACCGTTTTTAATATCTACCAGAAACCGCATCCCATTTTCTTTGATTTCCACCAATTGCGGCGGTTCTTTGCCGGATAATAGTCCAGTGGAAAATGGCAAACCCTCTTTTTGGCGCACGTCAACGTCGGAACGCTCATAAATTCCAGTAGCCGGAACAAATTCTTGTAAGAGAGATATAATCGTTGTTTTCCAATATTCTATTCCGGCAGCTAAAAATTGGCAGACCAGAAAATCGTCATATTTGTCAACGATTAATCCCGGTAAGCCATCTGATTCGGCATTGACCAACCTTAGGGCATTGGTGTCTGGATTGGTGAGGATTTGCTGTCGCAAAGCAATTGCCTGGTGCAATCTAATGCGCAAGAACTGTTCATCAATCACATCTTGCGAGTCAAAGGACCACATTCGGACGGCGATTTGAGATTGGGGCGACCAGGCGCCGCTGCCTAAATTTCGGCCATCGAATGCCTGGATTGTCACGGTTTCGCCCGGTTGTGGATTACCGCTGGTTTTTGCGATGGCTCCGGAAAAAAGCCAGGGGTGATGCTGGCGGAGTGATTTTTCACGAGATTTTTTGAGGACAACGACTTTCATCTAAATTTCCAATATCCGGGAGCATTTGGTGGATTAAAATAAATTAGAAGTCAGGATAATCCAAAGCTAAAAAATGACTTGGCGAGGTATCATCGGGATAGAAAAATTAGTCCAATTGTTATGATTTGGAGATTAGCTATTGTCTAACTATATTTCTTTGATTAAGTAGGTGGTTTGTGAAAAAAACAATAAAGACAACATTATGGATCCTGGTAGCGGTGTTTTTTTTCGGTAGTAGTGTTGCTTTTATTGTTTTTCATTCACCCATCTGGAAAAGCACCTTACGTAGTTTTGTACAAAACCAGTTAAAGGAGCGCTACCAGCTTGATCTATCAATCGGGAAGGTCCAGGGCAGTTTATTTGGCAATATAGAGTTTTTCGACCTGAACTTAAGAACGTTCGCCGGATACGATATTTTTAAGGTGCGCGAGGCTAATCTGCGGTATGGAATTATCCCGCTTTTATTTAATCGTGGTGAGGTAGACCTAATTGGAATTGATAGTCTGAGGTTCTCCTATCCGCGCAGTGTTGATTCACTCCGCTACTATTTCGGACAACAGACTACATCGAAATCTTTGCTTCGTCTGAATCTAAAAAAAGTACTGCTCACCAACCTGCTGGTAAATAACAGCGATTCTGATCCGGTTCCCTATCTTGCGGGTAA
>CAZAKO010000071.1:0-9782 GCA_964485745.1 uncultured bacterium
GCTACCGACGTTTCATCACACGAGGTTTCAACTCCCAAAATTGTCACTTAGTAATTACTCTCCCGAATAATTCTCACTTCGATTTGCCGCGGCATCATTTCGCTCCAGCTGATAATTCCCGGAGGTAGTTCAACCGTTGGCATATAATAGCTTTCTCCATCCCGCCAATTTTTATTAAAATCGAAATAAATTTTAATATTTTCCGGTTGAACATCCTTCAACCAGCTTACCGCAGCTGAGATGGTAAGCGATACTTCCGAGGGCGCAACTTGAACTGTAATCCCTGCGGGCACTCCTATTAATCCGACCGGAATATTGGTCACAATCCCTTCCCCGATCTGCTCAACCGCCTGAAACAGATGAATTTTACGCCGCGAAACCTCAATGTTATCGGCTTCAGATATTACTAAATCCAAATCCGTTTCGACCGGAGCGGTAATATTCCGGGCACTAAACTTGCGCGTATAGACCTCTTTGTACTTTTTTACATAAGTTCGCGGTCCGCTCACAATTACACTATCGGGAATCACAACCGGATTACCAACTGTGATATAACCCGGATCGGTCTTAATGTCTAATTGATAGCGAACCGGAATTTTCACAAAATCAAGCCGATCCAGCTCGACCCTGAGAGATTCCGGATACTCAATCCGATTAAAATAAACATTGACATTCCGCGGCAGAATGATTTTCTCCGGATTATCGGCATAATATTCATTGAGATGAAAATCATAAAACCAGTGAATATTTTCAATGTCGAGAACAAATTTAAACGAAGATTTTGACGAGATCAGCAGATAAAAAAGATCAAGCCCCTTGCCATAGAAGTTTGCCTGAATCGTCTTCGGTAATTTTTCCTTGAGGGTCTTGCCCTCTTCGAGATTGCGAATTTCCAAAGTCGTATTGATCGTATAATTGTACTGATTGCCAAGAATTATAAAAAACCAGACGAGTACCGCAAACAATAAAATTGTGATCTTCATGCCTGGATTTTTTAAAAACCAATCTTTAAACTTGCTGCCCGCATTCGATAAAAAAGTTTCTTTAGCCATTTTTCAATCTCGCACTTTGAAATTTTAACTAACTGAAAATAATACAGGGGCTTATTATTTACAAGCCCCTATATTTTCGCTATCGGTTATCGAGAGAGTCAGGCTTATGCCGCTTTGGCACTTTTGCCCGATTTTGAGCCTTTGGATACTTTTTTGGGTTTGGTGGCTAACTCTTTCTCAACCTTTTTAACGGCTTTCTTAGCTGTGGTCTTAGCTTCCTTGCTAACATTAGTGGCTTTGGCTAACTTTTTTGCACCTTTTTTTACCGGCTTCTTTTCTACCGTTTCCTCTTTCTGAACGACTTTGGGCTTTACTTGCTTGACCTTTTTAACAGTTGCCTTTTTCGTCACCTTCTTTGGTTTTGTTACTTTAACCTGGGGCTCAACCTTTTCGGCAACGGCGATCTTTTCCCGGATTTCTTCGGGAATCTCAATCTTATCCACCGGACTCGGCTGTTTCATCATGTAAGCTTCGACCTCATCTTTCGGCTCCTGGGGAATTGCCTGTTCGCGGGAGAGGATAATCCGCTTGTCGTTTTTATTGACCTCCAGAACCTTTAATTCCAGCTGCTCACCAATCTTGATTACTTTACTCAGGTCTTTCCGATCCTTCTTAGGTACTTGACCAATTGGCACAATGCCCTCAACCTCATGCTCCAGATTAACGATTATCAGCTTATCAGTGATTTTAGCTACTTCACCCGTAACGATAGAGCCTTCCGCATAAAGGTCCTGAATCATGGGCCACGGATCTTCTTCAATCTGTTTTACACCTAACGTAATCCGGCGATTCTCTTTGGAAACCTCCATGATTTTAACATTAATTTCATCGCCTCGTTTAAACATTTCGCGGGGATGACGAAATTTTTTTACCCAGGACAAATCAGAAATGTGCACAAAGCCGTCAATCCCTTCCTGCAATTCCACAAAAACACCATAGGGCGTGAGATTGCGGACAATGCCTTTGTGAATCGAACCCGGAACGTAAGTCTCCTCGATACTCTGCCAGGGATCGGGTTCAAGCTGCTTATAGCCTAACGAAATTTTTCGCTCTTCGGTATCAATATTAAGGACTTTGGCTTCGATCTCTTCACCCAAACTAAAGACTTCCGAAGGGTGCTTAATGTGTTGGGTCCAGGATATTTCCGAAATGTGGATCAGACCTTCGACTCCTTTTTCCAATTCCACAAATACGCCATAATTCGCAATATTTACTACTTTACCTTTGACTATCGAACCGACCGGATAACGCTCTTCAACTCCCTCCCAGGGATGCGGCGTCAGCTGCTTTAATCCCAAAGATACCCGCTGCTTTTCGGGATCATAATCTATGACCTTGACCGTCAATTCGTCGTCTATTTTAACAACTTCTTTAGGATGATTGACTCGGCCCCAGGAAAGATCGGTAATATGTAACAGACCATCCAATCCACCCAGATCAATAAAAACACCAAAGTCGGTAATATTCTTGACGCGCCCTTTCAAGACATCGCCGATTTTAATCTTAGAGAGCAGATCTTCACGTTTTTCCTTCATGCTCTCCTCCAGGATTTCTTTACGACTTAGGACGACATTCTTGCGTAGATCGTTGAGTTTAACGATCTTGAATTCAAAAGTTTTACCAACATACGAATCAAAATCGGTTACCGGACGGATGTCAATCTGCGAGCCGGGTAAAAAGGCGTCAATGCCCATAATATCAACCACCATTCCACCCTTGATGCGGTTGATGATCCGACCTTCAATATTTTCTTGGTTGTTATAGACATCTCGCACCCGTTCCCAAACCCGCATGAAATCGGCTTTGCGTTTGGAAAGTCTCATTTGACCTTCTTCATCTTCCAATACATCCACAAAAACTTCGATCTGGTCACCAATTTTGGGTGTCTCACCCTCTTCAAATTCATCGCGCGAAATAATCCCTTCGGATTTAAAGCCAACATCCATCATGATTTCATTATCACTGATTGAAACAATCGAGCCAATAACACGCTGTTCCTCGGATAAATTTTTCAATGAACTCTCATATACTTTTTCCTGATCCTGATGTTTGTTTTCTTTGATTTTGTGCAAATCCTTGATGTCAATCACCCGAATTTCTTCAGATAATGGACCACTGCTCACTACCTCGGTCTTGTAATTGCCTTCGATAGTTACTTCCTCATCTACCGGTTCTCTGACCTTCATTTCTGCAATATTGAGATCAATTGAAACTCTTTCAGCTTGCTGTTCTTCAGAAGAGATGGGGTCCGAATTGGTTTCGTCACTCTCTGAAGGGTTAGGGGTTAATGTTTTCTCTTCCTCGGTCATAAAATAAATTCCTTGGGTTTTGGGTTAATATTATCCTCTGCTCTCGATTGGAAAGTAAATTCCCAATGCTCTGAAAAAGATTATTGTTGAATCAATTTCACGATTTTAGTGACCTGTTCCTTAAAGGTTAGATGGGTGGTGTCAATCGTAATCGCATCTTCGGCTTTTTTTAATGGGGAATGCTGGCGGGAAGAATCAATTTGGTCTCTCTTTGCCAATTCGCCGACAATCTGTTCGAGAGTCAGATGCTGACCCAGTCCGTGATAATCCTTTTCCCGCCGTTTCGCCCGTACCCGGATGTCAGCATCTAAGTAGAACTTGAAATTCGCATGGGGAAAAACATTGGTGCCGATATCCCGACCTTCCATGACGATATTATCATCCTGAGCCAGCTGCCTCTGACGGTTAGCCATTATCTGGCGCACTCCCGGAATAGTGCTAACCGGGCTGACCAGTTTGGCAACCGCACTCGAACGAATTGCCTCGCTGACATCTTCACCATTTAAAAAGGTACAGTAGCGACCGTTGATCCACTTGAACCGAATCCGGCTTTGTTCGGCAATCTGTGTGACCTTTGGCTCATCCCGAATATCAATTTTTTGGCGAATGGCTGCCAGGGTTACACTGCGATACATTGCCCCAGTATCAATATAAGTGAAACCAAGCCGTCGGGCGACTTCCCGTGCGGTACTGCTTTTACCGGAACCTGCTGGTCCATCAATTGCGACAATTATTCCCATCTATCACCGTTCAAAAAGCGCGTAAATTTAATTTTAAATCCCCTAAAAACAAACTTATTCCTTGATTAAACTAATTGACACTGAGTCTTCAGCGAGTTCACCTCATCCACCGTCAAAAATCGCCATTGCCCGGATTCTAAACCTACGGCACTGATACCGGCAAACTTGATCCGCTCCAGTTCAGTCACCTTAATCCCCAGCACCTGAAACAGACGCCGAATTTCACGATTAATGCCCTCTCTCAATTCGAGAATTAGCTCGGCCTGTTCTCTGGAATTTTTGATTTCAATTATCTTAACCCGAGCCAACTTTTTTTCTTCCAGGCGGACACCCTGTTCAATTATCTGAATATTATCAGCGGTTAGACAACGGTTTAAAACCACCCGATAAATCTTGGGAATCTGGAATTTTGGATGACTTAACCGATAATGCAACTCCCCATCATTGGTCAATAATAATACGCCGGTGGTATTGCGATCCAGGCGACCGACGGGTTTGACCGCATATTGGCGAGGAATTAACCTTCCGACATGCATTCTTTTCTCATTATCCGATAGCGAAGTAATTACATTTTTAGGTTTATTCAACAACAGATAGATATATTCCTGCGGCTGAACCAATTTCCCTTTAAACTTAATCCGATCACCGAGACAAATCAGTGCATTCAAACTGGTTACAATAGTGTCATTAACCGAAACCTGCCGTTCAAGAATATATTGTTCACATTTACGTCGGGAACCGAGACCACATAGTGCCAGATACCTATTGATCCGCATGCCCCTCTTCATCATTCTCACTAATTCCGACGTTCACTACCTCTTCAACTTCTTTCAAATTTGGTAAATCCTGAATCGAATTAAGCCCGAAATATTCAAGAAAATGAGAAGTAGTCCCATATAGTAGCGGTCTCCCCGGGCCATTCTGACGCCCCCTGATTTCGATCAATTTTTTATCAAGAAGGGTTTTCAAATAGCTGCTAACTCCTCGAATGGCATCTATTTCACTGCGGGTAATGGGCTGTTTATAGGCAATGATCGCCAGGATTTCCAATGCCGCCCGGGTCAAGCGGACATTGCCATCATCCTGAAACAAACGTCGAATCCAGGATTCGTACTCCGCCCGGGTCATGATTCGGTATCCCTGACCTATCTTCTGAATCCAAATCGGCATTTTTTCCTGTTCGAAATAATCACTGATCTCGGTAATAATGTTATCCAGATTGACCTTCTCCTGAAGGCAAAGCTCGACCTGGGATTGGGTTAGCGGTTCCTGCGCCGTAAACAGCAGCGCCTGGACAATCCTATGCGTTTGCGACAACATGATTATCTTTCACTTGAATTTGAGTAAGGTAAATTTCACCATACAAGGTTTTCTGAGAAACACGGAGTTCACCGGTTCTGACCATCTCTAAAATCGCTAAAAAGGTCACGACTACTTCAATCCGATCCTCCAGGATACTGGCAACTGTAGAAAAGCGCAGCCGTTTCTTTTTAAGAAACATCGTTCGCAGGAGCTGCGCTTGCTGGTTAAGATTAAACCGATTGATTTCAATTTCATAATTTTTAGGTTGGGCTCGCAAATCCAGGATTTTCTTGAAGGCAACTCCAAGGTCTATCAACCCAATATCTGATAAAAATATATCCGGATCCCAGGACGCATTTTGGGAAGAGGTGTTGACGGGGTAAAACCGCAACTGGCGCTCGGCTAACGCCTTGAGCTGCAGACTGGCATCCTTGTATTTCTGGTATTCAACTAACATCCGCACCAGCTCAGTGCGTGGATCCTCGATCTCCTCCTCAATTTCCACCTTCTCCTGCGGCAGCAGCATCTGGACTTTTATGCGCATCAACAGAGCCGCCATCAGAATAAATTCACCCGCCAGATGGAGGTTCATTTGCTTCATTATTTCCAGATATTCTAAATATTCACGGGTGATATGGGCAATCGGGATGTCGTAAATGTTGATTTCATCACGTTTGATAAAAAAGAGCAGTAAATCCAATGGTCCTTCAAATACATCCAGCTTAACGTTATAGCTCATGTTTTATCCCAGCGACATCGCCAGATGAACATCTTCCATAGTTGCCAGAGCTACCTTCTGCGCCCGTTTTTCACCATCCCGGATAATATCCAGCACTTCGTTGGGATGATTCTCGTAATACTCGCGCTTATCCTGGAACGGCAAGAGATATTTGGCAATTGCGGCGGCACATTTCAACTTGCACTCCACACAACCCAACCGTCCGGAAGTACAGCCAGAATAAATCTCCGCAACTTCGCCGGAGTTGAATTTTTGATGATAGGTATAAACTAAACAAATTTCCGGACGTCCGGGATCACCCCGTCTGATTTTCTGTGGATCGGTAACGGCTTTGTGCATTTTCTTTCTAATATCATCGGGATCATCCGAAAGCAGGATGGTATTGCCGACCGACTTACTCATTTTGTTCCCATCCAGTCCCGGTAAGCGGGCAAAATTGGTCAACTTGGTTTTAGGAATTGGAAAAACCTCGCCGTAGGTAGCGTTAAACTTGCGGGCAATCTCACGGGTTATTTCAACATGCGGCGCCTGATCCTCACCCACCGGCACTAAATTACCCTTATAAAGTAAAATATCCGCCGCCTGCAGTACCGGATATCCCAGATGACCGTATATGATATTTTCAATATTGAGATCCTTGACCTGTTCTTTCAATGTGGGATTCCGCTCCAGGCGAGCAGTGGTAATCAGCATCGAAAAAATCAAATGCAGTTCCGCATGCTCCTTAATCTGGCTTTGGCGAAAAATCGGACTCTTATGCGGATCAATCCCCACGGCAATCCAGTCCGTAACCATTTCCAATGTGTTTTGCAGTAAAGCACCAGTTTCGAGTGCGGTTGTCAAGGCATGATAGTCAGCGATTAAATGGAAATTCTCATATTCAGCCTGGAGTGTCACCCAATTTTCCAGTGCACCGACGAAATTGCCCAGATGCATTTTTCCGGTGGGGCGCATGCCACTTAGAATCCGACCCTTTTTCCCTTTCTTATTCATTCTTTCCTCTTCCTAATCCAAAAATAGATAGGGTCGCCATTCGGCCAATGGCGCCCCGGCAAATTGCTGTAAAGTGTGGACCTTATGCGGTCTAATCGGACGTTTCTTCAAAATCATACCGGTTTCCGCCAATGCCCGGTCACCTTTCTTATTATTACAATCAATACAAGCCGTAACTAAGTTTTCCCAAGTCTCGCTGCCACCTAATACTTTGGGGATAATGTGATCAACAGTTAAAGGCACATCCTGAGCTCCACAATACTGACAGGTGTAATTATCACGCCGGAATATATTGGCTTTATTGAGCACGGCGTACCAGTTGCGCAGCCGGACATATTTATTAATCCGAATTATTGTCGGAACCGGGAAATCCCGAGAAACTGAATGAAGCGCCTGATGATTGACCGTTTTAACCATACTGGCTTTATCTTCAATCAATAGGACAACTGCGCGTCTGACATCGCAAATATGGATTGGTTCATAAGTTTGGTTCAACACCAATACCGCCCGATTAATCAATGATTTGCTATCAGCTCTGCAAGTCATAACGTCACAATATCATTACTCTTATTTATAAATCTGCCAAACAGCATTAACGGCTGCCTACAATGATTGAATTTTATCATAGTAATCGTCAATAGTCCCACGGCGAGTTATTAGAAAATCAGTACCATTGATGAGCGCCACCTCGGCTGGTCGGAATCTTAAATTATAATCCATGCTCATCACATAACCATAAGCGCCAGCCTGGGTGAAAATCGCCAAATCGCCTTCTTTCACTTCCGGAAGACTCCGATCCCTGGCAAAGATATCCGTATTCTCGCAAATCGGTCCACAGACGTCGGTTTTGATGATCGGTGGCGCTTGCTCCTTGCCATCAATAATAATTTCGTGCTGTGCACCATAAAGTGCCGAGCGAATCAAGGTGTTAAAGCCCGCATCAAGACCGATATAATTGCGATAACTTTGCTTCATTCCGGTAACTCGAGCAATCAGATAGCCCGAATCACCAACCAGGAAACGACCTGGTTCAAGAAATAAAACCGGATTACCAAGATTTAATTGCTGCACCTTATTCCGAAATACCTGCAGAATTTTCCTGCCAATTCCGGCAATATCTAATTCGGTACTATCACCATAATAGGGAATCCCAAAGCCACCCCCCATATCAATGAATTCAAATTGAATTCCCAAAGCATTGTGAATCTCGCCAAGGATATTCAGAAATAAATCTAACATTGCCGAAAAATAATGATTCTTAAGAATACCAGAACCGGTCATCATGTGCGCTCCGAACCGGGAAAATCCGGCATGCACTGCATTTTGATAGGCAATTACCGCTTTTTCGAAAGGAATCCCGAATTTTGCCCGCTCACCCCCGGTCGTTATCTGCTCAAACTTGCCATCACCCTTACCCGGATTAATCCGAAAAGTTATCAAATCCGGCTGGCCAACTTGAAGCAGTCGGGATAGCGATGAGATATCGTCCAGATTGATCTTTACTCCTGCCTCAAGCGCCGCCTTCAAATCATGCGGACTCTCATAATTCCCGGTGTAAATTATCCGCTCCGGAGGTATTCCCGCCCGTAACGCCAGCTGTAGCTCACCCGGACTGACGCAATCCGCGCCAAATCCTTCCTCCGCAAAAATGCTCAATATTGCCGGATGGCAATTGGCTTTCATCGCATAGTAAAAATCCACAACCAGGTCAGCAGCTCTGAAAGCGGACTTCAGCTGGCGAGCTTTTTCCCGAATTTTGGCAAAATCGTAAACGTACAGCGGCGTTCCGTACTTTTCAGCCAATTCCTTAACTTCTTTACCTGCAATCTTCATGGTGTTACTTAATAAATATTATCTCTTCATCCTGTTATTTATCGGGTAAATTTATTCTGCTCAACTGCGGATAACAAGAATTATAAGAGTCTTTTTTAACGAGATTAAGCCCACTACATAATGACTTTCACAAACTTATCGTCAATCTGCAGTTGCATTGACTCAAAACTCTCAATTTTCAAGGTATGTTCGAAACAGCCTTTCCGCAAACAGCCGGAGATTTCCCCAATTCTCGGTAAAACCATCGTAAAAAGTGGGGCAGAGCAGCTGTGACAGAGTTGGGTCTCATCTCTTAGCGAGATTCCGCAGTGAGGGCAAAAGAACTCAACAATTTCACCATCCGGGACCTCAATCTCGGAAACATGCTGATAACTGCCAAATTGAGGATCAATATAAAGTAATCCCTCACGATCCTGCCACTTGATTTTGACATTAATGGAGTCGAGGTTGTGAATTTTAACCTTATCGGTCATGAGATCACAACCTTGAGGGCAGTGGGCAGACTGAATGTTGACGGTCTTAATCGGTTCTACGGCTGATGTGCGGGCAAGGTTTACATGCCTTAATCGCTCACCCATAACTTTCTCTTTTCAAATAATATCGGCGTGTAAATTAACAAATTTCTTCCATATATGACATATGAACTTTATGCTCAATGTCATTTAATTATATTTATAATACCGAATGCTGAGCAGTCCAAATCAGTTCTTGATATTATGCTGAGCCAATTGTAATTTTAGCCGCTTTTTAAAAGGGACTATCGCTCGGCAGAAAGGGCGTCCTGATCCATCGGGAAGGTCACCACTGAGAAAAG
>CAZAKO010000072.1:0-7600 GCA_964485745.1 uncultured bacterium
TACAGGCTAAAATTTAAAACAAAGAGTAAATAAACGGCGCGATGGCCGAGCCTTCAGTCAGCACAATGATAAATCCCAACAGCAGCAGAAAGACCACAATCGGTCCTAACCACCATTTTTTACGGACTTTCAGAAAATCCCAGAATTCTGACAGTATTGACAATTTACTCATCCCTGCTCCTCAAAACCCCAAACGCAGTTAAAATTGCTTCTCGTAATGTTCCGGATCGAGTCGGTTGCCTTTCCGATATTCCCAGTAAGAATCCGCCGCTGCCTTCCACCTCAAATCCAAAAATCGTTTCCCCAACAACCGCCCGATAACGCCAATCGGCGTGAAGATAATATAAAACAAAATCCCCAAAATAACACGGGTCATAATCCAGCCTAACAGCGCCGCAAATGCCATCCAGACAAAATACAGCGGCTTCAAAATTGCCGGAACTGCCCAGCCGCAAACTATCAGTAAACCCGCAATAAGCCAAAGATATTGATAACCTGCCCGATTCCTCCATAAAAGCACCACACCGATTACTGCCAGGACAACCGCTACCGTGATCGCAAACTTGCGAATGTTCTCACGGGTGCCTTTGATATTTTTCAGTTCTTCGATCATGGCTTTAATCCAAGATATACTCTTTGCGCCAATCGGTATCGGTTTCCAATGGCGGCTGCTCTTTTTTCGCTAACAGGTAATTGCCCATCACTAAATAATCCATTTCGGTGCGCATGAAGCAGCGATAGGCATCCGCGGGCGTACAGACAATCGGTTCGCCGCGCACATTAAATGAAGTATTGACGATCACCGCACAGCCATATTTTTCATTAAAAACGGACAGCATCTTATAATACAGCAGATTGGTTTCCCGCTGCACCGACTGAATCCGGGCGGAATAATCCACATGAGTCACCGCCGGAATATCCGAGCGCACCACATTCAATTTCTCTAACCCGAAATAATTCCGCTGCTCGGTGGTCATCTCAATCTGCCGCGCGCGCTTCACGTCGGCAACTAACAACATATAAGGACTCTGCCGATCAATTTCAAAGTAATCTGAAATTTTCTCCGCTAACACCGAAGGCGCAAATGGTCGGAAACTCTCGCGATATTTGATTTTCAGGTTCATGGTTTTCTGCATTTGCGGTGACCGGGCATCTCCGATAATCGAGCGTGCTCCTAACGCCCGCGGACCAAATTCCATCCGCCCCTGAAACCAGCCGATGACATTGCCCGCGGCAATCAAATCCGCGACCAGACCAGGTAATTCATCATCGTTCAATTTGGTGAACTTAGATTGCCTTTTGTTCAAAAATTCAACAACCCGCTCGTCATTATATTCCGGTCCCAAAAAGGAACCTTTCATCGCATCACCCTCAACGGCGATCCGCAGATTACCGAGATACTGATGCCAGGTAAACAGTGCGGCTCCAACTGCCCCTCCAGCGTCACCGGCAGCCGGCTGAATCCAAACGTCATCGAAGAGACCGGCGCGGAGCAGCTTGCCATTCGCCACGCAATTAAGTGCCACACCACCTGCCAAGCAGAGATTCCTCATTCCGGTTTCGCGTTTGACATGCCGCGCCATTTTCAGCACAATTTCCTCGATTACTTCCTGAATCGAACGCGCTAAATCCATATCTTGCTGGGTCAATTTGCTCTCCGGTTTACGCGGCGGTCTGCCAAACAGCCGGTGAAATTTCTCACTCGTCATCTGCAAGCCGGCACCGTAGTCGAAATAGGCCATATTCAGCCGAAAGGAACCATCATCCTTGACGTTGATCAGATGATCGTAAATCAATTGCTTATATTTCGGTTCGCCATACGGAGCCAAACCCATCACCTTGTACTCACCAGAATTGACCCGGAAACCAGTATAGTAGGTAAAAGCCGAGTAAAGCAGTCCCAGTGAATGCGGAAAACTGATCTCAGCCATCAGTTGGACCTGATTATCTTTGCCAATCCCGAAGCTGGCGGTTGCCCACTCGCCCACTCCGTCCATCGTTATAAAAGCCGCTTCCTGAAAAGGCGAAGGGAAAAAGGCGGCGGCGGCATGCGATTCATGATGCTCGGGAAAGATAATCTTGCCGGTATAATTCAATTCCTCTTTGATCAGGTCTTTGAGCCAGAGCTTCTTTTTAATCCACAATGGCATTGCCTTCAGAAAAGAGCGAATGCCCAGCGGCGCATAGGCTAAGTAGGTTTCGAGAATGCGCTCAAACTTTAAAAACGGTTTTTCGTAGAAGGTAACCAAATCCAACTTGTTGCCGCTGATGCCCCCGTATTCGAGGCAGAAGCGAATGGCGTTGGTCGGAAAGGAGTGATCGTGTTTCTTGCGGGTGAAGCGCTCCTCCTGCGCGGCGGCGATGATTTCGCCGTCCCTGACCAGGCAGGCGGCGCTATCATGATAATAACAGGATATGCCTAAAATGTCCATACCATCACTATTTTAACAAAATCATTTTCTTTATAAAAACCTTTTTACCTGCCAGCCCTCCGATCTGCTCGCCCTTTGGGAGCTGGCGGGGAGTAAGCTGGTCGGTTTCCAAACGATAAAGATAGATGCCGCTGGCTAAATCCGCCCCGTTAAATTCGATCTCATACACACCAGCGGCTTGTAGTTGATTAACTAAGGTCTTCACCTGCTGACCTAAAAGATTAAAAATCGCTAATTTCACCTGGACTGGCTCTTTGAGATTGTACCGGATTTTGGTCCATGGATTGAATGGATTGGGATAATTCTGCTCTAACGAAAATTCAATTGGCAAGATGCCATCCGCTGGTTTTTGTTGCAAATCACCGCTGTTCGCCTGACCGGGCGTGCCGCCAATCAGCCGCGCTGCTTGCCAGCTCGCCGGCAGCGAATTGTCCAACCGAATAGCGCGCAACTCGAGTGAATAACCCGTACCCTGTGCAATTGCTGGCCAGGGTGGACTGTCACGATAGCCAACGCTGTCAACTAATTGTCCTGCCAAGGCAAAAATCCGGACCTGATCTACGCCCCCCAACCCAAACCCAAGATCACCGACGAGATTCACCAAACCCGGATAGATTTGATGCATACTCGCATAACTCTGGCAAATAACCAGATAACTCTGTGCCTCAAGGATTGTGCCTTCGGGAAATTCGAAAATATGCTGGTCATCCTGATCTTTTAGCACCCAGCCGGAAATCTCCTGAGCATAAGGCTGTGGATTGTAGATTTCGATCCAATCCTCGGTCTGCTGATTGGGTGCCGGATAAAACATAATTTCGGTAATAATTAACGGCCCGAAGAGCACCACCGCCGAATCAACCCGACCTAAATTTGTACCGTATAAGCCCATACCGATTCCGGCGGATCCCGGCATTAAATAATAATCCGGATTAAATTGCGGTACGCCAGTAATACAAAAAGGTAAATCATCATAATCTGTATCGTTGGTCATCGAATAAGAAATCACAATTCTACCTGCTCGCGGCAAACCGCTTGAATTGATATAGTTTCGAATATTATCATCATTACCGAAAAGAATCGTATTGGTAACAGCCATCAAACCATTGTAGCGATTACTGGTATAATCATAACTATCGCCGATGCGCAAGCCCACATCACAATCTACTACAACACAGTGATCCACTTTGATATATTGTCCTACAACCTCATTTTCCGACCAGCCGGCTTCAATCCCCTGCTCGCAATTCTTCACTACCGTATTGAATACCTGTACCGTATCCACAGCCGAAGTCGCAATCCCTTCATGCATCCAGCCTTCCAACCAGCAGTTGATGATCTTTAATCTGGCACCATTTTGATCAATCGCATCGTCTTTCCCGGTCAGAAAGAAACAATTTTGAATCAGTGAATATTCGTTGATTTCCGGATGCAGATAATTAATATGAAACCCATCGCTGTCTTCATCTTCGAAAATACCGTCATCATTGGGAATATTCATAATATAGGAATCGCAGTAAGTCAGGAAAGAATGATCGAATTCGCCGCCGTGAAATACAAATGCCGTCAGCGATTGCGAGACGGAGACCTTGCTCTGACTCGCTCCCAGTGCTTTCCCGGGAGAATTCAGCATAAAACAGTTATCGAGGATTAATTCCGAGCGATTCTTGGCGAAAATTATCGGCTGGCGATTGGTGTGCATCCAGCCTTTAGCGGGATCGGCACCGGCGTTTGCGAAAAAGCAATAACTGAAATTTGCCTTTGTCGCCAAAAGTTCAATGCCGCCCCAGGGCTGACTCCAATTTTGCGCGGTAAATATTACCGGTTCTTCGGCAGTACCCTCAACATTCAAGATACCATTAATAAAAATATTGGTCTGGTTCGCAATCAGGACCCGTGTTCCTGCTTTGATCGTCAGGAATGTATTTTGGGGAACCGTCAAATCGGCATTGATAAGGTGTTCCACCGTTTTATCCCAGACAATTACGCCCGCCGGTAAATCCCCGGCATGTGACTCGACCGGATAAGTGGCATTGACCTGGATAATTTTCTCTCCAAGCAAAATAGCATTGGAGTAAAATTTCAGACTGAGGTTCTGCGAACTGCGAACGGGAATTACACCGTTGCCGGCACCCTTTTTGACCTGAATCGTGGTGTCCTGATCGCCGTAATTCAGGCGGATATCGGCAGTAATCTGACTATTGATCGAGCCATCCCGATTACGCATCCGCAGAACCAGTGGCAGATGTGAGCCAGTCGAGATTCCCGCCGGGCAAACAATTTCTAAATCGGCGCCAATATTGGGTTCAAACCGAGCCTCGAGCGATTTATCGCCAACCAGCTGAATTTCGATTGCATCGGTAGCGGGTAATCCCGGATCCGACCAGTCCGCAAAACGAAAGCCATCCTCAGCTACCGCCGTCACATTCACCGGCACATCTTCAAAATAAATCCCCGACCAGGGAAATTCACTAACGGTGATCGAATTGACCTGCAATATGCCGCCGCCAGTTGGCACATCGAGCGACAACTCATGCTCGTTTCCTAAATTAAAGTAATCCCGTGTCTGTTCCCGCACAATATCCGGGCGCTGGCGGATAAAATCGCGCAAACCTTCAAGATTATTATACCATCGGGTGGTACTTGCATCCCAGCGTTCGGCTTCTGCCGGAATTTCATCTTCGATCACTGTTGCCAGCGAATCCAGAATTGGGATTACCGCCTCTGGCTTAAAAACCGAGTTCAGTAGATCCGCTAACCGGTTGATAAAATACTGCTTATAATTTTGATTCTGGAGCAGCCGCCGGATAAAGAGATTATTCCAGTAGACGCCGCTGTTATCCCCGTAATATGCATAACCATTCCAATTCAGCTCGGTATATGCGCGATCCATATCCCAAATCGTCCAGTGCCACCGGCTGCCGAAGCGGTGGTTGCGCACCGCCGTAGCACCATAGTACCAGCTGCGGTATTGCGCGGCATGACCATATATTTGTAAGTCGGTGTAGTTATTAAGATCTATCCGCCGAGCAGCCTCGGTCAGCATCGAGTCGCTGGTAAAATTATTATCGTGAAAAAAAGTGATCAAATCCTGCCACTCGGCAGCGGAGCCGTAGGTTACTTCCCAGCTTTCCCAGATGTAGCGGATCAGGTCAGCATCGGCATCAAAGCCATAAGACCGGGTAAAATATTCGTTGATGCTTTCGCGAACATTATAAATGCCCCAAAAATCGTTATTCAGGTAAACTCTGGCAAAATTGCTGTGCGCAACTAAATAGCCTATCCGTCGCCATAGCTCGGTGATCAGTGGATCACGCAGCAAAGTGCCATGTTCCTTTTGCAGGTCTTCATCATACCCAGCCCGGAGCACCAGATTTTGGAAGGTTGATACGGGAGTGTCCTTAAATAGACTATATTCTAAATAATCACTGCCATATCCCTCCCGAAAGAAAAGCCGGAACGATTTTTTGGGCATATTCACTGATGAATTACCCTGAATCCGGATCCCGGCATCAATTTCGAACTGCGGCTGCTTATCATTGAAGTATTGGACATTGACCTTACGCTCCCAGGCGCGCCCCTCTTTGGTATAATTTTGATAGATTCCAATTGACTTGTCAAAGAGATTAGGCGGATTGGTGACAATCATGAGCACCGGAAGGGTGGACTCAGTCTGTACGAAATAATCCCTGGTCACGATCGGGCTGGGGACATATTCAGCGCGGATGCTGCGCGCCCGGAAAACCGTTGAGTTGGTAATTGATACCGGCGCAGTGTAGAGCAACGTTGTATCGGCTGGATCCGAGCCGTCGAGGGTATAGTAAATCTGATCCTCAGGCTGCGCGGGCTGAATATACACCGTAAACGAGCCAGCATAAAAACCGGAAGGCTCGGAAACCAGTGGCGGGTTGGTTATCCCAACGTAACCTGGTTGATTCGGAGTACCGGGAGTTACCTCAGTAAAGTATTGCCGGGTGTTCGCCCCATCCGGGTAGCGCCCAAAGGAAATGTCGGTAGCTTGTGCCCGATAGCTCAAACTGTCAAGAATCGTACTACCGTCGCGATCAGTCAGTAGAATAGATTCAAAATCACTATTTAATTTAAAATCTAAGTGTAGTAATCCCTGCCGCGGCTGATGATCGGCCCAAAGCATTAGAAATCCCTTTTCCGGTATCATTGTCTCGGTAGAATATCCAAAAGGTATTCGATATTTCTGTAAATCATGGGGATCGTCGCTCAAATATAATCCGGCAATATCCACCGCAGCCGTATCGGCATTATAAATTTCGATCCAATCATCATACTCCTCAAACTCATCCCCAGATGAAGCCACATTGGATGCCAGAAATTCATTGATAAACAGGTTGTCATGGGCTGACAGCGAAATGCTCGCCAGAAAAAGAATTAGCGGCAGGATGATTTTCATTATTTTTGGAAACTACGTTACAAAATTTTGAAAATATTCCAGATTGACATGAATTCTGTCCCGTCAGGATTTTCTTACTTTAACAGCACCAGCTTTTGGACTTCGGAAAATGCGCCACGAGCAGACGCGCGTTCCAATCGGCAAAAATAGATGCCGCTGGGCAGCTCACTGCCGGTCGCCGAAAGTCCATTCCAGATAATCTGATACTTACCCGCTGGTTGAATTCCATTAACCAGCGACGTCACCGCCTGTCCCTTGAGATTATATATTTTCAGGTTAATCCAACCGGCAGTAGATAATTCATATGAAATTGTCGTCGTGGAATTAAACGGATTTGGATAGCTAGGATTCAGTTTGAACGTCCGTGATAAGCGATCATTCTGCACAGTCGGCTTAATTGAACTGATTTGACCGGTAAAATGCGAAATGCCCCCTGGTGTCGCAAACCAGACCGACCCATCCTGATCGAAAGCGATATCCCGAATGTCATTATCAATCAATCCATCGGTGGCGGTCAGTGAAGTACATTTTAAATCCTGCAAAACCGTTACCCCACTTCTGGTTCCAAACCACATCTGCCCTAAACTATCCGCTGTAATAACCTGGACGGTGTCGTTGATCAGACCTTCAAAGGTGGTGAATAATTCCCAGTTCTCTTTTGATTTCGTGCCTAAATGACGGGCGGCACCATAAGCGGTGCCGAACCACTGAATCGTATCGCTGTTGGCAATGGTGGCATAGGCGG
>CAZAKO010000072.1:7700-9758 GCA_964485745.1 uncultured bacterium
CCCGAGAAACTTGCCAGTCCACTGTCGGTAGCAAACCACTTTTTACCCTTGTAATCCACCACCGCCGTGCGCACCCGGTTAGAAACCAAGCCGGTATTATCCACGCGATAAGGCGTCGCCATGGAGATTCCATCCAACTCTAACGGCACGCTTATCACGGTTATTCCGCTGTCAGTCGCGACCCAGATCTCGGGACCATAACTGGTAACCTCGAAGGCGATGTCACGAATGCTATTGTGCGGCAAAGTCTGAATGGTGGTATCGCTGACCTGGAAGGTATTCCAGCTGCTGCCGTCAAAGCGCACCAAACCCTGAGCCGTGCCGAACCATTTGACACCATTAATATCTACACAGACCACACGCACATCATTGCTAATCAGACCACTGTTGGCGGTCGTATAATTCATCCAGTCGGCAGCCGATAAGCCGCTGCTAATTCCAAGAGAGAAAAAAATAAATATCAGAAAAATTTTCGTATTTTTCATCAATGCCTCACTTCAATTTTCAACTTACTTTAAATCCCGCCTGGCGGAAAATACTTTCTTAAGAATTCCGGATCGCCCCAGACAGTCATTCCGTATTTCAAAAAATGCCAGGGCAATGTTAGTGAATTTGGGCGAGAATCGCAACATGAGGATGATGGTGAAACTCTATATTCAATGATATTTTTCATTAAAGTGATTTAGGTCAAAACCGATGATCAAACCCGACCAGTTTGAATTATTACCCAAAAAAATTTAACCCCTCTTCAAAAAAATTTTATTGGTATTCATAAAAAGCAGGCGTTAAATTTTCATTAAGGTGAAATATATACGCTGGATACTAGAAAATCTTTCAGGAGTGAGTTTGATTCAAAAGTTAAAGACGCAAAAAAGTGAAATAAATGGATTATGGTAAAGTGAATTTTCAATGACCAATATAGAATTCGAACAAATTACTCGCCAGATAGTAAACAAATTACGATGTGACTACTCCCCACAAAAGATAATCCTTTTTGGCTCTTATTTAAGTGATTCACCCCACTCAGATAGCGACATTGATCTTTTAATTATAAAAGACACCAATGAGCGATTTATTGATCGGTGGGTGGCTGTGCGCAAAATTCTCTCTGATCCTAATCGTAAAGTGGCTATTGATACATTTGTCCTAAATCCACTTGAAGTATCCGAGCGGCTAAATCGGGGCGATCAATTCCTGGCTGATATTATTAAAAGGGGCAAGGTATTATATGCCGCATAAGGAATCTCTCTACCCAAATGATTGGTTTAGAATTGCCGAAAAAGATTTCTATCGGGTTGAGCAACTTTTAAGCGCTCATGATCCAGAAGCTGCGGGCTTTTTTCTGCAACAAGCGCTTGAGAAATATCTTAAAGCGCTTCTTCTTACCAAAGGCTGGTTACTCCAACGTATTCACGATTTAGAACCACTTCTCAACGAGGCATTAACCTTCGATCCATCCCTCGAGCAATATCGACAGATACTTCAGAAAATTACTGGCTTCTATTTCATAGAACGTTACCCTTTTATTCTCGATGAGGGCCTTACCGAAGAAGATATTCAACAAGCGCTCGTTCAAGTTAAAGGCTTAATAAAAACGATTAGGTCGGAATTTAAATAAGCGCAGTATAAATCCCGTTACCTGCAGTTGTCAGTCTTGCTTACAAAATTTGATGGTTGGATTGCCTTGAATAGAAAGAAAAATAACAGCCAACTAATTGTGCTTGTTCTATTATTTTTGGAAAAACACAAATAGATTTACCATTATTTAATAATTTCCATCAAACAACATATAATATGTAATAACGCTAAAAATTTCATTGGCATTGATAAAAAGCAGAGATTAAATTTTGACAGAATTGCAAATATATCCGGAAAAGAGGTTTGATTACAATTTTTACTCTGGCATGATCAAAGTGAGTTTTGAACGGAGATATTTACACCTCAAATTTTCAGGAGCATCTGGGACACGGAGGTCTTCATGCAAGAGTACAATATACACCATAACTTGTCCCAATGAACCGGAATGGCGTCTATCATACCATTTTAGGAGTATTAGAC
>CAZAKO010000073.1:0-9688 GCA_964485745.1 uncultured bacterium
TACCCGATTACTTCCTCAGCCCATTATCACTAAAATTTCATTCCGCTGCTTCATATCGGTCAGCGGAATAAAATTCCCACGAAGCGCTTCGCCGTTCAGAGTAACTTGCTTAATCCCTTTCTGAACGCCAGCTGGATTCTGCACAGTTATCGCTAATTCTTTACCCCTGAATTTGCGCAATACTCTATATTCCTTCCAGGTTGGTGGAATACACGGATCAATCAACATTCCGCTGAATTGCGGGCGAATGCCGAGAATATATTGGGTTATCGCCAGGAAATTCCAGGCAGCGGTGCCGGTCAGCCAGGAATTTTTCGCCTCACCCGGCTTATAGGCATCTTTACCGGCAATCATTTGGGCATAGACGTACGGTTCGGTGCGGTGTAACTCACTAATATCTTCCAAATAAGCCGGGCTGATCTTGCGCCAATATTCAAACGCCGGTGCTCCCCGTCCCAACTTCGTTTCGGCAATCATGATCCAGGGATTGTTATGACAAAAGATCCCGGCATTCTCCTTATAGCCTGGAATGTAAGTTGAAATTTCGCCGTACTCGATATGATATTTGGTGAAGGCGGGATTTTGCAGCACCAGTCCGTACTGACAATCTAAATACTTTTTGACCGAATCTAAGGCTTTTTGCATGCGACCGTCCGCTTGACCAATGCCAGCCATGCAGCAAAATCCTTGTGATTCGATGAAAATCTTACCCTCTTCATTCTCATGGCTGCCGACCTTGTGTCCTTTGGCATCATACGCTCGTAAAAACCAGTTGCCGTCCCAGCCGAATTTATTGATGCTCTCAACCATAGCAGCAATATGCTTGCGTGCCTGGCGAGCCTCCTCCTCTTTACCCAAATGGTCACATAATTCGGTAAACTCATTGCCATAAAGCACAAAAGCACCGGCAATCATTAAAGACTCGGCGACCTTACCGTCTGCTTTATTTTTTCCAGTTTGAAAAGACTGATCCGGGTCGGTATTATAAATATTCAGATTGAGGCAGTCATTCCAATCGGCTCGCCCGATCAGTGGTAATTTATGCGGACCTAAATGATTCACCACATGGTAAAAAGAACGCCGCAGATGTTCAAACATGGTTGCCTGATTTTCGGGATTATTATCAAAAGGTATTTGTTCATCCAAGATTGAAAAATCACCGGTCTCTTTCAGGTAAGCAACCACTCCGCAAATTAGCCAGAGCGGGTCATCATTAAAATTGCTACCGACCTCGTAGTTGCCGCGTTTTGTCAGCGGCTGATACTGATGATAAGCGCCACCATCTTCGAATTGAGTGGCGGCAATATCCACCAACCGTTCCCGGGCTCTCTCGGGAATCAAATGAACAAAGCCTAAGAGATCCTGTGTGGAATCCCGGAATCCCATGCCGCGCCCGATGCCGGATTCAAAATAAGAGGCACTACGCGACATATTGAAAGTCACCATGCACTGATACGGCGTCCAGATGTTCACCATCCGATCGGTCTTTTCATTTTCCGTTTCTATCTGATAGACAGCCAGTAAATCGCTCCAGAAATCACGCAGCTGCCGCATCGCCCGCTCAACATCCTTAACGTTCGTAAAGCGGCACCGCATTTCCTCGATTTTAGTTTGATTAATTTTCCCTTGAGCATCCCATTTTTGATCATTCGGGTATTCCACATAACCTAAAATGAAAATATAGATCTGCTGCTCACCGGGATTCAGGTTGACATCAATCTGATGCACGGCGATTGGCTGCCAGCCAAATGCCACCGAATTGCGCGATTTTCCCTCGAAAACCGCAATAGGATGCGCCGGTCCGTTGTGAATGCCCATAAAACTCTCTTTATCACAATCGAAACCGTTGATCGCAGTATTGACCGCATAAAACGCAAAATGATCGCGGCGATCTTTGTAATCGGTAAAATGAACGATGGTGCTGCCGTCAGCTGCAGCCCGACCGATGGAAAAGGTGCGTTGAAAATTGGTCATATCTTCGAGTGCATTCCAGAGACAAAATTCCACATAGGAAAATAATTTGATCTTTTTGGGAGAATTGCCGGTATTGGTCAGGGTGAGCTGCTGGACTTCTCCATTGAAATTCAGCGGCACAAAGCTTAGCACTTCCGCCTGCAGATTGTTCTTCTTGCCGGTAATCCGGGTATAACCCAAACCATGCCGACATTCGTAGAAATCCAAATGCCGCATGACTGGTTTCCAGCCGGGATTCCAGACCTCGCCAGCATCATTGATATAAAAATATTTACCGTTATCGTCTAAGGTCGAGTTATTATAACGATAGCGGGTTATCCGACGCAACCTGGCATCTTTATAAAAACTATAACCACCACCCGTATTGGAGATGATCGAGAAAAATGCTTCATTTCCTAAATAGTTGATCCAGGGATAAGGTGTTTCCGGAGTATTAATTACATATTCTCTCTTTTCGTCATCAAAACAGCCAAATTGCATTCATCGTCTCCTCTAAAATTCGACTATCAAATTACCGCAAAACGGTTCAAATATAAAGAATAAATCCGATACGAAAAAGGAAGTATAAGCAGAATTTTAATTGTTCAATTGCGCAATTAAATCAATTCTAATTTCCGGTAGTGAAAAAGCAACTGCTTATTGCTCTTTGGGCTTAACGATTTTGGTAGCCCCGGAAAGTCCATCCACATCCACTTCCGGATCGAATTTAGCCTGGAGGAGTCCTCCCAGGGCAGTTTTTAAAAGCTTCGAGCGGCGGATGTCAACCGAACCTGTAATTAATTCGGGTACGTTATAATTCATGATAAAGGTATCATAGAATTCGGGATCTTTTTGGGGCAGCAGAAAAGGTTTCGCCGCATTACCTGCTGGATCAAGATAGCTGATATACAACCGCGAACACAAGCCGTCTTGGCGTTTACTGGCAAACACAAACCAGCGACCATTGCTCGACCAGCTATGATAGCTCTCACTGCTGGGACTATTGACTGGCAGCTGGCGATAAGCCCCGGTGGTTAAATCGAGCAGACAAAGATTACTCGAATTAAAATGAATCGCGAAATAGCCGTAATCACTCATGGTGAATAGCAGGTATTTGCCGTCCGGCGAAATTTTTGGAAAAGAGACACTTTTACCCTGCTTGTTAGCAATCAGCACCGGTTCGACTTTACCCCATTGATTCGTTTCGACATTATAGGGAATGCGCATTAGATCATAGCGGTATTCGTTATATTTGGTCTCTTGGGTTACTTCCGGACCACTGCAAAAATACAGATACTTGCCATCCGGCGACCATTCCGGCAAATTTTCTAACCGCTTGGTTGAAACTTCGGGTGATGTAGTCAGTATATTGGTTTCGGTATCATAAACAACCAAATCAGAAACGTTGTCCCGGACATAAATACTGGCATCCTTACGCGCATGAAAGGACTGGGAAATTCGATTAACCGAGAAGGCAACATGCCGACCATCGGGATGCCAGGCGGGATATACTCCAGCCGACATCGTGTAATCGGTTTTAGTGTTGACCTTTTGGGCCTGATTCCCTTTGACAATCATCGTCCCACCGTAATCACCGCGCAGATGAAACAGCATAATCTCAGGATTATGTTGACAAAAGGAGTGACAATTCATGCAGTTATGTTTGGTGACCCGATTGGTAAAGATTGGCGACTCATCAAAATTCTCGATATTCCGCTGATAAATGCCCATCTCCCACCATAAAATATAACCCGGATTAATCAGCCGGTAGACTAAATGCGAATCAATTTTCTGTTTGGCAATGTAGTTCCTGATAGTGTGAAATTTCTGCCATCCCAAATCCGGTGCTTTAAAATAAATATCAATCAACAGCTCTTCTCCCCGATTTTGGGATAAAAGCCGTCGCCAACTACGTTGCGGTATTTTTACTATTTGATCAGTTCGCAGGCGAATCCGCTGGCGATTCGATTTGCGAGTATAAATTTCGACATAATAATTAGCTGCTCGCTCTTTGATCTTAAAATTTAGTGGAGCAATATTAGGAGGAATGACACTCCCAATATAGTCCGGAGCAATATTCGGCAACCGGTCAATTTCAAGATAACCTTTGATGCTCGGTTTAGCACAAAACGGCAGCCCTAAACCATAGATGAAAAAAATTCCAATAAGAAACGAGATCTTGGTATTAATAGAGATCTTCATCTATTTTTCTTACCTTTAATTCGAGGTTAGTGACTAAGGGCGTGACATAGCGGACATAATACCAGAGAGTATTACCGAACTCGCTCGCTAATAAGGATTGGGCTTGCTTGCGATCACTAATATTTTCCATCAGAATTGTATTAAATTTCGAAAACCGCTCGATTGTCTCAGAACTAATATTGTACTGCCTGAGATCAATTCCTTTTGGATCCCTTAGTTCTAATAATATGAGAGTCTCCTGAATGTGACGGGGAGTATGTGGGTAATTAAAATTTTTATATTTGTCAAGATGCTTATAAACATTTTTCAATTTACACTCTAACAGATTGTAAGCGATGAGATATTCAAAAGCCATTCGATTATCCGGATCTTCTTTGAGCAGCTGCACTAAATCATAATCAGGATGTTCATCATTAATAAAAAAATCGGTTTGGGGCTGCTGCGCCCGCTTGAACTGCATAAAATCATCGGTCAGACATAAATAGGGATCGTCAATATAAGCCTGATAGTGCTTTGCCCAGCTGCGGTGGATTAGACTTGCACTTAAAAGGGCGGTGAATTTCTGCGCAGCCGCATATTTTTCATTGATGAGACTGGTCAGACAGAGCTGCTTCAAAATTCGCGGATCATAACGAAACTTGGTTTGGGCTTCAAAAGCCAGCGCTTCAGCCGCTTTAATGTGCCCTAACTCTAAATAGAGTTCACTTGCCGGAAGTGCGATCTGACTGGCAATCACTTTATTGATAAATAGTCCATCCGTCCCGAGCACTTGTCGTATGGCAAAGAGATTATCGAGCAGCTGTCCGGTATGATATAAAGCCCGGTTAATATTGAAATTTGTCAAGCGTTCATAACCCTTAATGGACTGGGCTTGCTCGATTACTTCCGACCAGCGCCCCTGATAAGTTAGATAGTCAATCCGAATTTGCCGCTGCTCGTTTTCGTCAAAAGAATAACGCAGTACTAAATAACCGGTAATCAGGATCAGGAGGGATTGTCCCACCATCGAAATCGGACCAATAATGCCACGACTTCCACCAGGAATGGCATTAGCTGGCTTGCCAATAATATACCGATCAAAGATGAAAATTACCGGCAGCAGGATTGGCAAAGCGCTAAAAAACAGATAAAGAAAAAGAGAGAGTCTGAACATAAAAGGTTGAAAAAAGGCACTGCTGGGGACGATGTACAGGTAGGCTTCCGTAATCCCGATGAAAAATAGAGAGCGACTAAGTATCAACGGGCACAGGAGGTAAAATCCAACCAGCATTCCGGAAAAATAGTAGCGGGATGGCGACTCCCCATAAAATAATTCATAAAGCAATCCTAACACAACCCAGAAAAGATAAATCCAACCGCCCACTAAATAATAAAATAAAACCGATGAAATAATGAGAATGACTTTAGCCCTTTCTCCAGCTTTCAGGTAAAGATAGAAAAATGCGACTGCGCAGAGATATTTGAACGTGATGACCAGCGGAAAGTTGTAGTGATTCTGTAAAAACAGTAATAAGAACACCGGTAAAAAAGATAGTAATAAACTAATCTCGGAAGAACGCAGTTTTTCAACGATTCGGTATAGCATCACCCAAATTCCGACAATCAACAAAGCCGTAATTAGCGCACCGACGAAATTGTAATAATAAAATTGAAAGAGGAATTGAGTGGCTAATTCCAACACCCCCCCGGGATAACTCAGGAATTCATGGATAAAGGTGTGATTGAACAAAAAAATCGGTTGGTGAAAATGGTAATACAGCTGAGTCTGAAAAACAAAGTGGTAGTAGAGGGTTAAGACTAAAAAGGAAACAAAAAAAATGAGACTCAATACGTAATTTCTGGCTCTGCTTTCCATCCCAATCTCAGTTTATTCAAGAAGTACAAAAGATAAATCTAATCATCTATCGGATTAATGCAATTTCATAGAGCACTAACTTACATTCCGACTGATTATGCGAAAATTCACTTTCTTTTACTTGGTACTCTTTCTGACATCCAATAATACGGCACCACTCTGTTTAGCATATTGCTGTTGCAGTTCCTTAACCTGAGTATAAAAACTGCTCCAGCCCTTCCAGAATTCTTTGTCACAACGGGTGAGGTTTTTGCATTGAATGCAGGACTCGATGCCATTGGCAATTGCACATTGGCGGACTTCACATTCGGCCATTCCCAGCTTCAAAATCCCATTTTCCGGTTTACAATTATAGCAGAAAACCTGATCCGGATCGAATTCGACGCCAAATGTCTCTTTCCATTTCCAATCGTTATATACTTTCTTTTTCAGTTCAACATTGTTCGCGCGGGTGGCTTTGAATAGTTCACACTCACTCTCACAGGCAATCCCGCAATAAGACCGGGCTTTTAGATTAATCGCTTGAACCGGCACCTTTTTCTGCTCGTCGCCGGTCAGGGCGAAGAGCTTTTTCCGTCCCAGAAAAATCGAAAAACACGCCAATCCCAGCTGCGCGCAATCCTCCAAAAAACGCCGCCGACTTTTTTTGAATTCCATGAATAATTTCCTCCTAATTATTCCGTCTGTATATATAAACGTCTTTAGTTAATAAAACAATGATTTTTTCTTGATTCTTGATTCTTGTTATCTTTGTACTATTCGAGTATCGGCATGAGAAAGAATTTACCTCGTACGGAGATATGTTTGAATTTCCTCCGTGTGGGCAGCTACAAAGGGACAACTGGGAACGGCACCGCATTTTCGGCATGCCAAATGATAGGCTGAATTAATCGTGCCACACTGAGGACATGAATAGCGCTGCACCATTTCGGCAAACCATTTTTCATAGCCGACTTCCCGGATGCGGGATAGATTTTGAAATAATTCCAAGCGGTGCGGCTTTGCCGCCTGAAACGTCTTCAAATCCGCACAGGGGTACTCCTGGCACTCGATACAAAAATCAATACCCTTTTGATCGGCGCAGGCGTACATAATACAGGTTTCGCAATACGGGAAGCGAACTTCCGCCCGGCAGCCCTCACAATACAATTCTTCGAGCGGGACATCCAGTAATTCGGCAATTACCTGACGTCTTTCCGAACTTTCTGTTTGTCCGATATAAATCCGACACGCCGGACAAAACAAGCCGCAGACTGCTGCCAGCTTTTTATCCGGCTTTAGGGTATCTCTTTGCATGTACACCTCATTTCAAGGTTTGTTAAGGATCAATTTATCTCAAACTACCTGCTTTTATTTCGCTCATCAAATCTTGTGCTGTTCAATTGCTTTCAGGGCTTTGACATAAACATTCTTTACACCATTATTCTTCTCTGCTCTACTTATCTTTTCAAAAATCGGTAGCAGTTGTTTACGGGAGTCGGGATGGGATTTGGCAATTTCCGTCAGGGCAAAGGCGGCGCACCATTTGATCACCGTAGTATTCGCTTTGTCATCGGTAGTATTTTTAAGAAGATAAGGAATGGCGATTGCGGTTTGAGCGGGATATTTCTTTGCTAAATTACCAATTGCTTCCGGGATGCCCCATTTGACCCGCGGAGCTTTGTAATTGATGTACTTGACCAGAACATCAATATAAGATGCAAGTAGTTCCGGACTTTTAGCTGAAACGTGCTTCAGCACATCGGCGCAGGTGCCCTTATCCACGTCAGCTGCGGATTCGAAAAAGGTAATGAATTCACTAACAGGTATTTCCCCGGAAACGATGGCTTCAATCAGCTTGATCTGCTTCTCTTTGGGTTTGACTTGCAGTTGCAGGATTTCTTCGATTTTGGTCATAATCACTCCTAATTGCGATCTAAGTATTACTTAAAATTTGATGTATCTACAAAATACCAAAGTCGTTTTGGAAAAGGAGAACGAACCGCAAATACCCTGAGGGTGCCATGCCGATAAATGCCATTGAATAAAATTTATCACCATTTAGAATAACCTCATTTTTAAAAACATCAAGCTATACGTCATTCGCATCATTATATTCTTCCTGTATTTTTTCCCAATCTCCTGAAAGGTTGAAGTCGGGACAAAATTGATTTTTTTCAATTCTACCGGCTTGTATTTTGATGTATCAGCAACTCCTTCAAGTAAATAGGTTCTGGCAAGATGAATATATCCTTCTCTTTGAATAGTGAACATATCCTGATGTCCCATATTATCCAAGACAACCAGATCCGGCTCTTTAAAAAAGGCTCCATGGAACTTAGCCCATGGTTCTCCACCATCAGTTTCACCGATGATAATCAGGGTTTTGACATCCAATGATCTTTTTTTTGACAATGAATCGGGTATAAATGGTATTTTATGATGAATGTATTGATACGTACCCCAGGCAAATTCGGAAGTGTTAAAAACTGTTACCTTGGGCTGCTCATATTTGAAAGATTCTATATGAGAAGTATAAGTTTTATAACACAAATCAAAAATATTCATATAACTGGTTATCATTTTGAGCATAAATACCATATAAGCCAAACCACTGAAATCGCCTTTTTCGGCAGCAATATAGGCATCCAAGCATTGAGCCACTGTGCTTTGATCATAAAGCATGGCATGAGTCATAAATTCCAATCTATCAGCTGCGATGTAAATGCCAGCGTATTTTTGTGGCAGCATTTTTTTCACATTTTCGATTGTTTGCTCAATGTCCTTGGATTTGGTTAAGCACAAACTATCTTTTTTCCACTCTTCATTGATATTACTTAATCCTCCTTTCCAGACCTTCTCATTTGAACCTGTATCCGGAGCTGAGTAGGCGATATTATAGAACGTGGCTGGCGATATTAAGATCTCTTTATTGATATTTTCCTGATATTTAACTGCATATAACTCAACTATTGCCCCTCCATAGCTAAGTCCGATTAGGTCTATTTTATCATACCCAAAAGCTTTGCGGGTCGCTTCAATATCTTCAATGACATTCAAAACACTATACCCGGCGATATCCCTACCTCTCTTCTCTCTATTGGCTATTTCTTGATCAATTGCCCGGGCCATCTTCTGCTTACCTGTTTCACTCATTAGATTTTTCTCATTCCGAAGGATGGCATCCAATCTTTTCGACCTTAAGGTATAATCACTGTCAAGTCCCCGATATCCGACCAAAATGACATCATGATCTTCGAGCATCCAATCGTCAATCCATTGTTCATTTATATTTGAAACTCCAGGACCACCAGTGAAATAAAATAACGGCTCCTTTTTTTGTTCATTTTTCGAAAAGACCCTCATTACCTTCAGCTGAATAGTCTTACTATTCTTTTCAAACCAGTTTTCCTTCACAATCAAAATTCCTGTTTCTGCTTGATAATCCTTAAAAGTGACTGGTTGAAGAATAATCTCTCCAATCTGATGTTTTGCTAAAACTCTATTAGATAGATATTTGACCTGTTGTCCTTTTAATCCAACACTCAAAATAACACTGGTCACTGCGATAAAAGCGACTTTTTTCATAGGATTAATTTCTCCCAATTATTATTTCATCAGCAAATTGTAATTAATATCGCTCCGAACGTTTTAATGTAATGTTCCCAAGTCGGTTTTCCAACGGCAATAATGATTTTC
>CAZAKO010000074.1:0-1759 GCA_964485745.1 uncultured bacterium
CGGAAAAGATGAAAAGGATTAACTGGATTATATTAAACCTAACTATTGTCGCAGCTCTTTCGCCCGCTGAGGGACAGGAACTGGGAGCAATCGTCATCAACGAATTCCTGACTTCAAATATTACTTCAGTCCTTGATCCCGACTACAATCAATATTCAGATTGGATCGAGTTATACAATCCAGGTGCTATAGCTGTTGATCTCAGTAGTTGCTAT
Source organism: uncultured bacterium (assembly GCA_964485745.1). GTDB lineage: Bacteria > Fidelibacterota > UBA2242 > UBA2242 > UBA2242 > CAZAKO01. Next base: position 216 of record CAZAKO010000074.1, read on the forward strand.
TTGACTGACAACCTCGCGCATCCTAAAAGATGGGCGATCCCGAGTGGTACGAGCATCAAGGCGGGTGGGTTCCTGCTTATCTGGGATGATGGTATGAATACAGCCAATTTTGGTCTGCATACCAATTTTAAGTTGGATAAAGCTGGTGAAGCCATTGGTCTCTTCAACAGTACGGGCATGCCAATTGATACGCTGACTTATAGTAAACAGGTCAGCGACGTTGCCTATGGCAGAAACAGTGCAAATCTCGCCGAATGGCTTTACTTTTCTCAGCCGACACCGGGAACTACCAACACGACGCCGGGATTTGCCACTAAATCTCAATCCCAATCGCCGGCATTTTCGCTGGCATCGGGATTCTATTTAGGAAACCAGACTGTTAAAATATCCAGTTCAACCAGTGGAACAATTCGCTATACCTTGGATGGATCCATTCCCAACCGTCAATCAGCCGAATATCAGTCACCTCTAACTATTACCACCAACACCGTCCTGAGAGCTCGGGTTTATGAACAAGACCGGTTGCCGGGTCCGGTTCTGACTCGCTCCTATTTCATCAATGAACAGATAACCTTGCCGGTGGTCTCACTCTCCACCGATCCCGAAAATCTTTGGAGCGATGAAACCGGTATTTATAATAACTCGAATATCTCCCAACGCCGTGAATGGGAGCGACCAGCACATATTGATTTTCTGGAAACCAGCGGTCATCTTGGTTTTGAGGATGATGTCGTTATCCGCTTGTTTGGTCGTTCAGCAATTTACATCCCTCAAAAATCTCTCAGTGTTTTTCTATCGGACGAACTCGACTATCCACTTTTTGGCAGGGAGGGTGTTCAAAGGTTTTATTCCTTTGTGCTGCGCAGCTCCAGTGACGACTGGCACCTTACCATGTTTCGCGATGCCTTTATCCAAAACGTGATTCGGCGTAATTTAAATTTAGATACTCAGGAATATCGTCCGGCAGTGCTTTTTATCAACGGCGAATATTGGGGAATTCATAATATCCGGGAAAAATATAACGAGGATTACTTAGCAACCCATCATGCGGTGGATCCAGATAATGTGGATTTGATTTTTCTGGATGTCAGACCGCAAGGAGGCATCGAAGTAATTGCCGGTGATTTGGAACAATATAACACTTTGATGGATTTTATTGAGGACAACGATCTGGCAATTCAGACTAATTATGACGTTGTCGCCGATATGATCGATATTGACAATTTTATTGATTATGTTATCGCAGAAGCTTTTCCGGGTAATACCAGCTGGGCCCATAATATCCGCTTGTGGCGCCCACGCACTAACGATGGAAAATGGCAGTGGTTGGTCTTTGATATGGATCGCGGTTTTCGCGACTTGACTTATAATGCCCTGGAAAACATGTCGCAACTGCTGCTCCCATTTCAGGCTCTTCTGGCTAATCAGAATTTCGAACAAAAATTTATCCAACGCTTTTGCGAATACCTAAACGATGGATTCCAACCGGATCAAACCACCCCCATTCTTGACAGTTTACAGGCGGTGATTGCGCCCGAAATCCC
>CAZAKO010000074.1:1859-5480 GCA_964485745.1 uncultured bacterium
GCCCAATTTGGCTACGGTGATGATGACGAGACCACCAAAGTTCTTTATGGACCAAGCAGTAATAACAAATACATTACGACCTATTTTCGGACAACTTTCGAGATCGCCGATATTACAAATATAGCAAGTTTGACTATCCAACTCCTGCGGGATGACGGCGCTATCGTTTATCTAAACGGTCATGAGGTAGTTCGATCTAACATGCCCGGTGGTACAATTAATTATAGTACTCTCTCCACTGCATCCGTAGGTGATGATGACGAAAATACGTTTTTTGAATATCCCATAAGTACAGAATATATCAACAATGGAACTAACACACTCGCGGTGGAAATTCATCAATGTGCTGCAAATAGCTCAGATATCAGCTTTGATCTTGAGCTTGATGGCTTTTTCACCGAAAATAGCGGCGGCAGTTTCATTTCCAGTGATCCTGAGCTTGATCTTCAGCTCGACCAAAGCCGTACGATTTTTGCAGTGTTCACTGTTAACTCACAAAACCAGTTGCCAACTGAAATAAGTCAAAATATGGTTCTGACGGCGGCGAATTCACCCTACATCGCCTTATCCGATGTTACGGTTAGACCCAATGTTTCACTAAGCGTGGAACCTGGCGTTGAAATCCAATTGGCTGAAGGTAAAAGCATTTATGTCAACGGACAGCTATTAGCCAATGGCAGTGAGAACTTGCCAATCACGATCCACGGTATTGGTTCCAATGGTCGTTGGGGCGCACTCTGTTTTGAAGATGCAACCAGACCATCCTCCTTATCCCATGTAAAATTAGAGGGTGCCACGACCGGCGCCGACGCTGTACGATTCAAAGCCGCCGTATCAACCCATAATTCGGATATCACACTCGACGATGTGACCATGCGAAATATTGGTCAACCATTTGACGGGCAAGGCGGTACCATTATTATTACGAACTCTGTGCTGGATGGAACGGGCGCCGGAGATGATATTGCGCATATTCAGTCTGCCAGTGCACGGATTGAGAACTGTCATCTCTTCGGCAACGGCGAACTGGATTTCGATTCCGTGAACGATGGGATCATCCGCAACAACCGCATCAATATCATCAGCACCAATTCGAATCGGGATGGAATTGATATCGGTACTTCTAGTAAAAATGTCTTAATCGAAAATAACCGGATATTCGACTGTCCGGATAAGGGCATCTCGGTGGGCGAGAAATCCACCGACGCCATTATCCGCGGTAACCTGGTCGTCAATGCGTCCATGGCGATTGCTATTAAAGACAGCTCGACGGCGACCATTGATCGCAATACACTCTACGATGATAGTGTTGGCATCGCCTGCTATGAAAAAATCGCGAATCAGGGTGGCGGTTTTGCATCAGTCAGAAATACGATTTTTGCAGAGATGACGGCTGGTGAATTTTCCCAGGATGAAAAATCGGCGGTTCGGATCGTCTATTCAATTTCAGATAAAAATCTGCTTGATGGTTTGGGCAATATTCAAGGCGATCCCCGGTTTATCTCAACCAGTAACTATAATTTCAATCTGCATGCCGACTCTCCCTGCATTGATACCGGCGATCCGGATAGCCCGAACGATCCGGACGGCACACGTACTGATATGGGCGCTTTCTTTTTCAATCAGGGACCATCCGATTATTCCAATATCTATATTAATGAATTTATGGCTGCTAATACCCGCACAATTGCCGATAATGCCGGCGAATACGACGACTGGATCGAAATCTATAATAAAGGTGAATCCCCGGTTGACCTCGGTGGGGTTTACCTAAGTGATAATTTCAGTAATCCCGGTCGCTGGCAAATTCCAACCGATCAACCCGACTTAACGACTATTCAGCCCGGTCAATTTTTAATTTTATGGGCGGACGGCGACATTTCCCAGGGTGTCAATCATCTTGGATTTCAATTAAGTGCCAATGGTGAGCAGCTGGCCCTTTTCCAGTTTGATGCAGATACATTTGCTTTTATTGATTCGATCAACTTTGGTCATCAACCTGATGATGTATCCTACGGTAGAGTTGACGATGGCGGGAATACATGGAGAACTTTTAACATACCTACACCGGGATCTACGAATAAAGGAACCGCCAGCCTCACTTCCGAAAATGGATTACAGATTCCAAAAGTGTTTGCTCTTTATCAAAATTATCCTAATCCATTTAATCCGACAACCACTATCACATTCGATCTCCCCCAAACCGCCAAAGTGACAATTGATATTTTTGATCTGCTTGGTCGGCGGATCACTCGCTTAATGCAGGAGGAAAAACCGGCAGGGCGGTATCAAATTGAATGGCTGGGTCGGGACGATACCGGGCATTTAGTTACTTCGGGATTATATTTTTATAAAATCACTGCCGGCAAGTGGACCAGCACCCGGAAAATGATCCTGATCCGTTAAAAAAATATGTGGATCAATATCGAGACGATTACTATAGTCTAAACTGCTATTCTATTTTACCAACAGCATTTTAGCGGTTCGAGTGAATTCACCAGCTTGAAGGCGATAAAAATATAAACCAGCCGGTCGGTTAGCTGCATTCCACCGAACCATATAATGCCCAGGCGTAAACTTTTTATTAGCCAGGACTTCCACCGTTTTACCGAGTAAATCATAAACAGTCAACTGCACCTGTGTAGTAACGGGAACGTCGAATCTTATCGTCGTAGATGAATTGAAAGGATTGGGATAGTTCGAATATAAGTTGAACTTACTGGGCAGCGACCAATCTGAACCGGAAACTGTCTCAACCGCATCATCAAAGCCGGGTGAGCCATGTATTTTGCGTGAGGCTTTCCAGTTCGAAGGATTATTTTGATCATCATCGCCAAGCGCATTTATCCACACCAGTGAATATCCATTCCCATCGGCTTCAACGGGCCAGGGTGCCTGATTACCATAATTGATGACAATCAGCGAATTCCCCTCGGGATCTGCCAGAACCAGCTGCTCTCCGGCATTATCCAGCTGTCCATTGAATTGACCAAACGGTCGAAATTTATAGCGCTCTTCAAAATTCGTCAGATTAGAAGTCAAAACCAGATACTGCCCGACGTTAAGAACCGTTCCGGCGGGAAAAATAAAATCCACTCCACTGATAAACCGCAACTGAGAGAGATTTAGAATATTGCTTCCGGCATTGTACAGCTCTAAAAACTCAAAATTTCTCCCATTCGTAGTTCCCTGATCGAGTGGATGATAGTGAATTTCGGTTATTCTTAAACTGCCCAAATCATCATCAGTAAAAAGGATAATTTCATGCAGCGCACTCCAGATATCATTCACTTTAATCCGCGCTTTTAGCATGGTAGTCACTGAAATATCTACTGCCTGACCATTATCAGCCTGGAGTGCAGTACTCGATATGCCTCCACCGATTAAGCGTGGATCAGTGCCATCCAGGGTGTAGTAAATCGTCCCCTCACTTCCATTCGGATTTGTCAAAGACAGTTTAAAACCGGCACTAATCGGGAAAGAGTTTTTGGTTATTTCCTGACCCTCATACCAAAAGATTGGTGGCTCGATATTCGGATATAGACCAGCAATTCGCAATTGATTCAGGACAATCTCACCCCGATAGGGAAAAAATCCGGTAACAATTTCGTTGATCGCCGG
>CAZAKO010000074.1:5580-7637 GCA_964485745.1 uncultured bacterium
TGTTCGGCATCATGGACAAAGAATTTAAAACCATCATTGGCATTTCGATTATAAATCAGATAAAAATTATTGGGATTGCCATCACCGGAAAATTTCGAAACCGGTGCATCAAAATTGCCGGTATAAAAAATATCAATCATATAATCAATCAGGTTATCAATGTCTACCAGGCATCTGCCTCTTGGGTTAACGCTCCCGTCGGCATAGCGCCCCTGCAATTTGTAGTAATTTTCATTACTTGAGAATCCCAACTGATAGATGTTATAGACTTGTCGGTAGCCATCCAGGTTACCATCAGTTGCCTCAATTTGATACAGATTGAAATAATCGCCAATGTCTACCTTGACTACATCATAATCGGTTTCATCCCCACCCAGGTAGCTTGCGGCAAATTCGGCTTCCGGACGTTCCTGGGATTGATATAAACCCCAGTACTCGCCGTTAAGGTAAAGATGATAATAACGACTGCGTGAATACGGCTGACCCATTTGCGCCTGGAGATCGCGGCAGAATACATCCCGATTCATCGTATTCTCCCAAACATAACCATTACTCCAGGCATAATTCTGGGTACAGCGCAGGTCTAACTTCTTAAATTCCTTAACCCCTTCATCTTCAAAAAGGGGATACTCTAATTTGGACTTGCCATATTCTTCCCGGAAAAATAGTCGAAAGGCATGTTTCGGATAACTGCCGTGCCGGCTCCAACCACCCCTGATCCTGATCCCGGCATCTATCTGAAATCCCGCAGTGCCGTCCGGATTGATTAATTCGACCGATACCGGTCTTTCCCACTCCCGACCATGATATTGTGCATTGACATAGATCCCGCTATCTTTATCAAAAAAACAGCCAAGGTCAGTAACCAGTGAAATAGATGGGATATCCAGCAACGCATCGTCAATCAGGTCGGTGTAGCGGGAGTCGTTGACCACGCTCTGATTCATTTCATATCTCCAGGACTGACCATTTACTCCGCTATTAGGCCAACTCCCACCGGGATGTCCCTGATTACGGACTTCATTTACAAAAATGTAAGTCCGCGTAACGATCAATGTCTGCTGTATGTTGCCTTTCACCCCAACCGCCCGCACGATGACACCGGGAGTCCGACCTCGACCCACGGTACTGGTTGGGGAAATCGGGATATTTGCCGGTGACGTCAGTGACCTTGCCGTCGTTGAAGTTAGCGGATTGGAACCATCTAAGGTGTAACGAATCGTTATTGCGGTAGAATTACATGAAATAGTCAGAGTAAATGGATTGTAATAAAAATCGTGTGGATTCGAAAAAATCAGCTCATAATCATACTTTGGAAAAAGAACTCGGACATCTACCCTTTCCGCAGTTGTCGCAATACCATCATTATCAGTAGCAATAGCCCACAAATCGTAATTACCGGTTGGAGGCTTCTGCCAGAGGTATTCGTAGGGAGCGGTCTCATCGGTAGCAAGGAGCTCCGCATCAGCATAAAATTCAACTTTCACCACCTGACCGTTGGGATCCGCAGCAGCCGCAGTAATCAAAATATCCGAACCTGATTCAAATTCAGAATTATCCGGAGGAGCAGTAATTTGTACCACTGGGGGAATCCGGACTATCTGATAATTAATAGCCACATAGTTGATATTGAAATTAGATGTTTCGGCATAAAATCGTAAAATATGTTCACCCGGCGTTAAGGGTATATCTTCAGCAGACACCGTTGTCCAGATTTGCCAACCACCCGTCGCCGCGAATTGGATCGAGCCGGTTACATCATCGCCATCCACTTCAAAATGGAAAGTCCCGCCAGCCGATTCGGATGCAACCCTGAATTCGAAGATATACATCGAATCTTTTGCAACATTGATAGTGTATTCGATCCACTCACCGGCATTAATCCAACCAACGTTATAACCAACTCGAACACCATTTTCATAACAGACTTCCATATCCACACCGCTGCTGCTGCGGTATTCCCCACCGTTATTGGAAGCATCATTGTCATGATAAGCTACTCCCTCTCCCCCATTATCAAAATCTTCAGCTTCGACTCGCCCGGGAATCGGGATTGG
>CAZAKO010000074.1:7737-9239 GCA_964485745.1 uncultured bacterium
CGTTACAGTTACCTTATTCTCTTTTATGATGTTTTATGACCCGCCCCTGCACCATGAAGATAATGTCTTCACAGATATTAGTCGAGAGATCGGCGGCGCGTTCCAGCTTACGGCTGATGTCCATCATCCGCAGGGCAACTGGCACGATTGTCGGCTGCTGACTCATTGTGTGAGTAAGATCAGCAATGATTTTATCCCGCAAATTATCTACAATATCATCACGTCGGCATATTTCCTGTGCTGCCTCAACATCTTCATTAATAAAGGCATCAATGCTGTGATGCAGCATACCGAGTGCTTCCTGCGCCAGTTGGTTCATTTCCGGAATTGGCTTGAAAGTGGGTTGCTTAATCAAGTAAAGCCCATTCTTGCAGATTTTTACTGCTCCATCGCCTAACCTTTCGAAATCATTACTCATTTTCAAGATCATGATGATCGTCCGCAGGTCGCGCGCTCGCGGTTGATACTGGGCAATCGCACTGATGCAGGCATCATCCATGCGCAGGTCGAAGTCATTCGCTTTGGGTTCGTCAACTTCGATAATTGACTGCAGAATTTTAGCGTCCCTGGTGCCGATAGCCCGCATACTTTTATCAATCATGCTTTCGACCAGCGCCGCATATTCGATGATATGCTGTTTCAATTCCTGAATACGTTTTGTTAGCATATTTCTACCTCATATAATTTATTAACCGAACTTGCCGGAAATATATTCCTCAGTGCGCTTATCTTCCGGCACTGTAAAAATTTTCTCGGTTAGGCCGAATTCGATTAATTCACCGAGATACATAAATGCCGTATAATCGGAGACGCGCGCAGCTTGCTGCATATTATGCGTCACGATCACGATCGTATAATGTTCTTTCAACTGTTCGATCAATTCCTCAATGCGTTTAGTCGAAATCGGATCGAGACTTGCACAGGGTTCGTCAAAGAGTATAACTTCCGGCACTACCGCCAGACAGCGCGCGATGCACAGCCGCTGTTGCTGACCGCCGGAAAGCCGTAAAGCACTTTCGTGCAGGCGATCTTTGACCTCTTCCCAGAGTGCGGCTTCTTCGAGAGAACGACGAATAGTATCGTCGATGGAACTGGCATCACGCATGTTATTAATTTTCAATCCGTAGCTCAGATTATCACGAATACTTTTCGGAAAAGGATTCGGTTTCTGGAAGACCATTCCGACCTTGCGGCGCAGAGTCACCACGTCCACGTCCGGATCGTAAATATTTTGGCCGTCAAGGATTATCCGCCCTTCCACTCGGGTATTAGGTATCAGATCGTTCATGCGATTCAAGAGGCGGATGAAAGTCGATTTGCCGCATCCGGATGGTCCGATAATGGCCGTAACCCGGTTTTTGAAAATCGCCATACTGACATTTTTCAATGTCTGCTTTTCGCCATAGTAAAAATTTATGTTTTCCACCTGGATGCGGATTTCTTCAGGCAAGTTCATACTTCCTCGACTTTTGTCTAAGATAAATCGCCAATCCTGAAACCAT
>CAZAKO010000075.1:0-9059 GCA_964485745.1 uncultured bacterium
AAATTAGCTAAAATCATAAACTTTGAGCTCCTACCATCTCCTTGACCTTTCCTTATAATAAAATAGGGGGAGTTCACATTAGATTAGTGTACTTTTTAACTTTTAAATGACCAATTCGGCTGGTTTGGTTGACAAAAGCATTTTAGTAATATATAATTACTAATAATTATTAATAAGTATCACAAACGGAGGTAACTATGAAACGACTGGAAGGCCGCGCCACAATGACCGATGTTGCCAAACTGGCTGGAGTTTCTCAAACTACAGTCTCGTTTGTACTCAATAATGTATCTGGCGCAAATATCTCTGCAGAAACACGAGCAAAAGTAATGTCTGCTGTAAAAGATTTAGGCTACAGAGGGTATTCCACATTTTACAACCTCAATGATAGTCAGACACATTTGATTGGTTTCTTGACCGATGAAATCGGTACCAGTCCTTTTGGTGGAGAAACATTAAAAGGTGCCCAGGAGGCCGCATGGGCATCGAATAAAATGCTGGTTTTGATCAACACCGCTGGATTGAAGAAGGTGGAAGAAGAAGCTATTGATGCACTCATCAAACGTCAGGTGGAGGGTATTGTCTATGCGGCGATGTTTACCAGACGGGTAATCCCGCCTAAAATCCTTCATACCGTTCCAACTGTGCTTATGAATTGTTACGATCCTGAGCATAAGTTCTCGTCGGTCACACCGAATGAAATCGAAGGAGGAAAAACGGCAACCGACACCTTGATAAAAAGTGGCCGTAAACGGATTGCGTTAATCAATGGCGAACCCTGGATGGACGCTGCACGCGATCGATTAACTGGTTACATGAAGTCCCTTGAAAAACATAGAATTACTCCAGATCCTTCTTTGATTCGGTTTGGTAACTGGCGATCAGATAGCGGTTACGATCATACGATGTCATTGATGCAGTTGAATTCACCTCCCACAGCAATTTTTTGTGGAAATGACCTAGTAGCAATTGGAGCATACGAGGCGCTTAAAGAACTTGGGAAAAAAATCCCTGAGGATGTTTCGGTCATTGGATACGACAACCAGGAGCACCTGGCAGTTTATATGCGACCGTCATTATCTACCATTGCTCTTCCTCATTATGAAATGGGTCAGTGGGCAATGAATACATTATTGGAGAGAATAAGTCGGTGCAACCAATCCCCGATTATTCAGGAGAAACTCACATGCCCATATATCCCTCGAGAAAGTATAGATGTGAGATTTTCCCAGGCTAACACAGAGGAGGTGGTAACAAAAGAAAAAAAGAATCCAATTTAAAGGAAAAGAGATAGGAGATTTGTCTAAGGCCCTCTGGAGGCTTATTTTAAAAAAAATCTCGGATATATTTTATCAAAAAAAATTTAGTTAAAAGGGGAGAAAAAAATGAAAAAAATAATGATTTTTGCTTTAGTCGTAGTTTTTATGGTTTCAATGTTATTTGGAGTAGTGGCAGCCGAGACGGCAGTCCAACCAGTTAGAATTGATTTGTGGTTCCATGGTGGTTCGGTTGGTGAATCAGAAACAATGGTAGCACAAGTCGAGGATTTCAACAATTCACAAACCAAGTGGCATGCAGTCCTCAATGAAATCCCTGGTGGTGCAGTATCCGGTAGCGGATATAGCGATGCAGTGAATGCTGCTGCGCTTGCTAGCGATTTGCCCGATCTTTTGGATTTTGATGGTCCATTCCTTTTCAATTACGCTTGGGGTGGATATCTCGTTCCTCTTGACGACCTTATGCCAGGCACTCTTAAGAGCGATGTATTTCCTTCCATTCTCGATAATCTGAAATACAACGGGAAGCAATACGGAATTGGACAATATGATTCAGGATTGGCTCTGGTGGGTAACAAATCGATCCTGACCAGGGCTGGTGTGCGTATCCCTACCAGTGTGGAAGATGCTTGGACCTTTGAAGAATTCAACCAAGCTCTGAAAAAAATTATGGTCTTAGGTGAAACAGCCTATGCCATCGATCTAAAGATGAATTATGGCGCGGGGGAGTGGTATACATACGCATTCTCTCCCATTATTTGGGGTATGGGTGGCGATCTCATCGATCGTTCCAACTATCGGACTGCAGACGGTTTTATCAATGGACCGAAAGCAGTGGCTGCCGTCACCTGGTTGAAGAGCCTTTTCGATAATGGCTATGCCATCTCTTCACCCGCTGACGATAATGAGTTTATCAATGGCAAGTGTGCCCTTGGCTGGGTAGGGCATTGGATGACCACTGGGTACTATGATGCCCTGGGCGAAGACTTTGTTCTGATTCCATTTCCAAATTTTGGCGTTCGCCAGGCCACCTGCAATGGTACCTGGGTGTGGGGTGTCACAAAAGATAGTGAAAATCCTGAAGGTGCCATGGCTTTCCTCGAATTCTTGATGAGCCCAGAGGAAGTCCTTCGCACAATCGAACAGAATGGTGCAGTTCCCGCCACTTTCTCAGCAATTGCCAAATCAGATCTATTCGGTGAAGGTGGGCGTCTGTCAATCTTTGCCGCGCAATTGGCAAGCGCAGATATTGCCACAGCCCGACCCATTACTCCCGCTTATCCGGTTATCACTTCTGCCTTCTATACAGCCCTGGACAATATCATCAAGGGTGGCGACGTGCAGACTGAGTTGGATGCGGCAGCCGACAAGATTGATCAGGATTTAGAGACTAATAACTTCTATCCGCAAAAGTAGGATTTACGCGGACAACTTTCTATTCGCAGATTTCAAACTCAAGAATACAGTAATTGGATTAAAGTTAGCCAGCTATATCATTTCCAGATTGGTATAGCTGGCTACAATCTGTATATTCGTTTGAGGAGCAACAATAAAATGAAAAAAATAAGAAAGTCAAAAAGGGACCAGCAGGAAAGTTTTTTTGGGTGGCTAATGTGTTCCCCCGTATTACTACTTTTGCTTGTCTTTGTTATTTTACCTTTGGTGTTGGGATCATATTGGAGTATGACCAATAAAAGGTTAATTTCTCCTTTACCCACTGAATATGTCGGCTTGGACAACTACAAAAGAGTCCTTTCTCTCAAAGTAATTCTCATTCAACCTCAATTGGATGCGGCCGGTCAATTTGAGACCAATGAAACTGGACAAGTATTGTACCCCCGCGTAAGAGATGTAATCCGAAGCAACTCGGAGTATCATAGCTTTCGTCCATATAAGGAATTTGACATTTTTGGCCATCATTACGGTCTAATTGCCAAAGATCCAGAATTTTACACCTCTCTTGTAAACACCACTCTCTACGTCGTAATTATTGTCCCATTAATTTTGGTAATCTCACTATTACTCGCGGTATTAGTTAATCAAAAGATTTTTGGTATTAGCTTCTTCCGAACTGTCTATTTCATCCCTTCTATTACCATGATCTCGGTAACATCCGTTGTGTGGATATTCCTTTTCAATCCATCAGTAGGTCTTATCAATCTTATTCTGCGGACTGTTTCCTTTGGTTATTTAGGGTCATCTCAATGGCTGCAGAGTACTGACACGGCATTATTCTCGATCATTCTTTACACCATTTGGCAGGCTTCTGGTCTGTTCATGGTGATCTTCCTGGGCGGACTGCAAGATATCCTACAAGATATCTATGAGGCGGCTCAGATTGATGGCGCCAACCCATTTCAAACGCTGATCCATATCACTATCCCGAAATTACGAAACACAATTATATATGTGGTTATTACTTCATCCATTTTAGGTTTCCGTTTGTTCACGCAAGTAGACGTAATGACAAAAGGTGGACCTCAGAATTCAACTCTAACCTTAATTTTGCATATAGTAAATGAAGGTTTCCGTAACCAGAAAATTGGTTATGCTTCTGCCATTTCAATCGTTTTCTTCTTATTCGTCCTGGCATTGACCTTCATCCAGCGCTCACTTATGAAATCTGAAAGTGAAATGGAGTAACCCGATGCAAAAAACAGTATTCTTCTTTTCCAAAGACATCAACCGCGTAGCTCGGATCAAAAAGACCATCTGGCTGATCCTCGACTACTTAGTACTGCTTTTAATGGCATCATTTTTTCTATTCCCGTTTTGGGTGATGGTAGTATCATCCTTTAAACCCGAAAAGGCTCTATTCGACGACCTCAAATCCATCCTTTGGGCATTCCTGCTACGTCACTTCACCCTGGATAACTACTTATACGTATTTAATCGTGTCCCCTTCCTGACATATCTTAAGAACACATTGGTGATCGTCATTCTGACCATCTTTTTAGGTCTCTTCTTTAACAGCATGATTGCGTATTCACTTGCCAGGCTGCGTTGGAAAGGTAAAAAGTTAATTATTGGCTCCATCATCGCCTTGATCATCGTTCCTTTTGAAACCATTGCGATTCCCCTACTCGTGATCGTAAACAAGCTACCCTGGTTCAATGGGTCTATGTCCTGGTTGGATAGTTTGCACGTACAAATTATACCGTTCATGGCTGATGCTTTTACAATCTTCTTGTTTTATCAGGCTTTTATCCAAATCCCTAAGGAATTTAATGAAGCTGCGATCATAGACGGCGCCAACCCTTGGGACATATACAGCCGCATTATCGTTCCACTTGCACGAAGCACCTTTGTTGCTGTTGCGATCATACAGCTCATTTTCTTATGGAGTGCCTATCTTTGGCCACTGATGGCCACCCGCACCGAACCCTATCGTCCTCTTACGTTGGGGGTAACGTATCTATACCACATGGACATACATTGGGGTCCAATTTTTGCATTTGCCACGTTGAGTAATCTACCCTCTGTTCTACTTTTTATCATCTTCCAGAAGGGCTTTTTGCGTAGTTTAGCCTCAGGCGGCGTGAAATGAAAGGATAATCATTGGTTAACAACTATCATTATTCCAGGGAGATTTCTCCCAACAAACCCTTAGTTCTTCATTATGCCCCTGCCAACGGGCTGTTTGGTGATCCTATTCCCTTCTATTGGCAAGGACAGTATCACCTGTTCTTCCAAAATTCACCTGATGAATTATCCTTTAATAATATGCGCTGGGCTCATATTGTCAGTAAGGATCTAATTCATTGGGAATCCTTGCCTGAAGCACTCATTCCTGAAATTGGCCAGCCAGATGAGTTTGGATGTTGGACAGGATCGGTCATTCATTACCACAATCAACTTCATATTTTTTATACCGGAATTAATAAGGCGGATGGCAGAAACCAAACTATCTGTCATGCAACCAGTAGTGATTTGATTTCCTGGAAAAAGGATGAAAACAATCCCATCCTGGTTCCCCAGACACCATTCTCCGTTCTTGAGGATGCAGCATGGAGAGATCCTTTCATATACCAGGATGACGATGAATTTCGGATGATATTAACTGCAGAATTACCTGGTGTTCCTGCTTTGTTGAAGGGCTGCATAGGAGAATTTAGGTCTCAAGATTTAATCCACTGGCAGGACGCGTCGGTATTATATGCACCTTTAGAATCACAGAAATTAGAGTGTCCTGATTTGTTCCGTTTACAGGACAAGTGGTATCTGCTTTATTCGGATTACGGAGTTCAGATTCGTCGATCCAATAATGGGCGCAATTTATGGAAAAGATTATCACCATCCTATCTGGATAAATTTCCATTCTATGCGGGAAAAACGCTAATTGATGATAAGAATCGCAGGATCTGTTTTGGCTTTATTAGTAACCGAATGGAGGAATTGGATTCAAGTTTATGGAATTGGGGTGGCGTGCTGGGATTACCGCGAAAATTAGAAATATCCGACAACGGAGATTTAATCGTAACCCCGATTGAAGAAATCAGTCAGCTCAAAAAAGAAAGAATCCCGATAAACATATCCGAAGGATCTTTCAACTGTCCTGAAAATCCTGTTATCAATGAAGGGATGGATTTTAGATTTCTTAAGAATGGAACCATTTTGGTAGGGTTTGGACAACATCCATATACCTGGGAGCTAGATTTTTCCTTAATAGAAATAGAACAAAAGCGAATTAGCTTATTGTTCGCATGTGAGCAGAATCTTCAGAGTGGGTATCGCATAGAATTTGATCCACCGCACTGTATGATTTCTTTAAATCGTCTTGATGCTGTAAGATTAGGAGATCCGCTCGTTTTACAAAGTATCTCTGTGCCGCATTCATTGTGGAAGAACCACAATGTAAAAATAATTTTTGATTATTCAGTGGTTGAGTTATTCTTTCAGGACCGGATCGTTTTTTCAAGCAGAATCTATGATTTAAATCCTGAGAATAACTGGTGGGGGTTCTACTCACAAGACGGAGAAATTCATCTTTCGAATCTAAATGCCTGGAATCTTGATCTTCTAGATGAACAAATAAAATAACTAATAAAAGGAGCATAGTTGGGGTGGAGGATGTGATACCAGAGATATATTGCCGCGTGGTTACTTTTCCTGCTGTCGTAGGGCGAGTCTTACAAGAATTTCAAAAGAGAAACTGGATTCCTGCTGGAGTTTACCCTCGCGAAAGCTGGTATCGGCAATTACGACCCCTGTTTTTAGCCTATTTTTGCTTCCCCAAAATCACGAAACCCTTATAAATAGCCACTTTCAAATTTTGGAGGGGTGAAAAATTAGATAAAATCATAAACTTTGAGCCCCCACCATCCTCTTGACCTTTCCTTTTAATAAGATAGGGGCAGGATTCATTTTTAAATATAGATGTTTCTGTTAAATTATATCTCAGATTAGTAACCAATTTATATACTTTTTGAAAAGTTTTATCAAAAAAAAGAATTTTTAATAATGATGTAGTATACTAAGAAAGGTTAGGGTGAGGGGGAAAGTAGGGATCCATAAACCGAAAGGAGAAAAATAAAATGAAAGAGGAAAGTGACTTTAAAAAGATAACCATCATTGGTGTAGGTCTGATCGGTGGTTCTCTCGGATTAGCCTTGAAAAAGAAAAATCCAAAATTTAAAATTAGCGGTATAGATAAATTAGAAATAGTAGAAAAAGCCATAGCTCGAGGGGCGATTGATGAAGGTACCATTAATCTTGAAAATGGAATAAAAGAAGCAGATTTAATAATTATAGCTACTCCAGTAAAAACAATTATAGATTTATTACCCCGAATTAACCCTTTTATTAAAAAAGGATGTCTAGTAACTGATACCGGGAGTACTAAAGGTCAGATTGTGGAAACAGCGGATAAAATATTATCTAAAGAGGTATATTTTGTTGGTGGTCATCCTATAGCTGGTTCAGAAAAGTACGGCATAGAGGAAGCCAATCCTCATCTCTTTCAAGATAAAACTTATATTCTAACTCCTACCAAGGGCACTAATTTATTAGCCCTAAAAAAAATATTTTTATTAATCAAAATTATAAACGCAAAGAGATTAATATTAAACCCTCTTGAACACGATAGAATTGTAAGCGCAGTAAGTCATTTACCTCAAATTATAGCAGTTTCTCTTACCAACATGATAGGTGAATTAGGTCAACAGGAGAATAATGATAATTATTTTAAAGCCATAGGAGAGGGATTTAAAGATATGACTCGAATTGCTTCCAGTCCTTATCAGATGTGGGAGGATATCTGCGAAACTAATCAGGAAAATATTTTAGAAATGATTCAGGAATTTAGAAATTATCTCCGGATAATAGAGGATAAACTTAAAAACCACCCCGGCAATTTAAAAGAAGAATTTCAAAAAGCACAAATATTAAGAAAAAGTATATCCTTTACCCCAGAGAGATGATTAAGGTGAGTAGGTGATATTGATAATTAACCTCACTTATGCTATAATTTAATTGCCAGATGAGGAAATTATGAGCGTTAAGGATAAAAATGAAGTAAAGAATATAGCTGTAAATAGAAAAGCACGCTATGATTACTACATTTTAGATACTTGCGAAGCAGGACTGGTTTTAAAAGGGACAGAGGTAAAATCTCTCAGAGAAGGCAAGGTTAGCTTGCGGGAAAGTTTTGCTCAATTTGAAGATAAAGAACTTTATATAATGAATATGCATATATCTCCTTATGCTTTTGGTAATATATTCAATGTAGACCCCAAAAGGAAACGAAAATTACTCTTGCATCTGTGGGAACTTAACCGTTTAAAAGGGCAAGTTGAAGAGAAAGGTTTAACCCTGGTGCCTTTACGGATTTATTTTAAAAGAGGTCGTGCCAAGATGGAATTAGCTTTGGCGAAAGGGAAAAAATTGTACGATAAACGGCAATCATTAACCGAGAAAGCAGTTCAAAGAGATGTAGAAAGAGAATTAAAGGATAAAAAATGGGGGCGATAGGTTTCGACAGGGATAAAAGAGGTAAAAACAGCGAGTCGAGGTTCCATGTCCTCGTAAAACCGTGGAAAAACATTAATTGCTAGAAACGAACAATTAGCATTTGCAGCCTAATTAGGCTGCTTGTCTTTAAAGGTTCTTTGTTTACGAGACCTTTATAGGCATAACCTAAAGTAAACTATCTTTTACCCTACTGCCCAGAAGGGTAAAAGAGAAAATTAAGGGCTGGCTTAATTTACATCCTGTCTATGGGAGGTAAAAAGAGCGAGAAAAAAATCATAGACTACACTCGTAGTGGTTTTTACGGAAATATCTTTGGACGCGAGTTCAATTCTCGCCGCCTCCACCAAATTTGCTGACGCTTTTGGCATTGGCATCGATGATTTAGTGAAAGAATAAACCTACCTATGGCCAATAATAAACAAAATTCAAAAATATTAAACGGTGATTGCGTAAATTGCTCTGCAGATGTAATTCTGGAGCGCTTCGCTACTTCTCTTAAAGGGCTTACCACAGAAGAAGCTGAAAAGCGCCTTGAAGAATACGGTTATAACGAACCTGCCAGAAAAAAGAAAAGCTCCATTGTATTTCAAATTATTTCAAAATTTTTCAATCCTCTGGTTATCGTCTTATTGATAATAGCTTTGTCTTCCCTCTTTTTTGGTGAAAAGATAAGCGCAGCCTTGGTTACCTTGATGGCAATTATGAGCGTGGCGTTATCTTTTTTTCAAGAGCACCGTGCCGGAAGAGAAGTTGAGAAGTTGAGCGAAATGGTGCGGGCTACCGCAACCGTTTACCGAAACGGCAAACCAATGG
>CAZAKO010000076.1:0-7309 GCA_964485745.1 uncultured bacterium
CGGATCGGACTCGGCTTCGCTGCTCCAGCTGAGACGAATTCGGTCACCACCCGAAGTCACCGTGAAAGTCGCCGGAGCCGGCGGCGGCTGAGGAATATCATAGCCCGAATTATAATTAGCAATTGCACTATTGAAAGTCTTCTTAATCGAGTCGGCGCCAGTCTCGACCCAGGCTCGGGTGTAATCCGTAAACGAATTTGTCAAAGTACCATCCGGTAATTTCAATTCAGGTTGACCAGTTGCCTTATAGTAAGCATACCAATTTGCTCCGACTTGGCGACACATCGGCCAGCTCAATCCATTGACTCCCTCGGCAAATACAATCCGGATGCTATCTCCAATGCCCAGCTGATACGGTCCAAACCCTTGTCCCTGAGTAGTCCCACCGCCGCCATCCCGTTCGGGAAAACCACTCCGCCAATCGGCTACATAAGCATCCCCCACCGCTTCGGCATGAGTCTGCGGGAGATGACCTTCGGTCATCGCATTATAACGCTGATTCATGAAAATTTCATCATACTGGCTAACGGTTGCATCCATTATGGTATTACCATCACAGGCAATGTAGGCCGTAGTAGCCGGTTGATTCGGATTATCGGTATTAAATTCTCCGGGACTTTTCGAAGCAAAAAGGGTTACCACTCCGGAATATTTAGCTGAACCCAATAATCCGTCAACCAAATGGTTTGGACAGCCCCAGTCCTGCTCATAGGATACATTTTGACGATCCTTGCAGGGACCATACCAACCATAAAAACCCCGCAGATCGGAACCATTATATGGACCAAAGTCGGTGAATACGGTACTGGTGCCCCACTCTGAAGCAAAGGCACCCCAGGTTGAACCATAACCGGTCGAGGTTACCCCGGAATAGGCATAACGGTAATTAAAATAAACCCAGAAATCCTTTAGCGGTTGGGCGTATGTTTCACCCGCCTTATTGATTATTCCGGTATTCGTAAAGACATAATCGTAAATGAAATAGTCATCATGATTCTGCTGGACGAACCCCAAAACCTTTTTAGTCACGGAAACACCAATCGAAGTGTTGAACTTAATAATCACCATCCGATCACACGGTAAGTCATCTCGCTGATCATCCAAAACGTCATAAAGGGTATTATTAGTTCCGGTCTGATTATCCACCACCACGGCTGAAGGAGCAAAGCGACCAATCAGTTGCATCGGTTGAGGAAAAACCATTCCCGGTTGATTAGCCGCATCGTAGCGCGGTCCGGCACCAATTACTTTTACCCCCTTAACTTTTTTCTCCACCGGATCATAAAAATCCTTAGCTCCTAACCAGAGCGCTTTTGCCCGGACGGTATACTGTTGATCACCATATTGAACTGGCCAGGCGAAAAAATTGTCCGTACTGGAAACCGTAAGTTCGCATTCGGTACCATAATCCATAAAAAAGGATTGTAACTGACCAATCCTGATCCAGCGCAATTCCTGAGTCCAGGCTGAATTGAAAATACCAGCAACTAAAATTAAACCGGTCATTAGCTTTTTAAGACTCATTTTCATTTCAATTTTATTCATCTGGAATCCCCATATTTATAATGGTTAATATTGACTTATTTTAAATCAAAGGATATTCTGATTCCGAAAATTATTTTCCGTGGATCCAGAAACCAAAAAGTTGAAGGACTTGGCATATTGATATAAGCTTTATTTTTATTAATCTTATCAATCGTCTTTTGGTCAACGATCTGCCACCGCTCCTCATTCGGCAGACTGACATCATCAGCAAATTGCCAGTATTCCCCGGTTGTACCTTCATAATATATCGCTCGGGTGCTGCCAGCGGTTTTGGTTGTATCAATAACCGCCTGATATTCCATCGGCTGCCATTCGACTCCCGGCTTGCGAAAGTCACCCAATTTGTCATGTCCGGGAATATTATCATAAGCCTTATCCTTGGGTAAATGTAACGAGGTGCGATAATCCTGACCGCCTGTTTCGCGCAGCCGAAGCTCATTCGTTAGATTCATGACGTCGGCAAGCAGTTGAACTTTTACCCGTTTGAAAGAAAAGGTTTTACTTAATCGCAGAGTGGCATCAAAATAATCCACATACTGAACATTATTGGCAACCCCTGAGATATTTTTGGGATTATAAGTAGTCCAGCCACCTTGACTCCAATTCAATAAAATATTCATCAAAAATCCACCGAGAATGTTTTGTCCGAACAATTTCGGTCCAAAATCATCGGGAGTATAGAGACTAAGATTAGCGCGGGCTCCCGGTGTCGGAATAGGTCGGATTTGATAGATTTTAACCGTCTGTTCATCATAATCAGTCTGTTTGGCAGGATCCTGATATAATTCCTCACGCCCAAAATTACCGCTCGAGGTAACCTGATAGGTATAGTTGGCAAAGCCGGAGAACCAGCGACCAGTGGTTTTGCGTAAAGTCAATTCAAATCCGCGGATGTCTTGATAGCGATTACTAGTTGTCTTGGTATAACGGACTCCTTGAATCGAATAATAAGTCGTAACCGTATCTTGATCAGAAATATCCCGATAGAAAGCGGCAATTTGAATCAGCAAATTATTCAGCAGCAGTTGATCAAAACCCAGCTCATAGGAAATAGTCCTGGCCAGAACCAGATTGGGATCACCGATGCGCACCAAGGATTGATCCGCGCGCCGATCTACCCGAAACATATTCTCATAATTGGGCATCTGCTTATAATGACCATAATTAAAAAACAGCTTGGAAGTCTCGGTAATTGGGTGGGAAATCCCCAGACGCGGACTGAGTTGCCATTGACTCCGGGATTTCTTTTCGTTGAACTGACGATCTGCAGTGTATTTTGAGGAAATAAAATTAGGATCATAGGGATCAATATTCCACCAGTCAGTTCGCGAATTGCTATAATCGAAACGCAGACCGGCATTCAAGGTAAATCCCTTGGTTTCCAATTTGTCCTGAACATAAGCCGCGGCACGAACCGGATAGGTATGCATTTGAACATGCCAGTTATACAGATTACCACCAGTTTGCATTTGAATAAAACCATAATCTAAATCAAGATTATGATAGACAAACTCAAAGCCGGTTTTGACCAGGTTACTAAAATTAACCTGACTGGTCAGATCGGCTTTGATGGTGGTGGCATTAGCCGTCGAGTTGTCCCGCGCCAGACAGTGTTGCTCACCGGCATAAATAATAATCCCGTCATTCGAGGTGGCAGTTGGCCAATAGCCGTGAGGATTTGATGTTTCATAGAAACCGGGAATAATTTCATAAACCTTGGAGGTATCCCGTAAATCAGGGGGACGCGAATAATAATGGCGGCGAAAATTCTCCAAAGACACTTCGTAAAAAGTCTTCGAACTGAGCGTATGAGTTAATTTTACTGCTAAATTTTGATGTGAAATATCGGTGAGGCTGTAGGTCCAGTCACTAAACATATTAAACAGAGCACTGCCGCCGGTACCACCGGCAATTTCTATCGGATAATGAGGATACACTCCTTTCGACCAGTTTTCCTCCATCGTAGCAATATTACCGACCAGACCAGAGACACTTAGTTTCATTGATTTGGCTATATCAGAGTTAAGCACCAGTCTCCAGTCATAATCAGTATAATCAGGTCTGGTCATCGGAAACAGCAAAACATCTCTTTGCCGACGATAAGATGTATAAAACCGCAGATTTCCAAGTTGCTCAGAAATAAGTGGCACCGGTCCACCAAAACCGGCGTCAATGTCGTAGTCAGCCATTTTGTTATTTTGCCGTTTTCGACTTTCATATAGAAAAACCCGCTGGGCGCCCAACGGAGTTAGATCATTACTTGGATCATTGTCTTCCATTAGCTGCTTGGAAACCTGATTCCAACCAATGAAGGAGGGATATTTATCGCGGGTATATTCATCCCAGGTACCGTTAGCCGTACCAACCCAGCAGACATCATCGTCCAAGTAAGGTCGTAACCAGTAAGAGTTGGGATCTTGGACATCGGGGATGCCATGACCGCGATAATATTTTGGGGCAGGTGGTGCGATCCGCGTCATAATACTGCCCGAATAGCCCCTGCTGCCACCCTCCTTTGTTACAATATTGATAATCCCGGCTTGGACCTGTCCATACTCAGCATTGAAACCGCCTCTTTCAACCGTTATCTCCTTTACCGAACTCAACGCCACTTTGGTCAGGGCTTGATTATTGCGGGGATCTCGCATGGTAACCCCATCCAATAGAAATAAAGCCTGATCCCCAAAACTACCCCGAATCTGAAACTTACCAACATTATACCTGTCGGTCAGCACCGCCGTACCGGCCTGAAGTCCAATCACATCTTGCACATTAGCCACGGGCAAATTGACTAAATCCCGCTCGCTGACTGCCACGGTGCTAGTAGCAACGTCGGTTTTAACTATTTCCCGTTGGGCTACGACGGTTATAGTCTCACCCTGAATAATTTCCACTTCGAGTTCGATATTGACATGGGCAGTCTGATCAATCACTACTCTAATATCGCTAACTGTCGTTTTAGCATAGCCAATAACCGATACCTGAATCTCATAAGTCCCGGGTGGAACATATAAAATTGTGTATTGCCCGGCTTGATCTGTCGCAGCCCCCAGGGTTGTTCCGACAACCATTACGTTGGCTCCCATAATCGGATTTCTGGTATCATTATCCGTGACAATGCCAGCTATTTTCCCGGTCGTGCCAGCCCAGACAAGCACCGGAAAGACAGCTGTCAAAACCAAGCCCAGCATCCTTACAATTCGTTCGTTCTGCCGCATTTTTCCTCCCTGCTTCCTCTTTGCGAGGCCCAATTTTTTTTATTTATTAAATATTACTTTTAGTTTTCGTTCCACACACCTATGCACAAATATCATAAATTCAAAATTCGAATGCAATACGAAAAATAACAAAAATCAACCAAACAAAGGGCTGGCTGGAAAATTAGTTGCCATTAAAAATTGCGTTCGATACCGCCACCTAACCAGAGATTATACTTTTCCGGTGGATGTTTGACATTAATAATCGGTAAAAGACCGAAACCTCCCCGAAAATTAAAATCCAAACGGCGGAAAACCGGTATCCGAAACCCGGCAATTGCTCCCAAATCAAATTTACGCACGGTACTAACGACATTATCTACTACCTCGTTTCCGATTTTATTACTCACGGTCGCCTTGAGATTGACGCTGGCATAGGGTCCAATAAAAAAATCAGGATTAAGAAGTTCACTCAGTGTAACCGAGAATTGAAATAATACCGGAATATCAAGGTAATTCAATTTTAAACTGGCATACCTCCGACTATTCTGAGAGACTGCATCAATCACATAGGAATAGCGATATCCTTTCATACTGAAGTTGAGTTCGGGGCGAAGGTTTAAATTATGCGCAATTGGAACGATGCCGTAAATCCCAGCCCAAAAGCCCGGTTTCCAGAGCGGCGCATTGGCTTCAAGTCCCCACAGCTTAGCAGCTGTTACCCCCACCATAAGTCCTTTTTCAACCGATAAGGGAGAATTAGCTTCTGAAGTCTCTAAAGCAGAGGGTTCGGAAAAAATACTATAACTCAGGGTAAAAATCAGAATTATTAAAACAGGTCTTTCCAAAAATCAATCCTCTAACCCGATAAAACTCTATTTAGCAAAAATTTGAATAGTTGCCGACTCCAATCCTGCGGAATTGGCGTTAACGGTAATAGTTCCCCGATTTTCGGTAGCTCGGATTACCGCCAAACATAATCCGTTGAATGCCTTCCGATAATTAGCCTGAAAAGGTTCATGGCTGGTCTGCAGACCATTATCAACTCCGGCAATGACTCCCGGACCACGAATGTCAAAATTGATCAGGTTATCGGCGTCGGGCACAAGCGTTCCAGCTTGATCTTGAATCCTGACCGTAATAAATGACAGATCATTACCATCCGCGTTGATTTCTGTCCGATCAACCTCAAGCCTAATTTTAGTCGCCGGTCCGGCGGTTTTGACAACCTCGGTCAGGATCTCCTGACCGTCCTTCCGACCGACTGCCTTTAGGATTCCGGGTATAAAATTCAATCGCCACATCAGATGCAAGTTCTCGTCAGACTTGCGTTGAATTCCCTGGGATACATCGTTCAGAAACAGTTCAACTTCAGGACAATTAGTATAAGCCCAAACATCCACGACTTCACCCGCTTGCCAGTTCCAATGGGGAAACAGGTGCAGCATCGGTTCATCGGTCCATTCACTTTGATAAAAATAGTAACTATCTTTGGGAAAACCGGTTAAGTCAACAATCCCGAAATAGGAGCTGCGCGAGGGCCAGTTGTAAGGCGTTGGTTCGCCGAGATAATCAAAACCGGTCCAGATGTAGATGCCCGATAGAAAAGCATGCTTCCGCACTATTTTCCAGGTCTCCTCCTGGGTCGAACCCCACGGCGCACTGCAATTATCATATGCCGAACAGGTGTTGTCAGGATTTCCGGTCTTTAATGGTAGATCCCAACGCACCGGCCAGCGCCGAATACTATCCGAAGGCATATCATAATGACCGCGCGTAGCCAAAGCTGAATTAGTCTCCGATCCAATAAACTTCTGCCCGGGAAAAGTCTCGGGAAACTGCTCAAAAATCCGATGACTGTAATTATAGCCGATCAGATCGAGTGCCCCCGATTTAATCACCGGATTGAGGGGATTGGGGTCGTTGCAGGCTGAGGTGATGGGACGAGTCGGATCAAGACTCCTGACAATTTCAGCTAACTCCTTAGCAATAATAATTCCGCTGCTATCTTTCCGATCCCACTGCTCGATCACTTCATTGCCAATGCTCCAAATAATCACACTCGGGTGATTCCGGTCGCGCCGAACCATATCAGCCAGATCACGCTGATGCCATTCATCCCAGTTTAAGGCATAATCGTAGGGTGTCTTGTTCTTCTGCCACATATCAAACGCTTCGTCCATTACCAGAAAACCCATTTGGTCACACAGGTCAAGCAGCTCAGGTGCCGGCGGATTATGGGAAGTGCGAATACTGTTGACACCCATTCCACGCATTATTTCCAGCTGGCGCTCAATTGCCCGGGTATTGACCGCCGCACCCAGACAGCCCAGATCGTGGTGATTGCAGACACCCTGAATCTTCAGCAATATGCCGTTTAACAAAAATCCCTTCTCGCGGTCGAAGGCAAAACTGCGTATCCCAAAAGTCGTCTCTTCATCATCAACTATTTTGTCATCAATCCATATCTGCGAAACCGCACGATAGAGATGGGGACTTGCCACCGACCACAAACGGGGATTTTGCACAATAGCATTCTGTTCGATTTCGCCAACCGAATCCTTTAA
>CAZAKO010000076.1:7409-8973 GCA_964485745.1 uncultured bacterium
ATATGAAAAGATTTGCGATACCAGCCAATCCCGCCGGGTAAAGCTCCGCCACCAGGTGTCGCCGGATTATCCGGACTAAATTGTCCCTCGATACTCCAATCATGCGGGAGATTCAGCATCCGCCAATTACTATCATCGAAATTGGGTTCCGCTGCCTGCTTATCATCGCCTAAGAAAAACTTCCAGTTCTTGCCAAAGTTTTGTCTGAGCCGTACCGATGGTTCTTTTAGGCCGCACTGGGTGTAAAGAATTAGTACGGCGATTAAAAACAAAAATCCACGACCTGACAAGCATTTGATTGTTGTGTGCATCATTTTATTCCTCTCATGTTCAATGTTGAGAAACATCCTGCCTTTCAGAGAAAATTAGTAATGGCTCAAATTAAAAGGAATTCCTTCACCTTTGGATTATATGATTATTCAAAATAAAAAACAAATCAAAGTGTAACTCTTCCCAATTTATCCATTCTAACAAAGTAGCTAATTGATAATTTTTGCTAATTGTTTTTTTGGGTTAGGCATTGTAAATTAGCCCGCTTTTTAACCGTCCTAAAAGGAATTGGAGAATATGTCTACAAAGGCAAAAAAATCATCTTCATCCGATTCAAACCGTGCGCTCAGTAAGTACCTTGAGGAAATTGGTAACTTTGAGCCGCTCTCTCCTAATGAGGAGATCGAACTTGCCCAGCGAATGCGCAGCAGCGACCCGGGAGAACGACAGAGAGCTCTTAAGAAATTGACCGAGTCGAACCTACGCTTCGTGGTCAGTGTCGCCAAAGACTATCAGGGTCAGGGCTTACCCCTGACTGATTTAATCAATGAAGGTAACTTAGGTCTAATCAAAGCCGCCGAGCGATTCGACGAAACCCGGGGATTCAAATTTATTTCCTATGCTGTTTGGTGGATTCGACAATCAATCCTCCAGGCTCTGGCTGAGCATTCCCGCATCGTCCGACTGCCGCTGAACCGTGTCGGAACAATCAGTAAAATTACCAAAGAGGCTGAAAATTTAGAGCAGCAGTATGAACGCGCTCCCAGTCAGGATGAAATTGCCCAGGGACTCGATCTGAAGTCTGACGAAGTCACCGATGCGATCCGGATTTCACGTAAGCACCAGTCATTAAATGCTCCATTCCGGGATGGCGAGAAAAATTCCCTGATTGACGTCATCGAAGACGACACCCAACCTACACCGGACAGCGATTTGATGTTAGATTCGTTGCGGCAGGAAATCCGCGATGCGCTTAATACCCTCAAGGATCGCGAACGGGATGTCATTAAAATGTATTTCGGAATTGATCGGGAATATGCCCTGACACTGAATGAAATTGGCGAGGAATTCAATTTGACTCGGGAGCGGATTCGCCAGATCAAAGAGAATGCCATCCGCCGGTTAAGTCACAAATCGCGCAGTAAAAAACTTAGAGCCTATTTAGGGTAAACTACTAATTCTGAAGGGAGGTGAATTAACGTTAAATGGTCCAAGTAATCGTGCATAACAACGAGAATCTGGAAAAGGCAATTCGGCGTTTCAAGAAGAAATTCGAAAAAGCCGGCATCCTGAA
>CAZAKO010000077.1:0-8941 GCA_964485745.1 uncultured bacterium
TCCTCGCCACCATAACGCGCATAGATATCGTGCGACCGCAATTCTGCGCGCAGTGTATTGCCAATCATCCGCAACACTTCATCACCGAAAAGGTGCCCATACGTGTCATTGACATTTTTGAACAAATCAATATCAAACATAATACAGCTGAGCGCTGATCTATAGCGCATTGATCGGGAGTATTCCTGAGCCAGCTTCTCATCAAAATTACGCCGATTGCTAATCGCGGTCAGGGCATCAGTCGTTGAGATAGACTCCAGCAAAGAGTTAGCCTCTTCTAAAGCCCGGGTGCGCTCTTTGACCCGCGAATCAAGCGATACGTTGAAACGCTCCAATTCGATATGCGCCGATTTCAGCTCCTCTATGGCAACTTTCAGATGATGCTCACGCGTCCGAAACTGCCGACAAATACCCTCCATAATAGTCGCCAGGCGCCGAATCGGTTGGGGGGTCCCGATTCGCATGAATTGCTCAAAACAGGAGCTATCGTACTCGCCCCGACTCAGGTCCTCGATTGCTGCGGTAAATTTTTCAAAAGTCACTGATTCTAAATCTTTCATAATGGTCCTGTCAATATTTCTCATGACTATTTTTGACCAGCGGAACAAAGCGCACGGGCAGGATATTCTCCTGAGAAAACTTTTTCCGGTGTTTGGTTATCATCACTAAATTCTGATTCCATTCCGATTTCCCCAGCGGAATAATCATGCGACCATTGTCAGCCAGCTGGTCTCGCAATGCAGGTGGAACCTCGGTACTAGCCGCAGTCACTATAATGCGATCAAAAGGTGCTTTCTCCTGCCAACCAAGCCGACCATTGCCCAATTTGAAAAAAACATTTTTATAATTTAATAAAGAGATAACTTCGCGCGCCCGTTCTAACAGCGATTCAATAACCTCTACTGTAAAAACAGCCCTGGCAATCCGGGAGAGGATCGCTGCCTGATAGCCCGAACCGGTGCCAATTTCGAGTACCCGGCAGTTACGACTTACCTGGAGCGCCTGGGTCATAAACGCCACGACATAAGGCTGGGAGATGGTCTGCCCTTTGCCAATCGGCAGCGGCTGGTCGGTAAAGGCTAAATGGCGCTGGGCTGGTGGAACAAACAGATCGCGTGGAACAACGCTCATCGCCCGGATGACTTTTGGATCAATAATATCCCTGGCGGTAATCTGTTGTTCTACCATCTCTGCCATATTTCTGGGGTATGAATCGAACAAGGTAATTCAGTAAAAACTTATCTCGGTGGAAAATTATCAATCAAGGCGGCGATATCTTCAATCGTATCAATTTCGACATTCCGGAGGTGCTCGAGCGGAATGGTTTTAAAGTGAGAAAGAACCACGATCCCCTGAATATAGTCCTCCAGTGCAATCGGCAGGTGCATGGTTTTCAGCAGAAAGCCGTTCAGTAAATAGTCGGGGTCTTCGTGATCTATCTGAGAAAGAGTTACGTTTGCCTCCTGGAGCCTGCGGCGTTTAGCGTCGATTGCCTCGAGACTATCTACCGGCAAGAGATGATGAAATTTCTTCTTTAGATGACCTTTCAACCAATCTATGCCGAGAGCAAAGGCGTGCGTAAAATATCCCTGATAGGTTTGCTCGCCTACCTCCTGTCTTAAATAATCAGAAACATCCGTCAGGAACTGCCGTTTGTGGAAATCCCACAAATGAAAGTATGGTCGAAACAGAAAGTACCCAAAGGATGTTTTGAGACTGTTAGCTTTCGTAAAAAATGAGCGCACCTCATACTTAAAGCGATTAAGCTGTTTACGTAAAGCAAGGGGAAACAGATGAAAAACCGGTGAACTGGTATCATTGCGACCGATCAGATAGCGACGGGGAATCTGTAGTTCATTCAGGTTTAAAGAGTAGGACTTATCAATGCCGCTGATATTGAGCTCGATGAATGCCCCAAAATCTGAGAGTTTGATAAAATTCTTCAGGGCATAATCAAACTCCGGGAGAGTCGTAATCGAGGGCACCTCTATCTCGGTAAATAGTTCTGGAAAAAGCGGAATTTGATATGGATTTAGAATTCTGAACATGAATTGATTCCCACGGCTGCTTTAGATCGCCGTGCCATCCGGGATAGTGGTATTTTTGGGAATGACAACAATTCCTTCACGGATATAATAATCGGCCCCATCATAAAATTCCTTGCCTTGCTGATTAGTGATGACCACTTCATTTCCAATCCGGGCATTTTTATCCACAATCGCATTCTGGATGATACATTCCCGCCCAATGCCCACGGCAGGCAAATTCTTGGCATTCTCAGATTCATAATAATCGGCACCCATAATGACGGCATTTTCAATCCGGCTGTCTCGAGCTATCTTTGTCCGAATGCCGATTACGGCGTTCTTAATCTGACATTTCTCAATGAAACAACCCTCAGCGATTAGTGCCTGTTCGGTATGGCAATTATCAAGACGGGTTCCCGGCAAGAAATAGGATCGGGTGTAAATCGGAAATTTATCATCATAGAAGCTAAATGGCGGATTTAGTGCGGTCAGCTCCAAATTTGCTAGGAAGAAGGAATCTATCGTCCCAATATCCCGCCAATAGTCTTTGAACTGATGAGCTATCACCCGATAATTGTCAATCGCAGTTGAGATGATATGTTTACCAAAGTCGTCGCCATCTGATTTATTCAATACATCCACCAAAATATTGATACTAAAAATATAGATTCCCATTGAAGCAAGCAGCGGGGTCTCTGCGGGAAGCCCGGGGCTTTTAAGCGAATCTAAGGTATCAATTGCGGGCTTCTCGACAAATTTATAGATTCTGCCGTTCGCATCGGCTTGCAGAATCCCAAATTTGGGCGCCTCGGCGCAGCTGACGGGTTTTACCGCAATGGTCAAATCGGCTTGCTGTTTTATATGGGTATCTAAAAAATCATCATAATCCATGCGGTAGAGATGATCACCACTAAGGATGATGGTATATTGCGCGGCGACCTCGGTAATGTAACGTAAATTCTGGCGCACGGCATCGGCGGTCCCCTGATACCAGTTCATGTTATCAGTGGTCTGCTGAGCCGCCAGAATATCAACAAACCCCTCCGAAAAGCGACCAAGCCGATAAGTACTATAAATGTGGCGGTGTAACGAGCGAGTATTAAACTGCGTGAGAATAAATATTTGATCAATTCCACTATTGATACAATTACTAATCGAGATGTCTATAATTCTAAACTTACCCCCAAAAGGGATCGCCGGCTTGGCCCGGTACTTGGTAAGCGGGAAGAGCCGGGTTCCTTTGCCCCCACCCAAGACTACAGCTAAAAGTTCTTCTTTCATCGCTACATCAATAATTTAAAATGGATATAGGTTAGGATAAAGCCTAAAAATGTACCTGCGACCACTTGCAGCGGGGTATGCGCCATTAATTTTACCCGCGAAAATAAAATCAATCCCATTAAGGGCAGCGTCCAGTAAAAATTGACCGAGATAACCTGACCCAGGGCAGCCACCGGACCACCAAAAGCCATTCCATGGATGCTGATCTTCCAATATCTGGTAATAATTGTAGCAATGGCTGTATTGAAGGCATAAGCCCACATCAGTACCAGGATCGGACGAGAAGCTTGCAGCTTCCACAAGATTAGCAGAGCAATGACATAGTTCAAAATACTCAAGATGAAAGGTTCTATCCGTCGCTCCCTTTCAGGAATATCAACACTGGCGGTGAAACCACGCTTCTTCATATAAAGCACGTGACTAAGCGGAACGGCTACCGTCGAAATTAGAACTATCGTAAAAGTCACTACTTTTACCGAAAGAGTATGGTTAGAGTGGATCAGGAAAAGCAGAAAAGTAAGCGGCGCAAAAACGAAAGGGTGAAAAATGACTGATACTATTTGAGCCAGTATAATCACGTTAAAAGGGGAGCTTTCATGGCAGAATTTTGAACGACATTTTAGATTGGCACAACTTCCTTAGAAATAATAACCCCTTTTAGACTAATTATCAACAATAATTTTAATTCAATAAATATCGGAATAATTTAACAAACCTCAACGCAAGGTCCTCAATTGGCTGACCGCGGAGTAGCGCCACGGGGAATTGAACCCCGGTTACCACATTGAAAGCGTGATGTCCTGACCACTAGACGATGGCGCCGATAAAGTAGGGGTGAGTGACGGGACTTGAACCCGCGACCAACAGGGCCACAACCTGCCGCTCTACCAACTGAGCTACACCCACCATGAATCATATAATGCTGGGGAACAATCTGATTTGTGCCCTCGGTTAACCGATCCAATCACCCTTTAAAAAGCCGCCAAATGTAACTATTTTTAGACGATAAAGTCAATCAGTTTATTGGTTCCTAAAACCTTCATATTCTATTGCAGCACCAGTCGGCCATCAACCTTACTGTCAATCCGCTTCTGCTGCTCAGCTGCCTTTACAAGAACATCCCGACAGATCAGACCGCTGTCCTCAACTTTAACCTCACTGGGGTCAAGACCAAAAAAACGTTTTAAATTAGCAGTAATATAATTATTTGTCGCAATGCTGTAGGTCTGTTGCGGATCAATTGGCTGTCCCGCGACAGTTGCCGCAATAAGCACTTGTTCACTTATATCATAGATCAAACGGATTCCCGAAATCTGTAGCAGATCCCGAGGATGCTTAATTCTCCAATCTAACAGGGATAATAATTGATCACCGGTAACCCGCAGGGTAACAATGGTATTGTCAAAAGGGGCTATCTCCCAGATATCACGCACCCTCACCGGTCCCGCATCCATTCCCTTGCGGATGCCCCCGCTGTTATGCAAAGCTAGGTCTGTCTGGAAATAATCCCGGAGCGCATCACAAATCCAGTTACCAAGGTTAGATTCTCCATCGCTGTTGCGAACCCAGGGTGAAACGAGCTCTGCCACAACCTTGTCCATTTCGCTTCCCAGGATTGCTTCCAAAGAGTCAACCACCCGAGATACTTCCGGATTTGGGACAACCTGCCCTACCACGTTCTCGATTAGCTCATACTGATAATCCCGGACTATCTTTTTCTCAGTATCAACGGTAACTTGCAAATGCCCCAAGAATTGCCCCTGGCTGCCAGCCTGACAGATTAAAATGTTGTTAACCTTAACCGGTTGGAAGAGCACTGTATGCGAGTGTCCCCCAAAAATTAAGTCCACATCACTTAACTGCAGCGCTAAGAGTGAATCTTCATCGAAACCATTATGGCTGAGCAAAACGATCAGATCGGTTTTATTTTTGAGCAAATCCAGCTGTTGCCGGATAGCACCAACCTGGTCAAGTGCCGCCAAGCCCTTCATATTAAGTGGCATCACGGTAGAACTGAGGGATTCCATGATCAAACCAATTACGCCGATTCGGACTTTGTTGGACATAACGATAATGTAAGGTTCAACCGCCAAGCCCCCTTTGGTCGAATCATAAAGATTGCAGGAGATAATCGGAAAACGGGCGTGCTGCATACAACTGGTCAAATTATCCCAACCGTAATCAAACTCATGATTCCCAATCGTAAAAGCCGTAGGCATGATTCGATTAAGAATTAAGATCTGCGACATTCCCTTGGTAAATGACGAAATCGGCGTCCCCTGAAAATCGTCGCCAGCATTGAGCAAAACTGCCTCCGGATAAATTTTGAGCAACGAATCAACATATCCCGCAAGGTTTGCATAACCCCCAACCAAGCTGCCTCTATGCCTGCCCCAGCGGGCAATATAGGGGCGGTTAGCACTGTGAAAATCATTCCAGTGGATAAAATTAACGGAATTAAGCTTCTTACCAGCATCCTTCTCGACCGGATTAGAAAACAGGTGTGTCATGAAAAGGTAAATAAGGAGAGCGCTGAGAATGGTAATTCCGGATCGGAAAGCAAAATTTCGCTTACTCAGTCCAGCTGAACTTCTGGATAAATGGTGATCGATCGCTATCATTTTGATTCAAATTTTAACATTAGTGGATTCAAAATCAAGGAATTTGATGACCGCATCTTAACCGGATTTTGGAAAACAGTGTGTAAAAATTAAATTACCAACAATGACAGAATTCGAGGATAGATTTACACGGTGAGTTTATTGATTATCGAAATAATTCTGTTGCTGGGTTTATTAATCCTCTCCGGATATTTTTCTGGCTCCGAAACTGCCCTCTTCTCCCTCTCCCGGATTCAGCTGGAAAAATTAATCATCACTAATGAACGACGGGGGCGTCAAGTAGAAAGATTACTGGAACGGCCGCGTCGCTTGATAATTTCAATTCTACTTGGCAATCAATTTGTCAATACCGCGCTAACCTCCATTGCTACTGTACTTATCATCCAGATAGTTGGTCGCGAAGTGCCCTGGATTAATATTGCGATTGTGTTACCAATCCTTTTACTTTTTGGTGAAATTACCCCAAAAACCATTGCGATAAGGAGGAGTGAGCAATTTTCTTTATTGGTGGCGGCATCTTTGACGCTTTTCTCAAAGATCATAACTCCCTGCCGCTGGTTCATCCGGGCTATCTCGGACCGCATTGTGAATCTCTTTATCCGGGGCAATTCACGTACTCCCAGCATCCTGAATGAAGACGTGATCAAGTCCATTGTTGACGAGGGGGAAAAGGAAGGCATTCTGGCTGCACTGGAGAAGGACTACATCTACCGGATATTCGACTTCGGTGATGCCCATATGGATGACGTGATGACTCCCCGGGTGAACATGTTCTACTTGCCCGCCGAGATGCAGTTAACGGAGATGATCAATAAAATAAAAGAAGCACACTATTCTAAAGTTCCAATCTATCGCGGCAATCGGGACAATATCATTGGAATCTTATTTGCCACAGACCTGATTGGTCTCGATCCAACCAAAACCGAACAGTCGGAAAAAATCCTGCAAAGAATCCTGCGCAAGCCCTATTATGTACCAATCACCAAACGGGCAGATGAGCTATTCCGTACCTTTCAACTCCGTAAAATTTCGATGGCGATTGTATTAGACGAATACGGCGGGGTCCAGGGCATGGTTACAATGGAAGATCTCCTCGAGGCGATCTTTGGCAAGATTAGCGATGAATATGAGCAAGATGACGTCCCCTATGAACGACTCGGTGAACATTTATTCCGCATAAAAGCGATTATGCCTCTGGATGAATTCAACAAATTGATCGGCTCAGATATTGTCTCCGAAGAGATTGACACAATCGGCGGATTCATTTTTACACTGTTTGGCGAATTACCCCAACCCAAAAATTCAATTGACTACCTGAACCTGAA
This sequence comes from uncultured bacterium, assembly GCA_964485745.1. Lineage (GTDB taxonomy): Bacteria > Fidelibacterota > UBA2242 > UBA2242 > UBA2242 > CAZAKO01. Next base: position 7,255 of record CAZAKO010000077.1, read on the forward strand.
TTTCACCGTCGAAAAAGTCATTGGCAATCGCCTTGAAACCCTGATCGTGAAGAAAATATGATGTCTGAGCTGGCTACAATCAGTATAATCGTTTTATGCATTCTTGGGCAAGCGTTTTTCGCGGGTGCCGAGATTGCCATGGTCTCAGTAGATCGGCTACGTGCCCGTCATCTGGCCAAATCCGGCCATCGCCCTTCACAACAGATAATTGAGATGCTCAAGAAACCGGAATGGATGTTGGGGACAACTCTCCTGGGTACCAACATTTGTGTCGTCGCTGGGACGACTCTGGCAACCTCGCAGTTTTACTTATGGTTGGGCGGATTAGGTGTCCCAACCGCCATTGTTGTTATGACCTTCATCAATCTGGTATTCGCCGAGATCGTTCCTAAAAGTATCTTTCAGCAGCTCAGCGATTGGATTGCACCACGCATCATCTTTGTCCTGCGGCTATTTACTCTAATGCTCTTTCCCCTGGTGTGGTTATTCTCGAAATTGGCGGCTCTGCTTGCTTTGTCATTCGGGGGCGCTAACTTGAAGGAAAATCTCGGCATTATCAGCAAAGAGGAATTGAAGCTACTGATGAAAATGAAACACGATAAAGGCGATGTGAAACCGAGCGAAAGAAAAATGATCAATCGCTTACTGCACTTCACTGAAACGGAAGTAGGGGAAATTATGGTCCCATTGATTGATGTTACGGCACTCGGTGACCAAGCCACCATTAAAGAGGCTTGCGATAAGTTTACCCAGACAAAGCATCGCCGCTTACCGATATATCACAACCGGGTGGATCGAATTATTGGAATTCTGATTAGTTTCGACATCCTGGGGGAAAAGCTAACGAAGCGAATTAAGCCTTTTATTCGCCCGGCTTACTACATTCCGCCGACAATGGGAGTCACCGAGCTGCTGAAAAACCTCCAAAACAACGGTCGCAGTATGGCCGTAGTCGTTGACGAATTCGGTGGCGCTGTAGGAATCATTACGGTAGAGGATATCCTCGAAGAAATCGTGGGCAACATTGAAGATGAATATGACGCACCAGAGCGACTATATGCCTTACAAAAAGATGGCTCAATTGTTATAAATGGCCGCATGACAGTCGAGGATTTGAATGAACACTTTGAGCTCAAAATCCCGGAAGGTGATTATGAGACTATCGGCGGTTGTATTATTCATCATTTGAAACGTATCCCCAAGGCTGGCGAAAAATTAAGCCTGCCCAACCTGGAACTGACCGTGACAAAGGCAACCAGCCGCCTGATTCAAGAAATTGTCATTCAGCGGGCAGCTCCGCACGATGATCCCTAATAGAGTAAAGGTATTTCCCGATAAAATAAAATAATGTGCCGCTGACAACCCCGGCAATTGCGTCCACGGTGTAGTGATAACTACAATAGACCGTAGCGATGATGATGCCAATTACCGTTAGATTGATTGGCCAGGATCTGATCCTAAAACATTCGTAACTATAAAGCAATACAATAACTGAAGTCGTCACATGGGTACTGGGGAAAGCGCCACCCCCCTGCTCACCAAAAAATTTATAGATAAAGTCCAATACGGGAATAAACAAAACGCCCCGGGTAAAAATCTGCGGACGTTCGAATACCGGTCCATCACCGGGAAAAATCATGAAAATGAGATAATGGAAATACATCATGACCGTCAGGGTAAAAAGCAT
>CAZAKO010000078.1:0-8790 GCA_964485745.1 uncultured bacterium
CTCAGAATGTACATGCGCTGGTTTGAACGTTCGGGCATGGAAGCTCGAGTAATTGATCTGATTGCTGGCGAAGAGGCGGGAATCAAGGATGTAACGGTTGAGATTAAGGGTAATTATGCCTATGGCTATTTGAAATCCGAAGCCGGTATCCATCGGCTTGTTCGCCTCTCCCCTTTTGATGCTAACCACCGCCGACACACCTCATTTGCGGCAGTTTTCGTCTATCCCGACGTCGAGGAGAATATTGAGATAGATATCAATCCCGATGATTTGCGCATAGATACTTTTCGAGCCAGTGGAGCCGGAGGTCAGCACGTCAATAAAACCGATTCGGCAATCCGGATTACTCATCTACCTACCGGAATAGTTGTCCAGTGTCAGAATGAACGCTCCCAGTATAAAAACAAAGCCTCAGCCATGAAAATTCTGAGAGCTCGACTCTATCAGTTGAAAAAAGAGGAATTAGAGCAAGAAAAATCAGCCATCGAAAAAAATAAAAAGGGCATCTCCTGGGGTAACCAAATCCGTTCGTATGTCTTTCAACCTTACACTTTAGTCAAAGATCACCGTACAAAATATGAGGACAGCAACATTCAAGCAGTCATGGATGGCGATATTGATGGTTTCTTGAGAGCCTATTTAGCCTATCAAACCATTGAGGAGAAAAAGAAACAGTGAACTCGGAAGAACAGCATATCGGTAAATCATTAAGTGAAATTTTGAAAATCCGGCAGGAAAAATTAACCAAAATCAGGGATCTGGGATTCGAACCTTACCCTTATAACTTTTCACCAAGTCATACTTGCCGCCAGATTGTCAAGAATTACTCCCAATTAGCCGAAAATGTACCCCTCAGTGTAGCTGGCAGAATCATGACAATTCGCAAAATGGGACGGGCAAGTTTCTGTCACATTCAGGATGAAAGCGGAAAATTGCAACTTTATATTCAAGAAAATAAAATTGGGACCCGAGTTTACGAACTATTCGGCTTGCTTGACATTGGCGATATTATCGGCGTAAATGGCAAAATATTTAAAACCCGCACCGGTGAAATTACCCTATTTGCCGAGGAACTGCAGCTCCTTTCGAAAAACGTCCGTCCAATCCCGATTGTCAAGGAAAAAGACGGGATTATATTCGACGCTTTCAGTGATAAGGAGCAGCGCTACCGGCAACGCTACCTTGACCTGATTGTCAATCCTGAGGTTAAGGAAATATTTAAGTTGCGGAGTAAAATCATCCAATGGACACGCGATTTTCTCAATAAACGGGGATTCCTCGAGGTCGAAACCCCAATTCTCCAGCCTAACTACGGTGGGGCTTTTGCCAAACCATTTAAAACCTATTATAATGCCCTCGATCGTGAATTTTATCTGCGGATTGCCGATGAATTATACCTCAAACGGCTGATCATCGGCGGATTCGAGAAGGTTTATGAAATCGCCAAGAATTTTCGGAATGAGGGAATTGATCGCAACCATAATCCTGAATTCACCGCTCTGGAATTTTATCAGACTTATGTGGATTATTTTTATTTAATGGATCTGGTGGAAAAATATTTCCATTTTCTGGTTAGCAAACTTGGCCAGTCTACCTTCAATTTTGGTGATCATCCGATAGATTTTAATCAACCCTTTAAGCGGCAGGGGATGTTTGATCTAATCAAGGAAAATGTCGGCACCGACATCCGTGAATTCAACGAGTCTGAATTGGTCAAACTGTGCCAGCAAAAGGGGCTCGAGGTTGAATCCAAAACGGGATATGGTAAACTGATCGAACTGCTGTTCGACAACTTTGTTGCCGTAAATCTAATTCAGCCCACTTTTGTAATGGATTATCCTAAGGCAATTTCACCTCTGGCAAAAAGTAAACGCGATGGCAGTCAAGACCTTGTCGAACGCTTCGAGTTGTATATTGCCGGTCAGGAATTCGCCAATGCCTTCAGTGAATTGAACGATCCTTTTGATCAGCGGGAGCGATTTGAGAATCAGAACAAGTTACGCGAACTCGGCGACGAAGAAGCCCAGACAATGGATGAGGACTTCGTCACGGCGATGGAATACGGTATGCCGCCCACCGGCGGCGTCGGAATCGGCATAGACCGCGTCGTGATGCTGTTTACCAACCAGCGGTCGCTCAAGGATGTAATTCTCTTTCCGCAGCTGCGCACTTAACGGCAAAACCGTCATGGCTTTACCTTTCTTCATTGCCCGACGTCATCTTTTTCACCACCACAAAATTGGCTATATCTCCTTCATCAGTATTATTTCAACCATCGGATTAGCGGTTGGAGTCGCAGCATTAATCATAACCATCTCCATTTTAAATGGCTTTGAAAAGGTACTCAAAGAAAAACTGATCGGTTTTGACGCTCATATCCGCTTGAGATTGTTAAACAACGAAACTTTCGAATCAACCGGAAATATTAGTGATTATCTCCAGACGATTCCCGGTGTCCGCCATGTCGTTCGTTACATTCATAACCCGGTAATGATTCGCTATAAAGGCGAAACTGACGGGGTGGTTTTGGAGGCATTAAACGCCGCAGACCTGACTAAAACTCTTAATCTTGACCGTTTTTTGAAAAGTGGTCAACTGACTTTTCATACAAAGGACAATCACGACGGGATCATCATCGGCCAAAAATTAGCCAATTATTTGGGTGCGCAGTTGGGCAACCAGGTTTACCTTTTTGTTTTGCAATCGGTTAATGAATTCACCAATCGCCCGCGAATCGGCAGTTTTACGATTACCGGCATTTACGAATCGGGCATAGCCGACTATGATGACATTTTTATCTACACCAGCCTCGAAGCCGCTCAAAAATTATATGATCTTGGCGACCAATTTTCTGGTTTTCAGATCATCCTCAACGATCCCTATGATGCCGCCAGGATCACCGCACAGATTAACTCAACGCTGGGATACCCGTATCATGCGCTGAGCTGGCTTGATCTGCACTATAATCTCTTCGAATGGTTGCGGATTCAACGCCTGCCAATTTTGATCATTTTTGGTTTAATCGCTCTGGTGGCAATCTTCAATATCGTCAGTTCGCTGATGATGATTGTCATCGAGAAAACCAGAGATATTGGAGTATTAAAAAGCATGGGAGTCAGTCACCGGCAGACGGGCAGGATTTTTCTGATCGAGGGCGCGATTATTGGAGTTGCGGGCACCTTACTTGGATTTTTATTAGCCGGGATTCTCGCCTGGATTCAAATTCGGTTTAATCTGATCTCAATCCCGGAAGATGTCTATTTCATGAGCCAGCTGCCAATTCAATTAGAACTAAGCTATTTTTTAATCATTGGCGGTCTGGCAATTATTTGTTCCATCTTAGCGACGATCTATCCTTCAACCAAAGCCATCCGGCTGGCACCGGCCGAGGCAATTCGCTATGAGTAGATCAATCTTAACCTGGATCTCTTTGCGCTATTTCAAGTCGAAAAAACAGACCGGACTGATTTCTTTTACTTCATATATTTCGATCGCCGGAATTGCGTTGGGTGCTTTTACACTGCTTATTACTTTAAGTATCCTAAATGGATTTGAATCGGAAATTTCTTCACGAGTCATAGATTTCGAATCACACATTCGCATTACCGGAAAAGAATTAACTGACATCCAGATTGCCCAGGTTAAAACCCTGCTCCAAGGAAGAAATGTGAATGTAATTTACCCCTTCGTTACCAAAAAATCGGTCCTTTCCACAATTGGTACCGATGCAGTTGTCCGGCTGAAAGGTGTTGACTCAACAATTTTTTCAACCAAGATTGTCTTACCACAAGCCATAATCCGCGGCAATAATAGTTTTGTAGCACCAACTTCCGATCTGCCTGGGATAGTTGTCGGTTACCGTCTGGCTGATAAGATGGGGCTTTTTTTAGGCGATACCGTCAATGTGATTAATCCGTTGGATATCAGGAGTTCGCTCAGTATTCCTTATGTCGGTCAGTTTGTCCTCAGTGGAGTATTTAAATTAGATTTATTCGATTATGATGAAAATCTGGCTTTTGTGGAAATCTCTCAGGCGCAGAAAATTTTCAAAATGGAAGGTTTGTATTCAGGAATTGATATTCGATTCAATAAATACAAAAACAGCGGCGAAATCAAGGCCTATCTTCAAGCTAACCTGGGTTCGCGGTTTTCGATTTCGAGTTGGGAAGAGCTTCACCAGGATTTGTTTGGCGCAATGAGACTCGAGAAGTACGGCAGTTTTCTGGCATTAGCTTTCATCATTCTCATTGCCATTTTCAATTTGTCCAGCTCGCTGATTATGTTGATCATGGAAAAAATCAGAGAAATCGGTATGCTCCAGACCCTCGGAATGAACTCCACACACATTCAAGGTATTTTTTTGAGATTAGGATTTATTACCGGCGGTATTGGTCTGGTGATTGGTCTGATCTTAGCAATGGTATTTTGCCTGCTGCAAATTAATTTGCGGTTTATTCCACTGCCTGCTGTTTATATTATTCCCTATCTCCCGATGGAAGTTCACGCGCTGGACATTCTGGCAATTGCAGCTGCTGGATTAATTTTAATTTTTGCCGGTACTCTCTACCCCAGCTGGCGGATCAGTAAACTCACTCCTTTAGAGGCAATCCAATATGAAAAATGATGAAAATCCGATCTTAACCGTAAAGGAACTCTCAAAATCCTATTATAACGACGGCACCGAGGTTCCGGTTTTGAAAGAAATCTCGTTCTTAGTTAATCCCGGAGAAGTTGTGACAATCATGGGACCCTCGGGAGTTGGTAAATCTACCCTGCTTAATCTTTTGGGCACCCTTGATTTTCCCGATAGCGGCGCGGTGTTTTATCAGGAAGTCAACCCCTTCGCTCTACCAGAGAAAGAGTTAGCTCAATTTCGCAATAAAACCATTGGATTCGTTTTTCAATTTCACCACCTGCTGCCGGAGTTCACCGCCCTGGAAAATGTCATGCTACCCTCGATTATTTACGAATCGAATACCGAGGCAGCCAGAGCAAAAGCCATCGAGCTATTAGAAAAAGTTGGTGTAGGACATCGTCTTCATCATCGGCCTGCGGCGCTGTCAGGCGGCGAACGTCAGCGGGTCGCCGTTGCCCGGGCTTTAATCAATGACCCGCTTGTTGTCCTTGCCGATGAACCATCGGGAAATCTGGATATTCAAAATAGCGCAATGCTGATTAATCTGATTCTGGAGCTGAATCGGCAATTCAAACGGACATTTATAATTGCTACTCACAACGCCGAAATCGCTGCCAAATCCCACCGCGTATTGCAGCTGAGTGCCGGCAAGACCCGGTTCCGCTAAAAAAGTTTAATTGACTTTAGGCTCCAACCTGTTATATATTCAATCGTGAGTAAGGGTTAGCCATGAAAGACGAGTTTTCGAAATTAATCCAGCAGATTATCAAGGACGCCCGCGACCAGGCGAATCGTTTAGGCCACAATCACGTGGATTCTGAACATCTGCTGCTGGCAATTTTGAGCTATCCCGATAGCCATACCAACAATATTCTAATTCACTTAGACATCGACATAGAAGAAGTCATTAAAAGTATCGAAGATGTGGTTCCCAGTCCCAGTGAGACCCTGTTAATCGGTCGCCTCCCCATGACCAAGCGTGCAGAACAGATCTTACGCGACACCTACTACGAAGCCCAGCAGTTAAACGTCTCAGAAATTACTGATGCGCATATTGTACTTGCCATTCTCAAACAGGGTGATGGAATCGGCTACAAGATTCTGGCATCTTTTGGGCTGGACTATAATTTATTTCGTGAAGAACTCAGCAGTTCGGCTTATTTAGATAAGCCAAAACCAACTAAAAAACGACCCAGCAAGACACCGGCACTCGATCATTTTTCTCGAGACATCACCGAAAAAGCCCGGAATAATCAACTTGATCCGGTCATCGGACGTGAAAAAGAGATTGAGCGCGTAGCCCAGATTTTATCCCGCCGAAAAAAGAATAATCCAGTTCTGATTGGTGAACCGGGTGTCGGGAAAACGGCGATTGCAGAAGGTTTGGCAATTCGCATAATCCAGAAAAAAGTACCCAGACTCTTATATAACAAACGGATCATTGACTTAGACCTCGCCTCGATTGTTGCCGGTACGAAATACCGCGGTCAATTTGAAGAACGGATGAAAACGATCATGCAGGAACTGGAAAATTCGGATGACATTATTCTGTTTATTGATGAGCTCCACACGATCGTTGGTGCCGGTGGTGCATCCGGCTCCCTCGACGCTTCCAACATGTTCAAACCGGCGCTGGCAAGGGGCGATATTCAGTGCATTGGTGCCACGACCTTAGATGAGTACCGCAAAGTAATTGAGAAGGACGGCGCGCTTGAAAGACGCTTCCAGAAAATCATTGTCAATCCGCCGCAAAAAGACGAGACGCTGGAAATTCTCAAAGGTTTGCAGATTCACTATGAAGAGCATCATCGAGTAAAGTATAGCACGCAGGCTCTGATTGCAGCCGTCGAATTAAGTGACCGCTATATTACCGATAAGTTTATGCCCGATAAGGCAATTGATGTCCTGGATGAAGCCGGTTCACGCGTCCATCTCCGAAATATAGACGTTCCAAAAGGAATCATGGAAATGGAAGAGATGGTCGAGAAAACCAAGCAGGAAAAAGAGACTGCGGTGCGGGAACAGCGATTCGAAGAGGCAGCCAAATTACGCGACCAGGAGCGGAAGCTGCGCCAAAAGATTAAAGGTACTTACGATAAATGGGAGGCAGATACCGCCTCCTCAATTATCACCGTCACCGAAGATGATATTGCAGATGTTGTCGCAATGATGACTGGAATCCCGATTAACCGCATTGCCGAATCGGAAAATAAAAAATTAGTTGAGATGGAGTCGCAGCTCAAAAAACATATTATCGGACAGAATGACGCCATTCGGACAATTGCCAGCTCTTTACGCCGCGCTCGCGCCGGGCTGAAAGATCCCAAACGCCCGATTGGCAGTTTCCTGTTTATGGGTCCTACGGGTGTCGGAAAAACTGAACTTGCCAAAGTCATTGCTCAGTTCATTTTCAATAGCAAGGATGCTTTGATTAAAATTGATATGTCCGAATATATGGAAAAATTCGCCGTTTCGAGATTGATTGGGGCTCCGCCAGGATATGTGGGCTATGAAGAGGGTGGTACTCTGACCGAACGAGTCCGACGGCATCCTTATTCGGTTGTGCTCTTCGATGAAATCGAAAAGGCTCATAGTGACGTATTTAATATCTTACTCCAGATTTTCGATGATGGGGTTCTCACGGATAGTTTCGGGCGCAAAGTGGATTTTAAAAACACCATTATTATTATGACCACGAATATCGGATTACGTACGATCCAGGGCAGCGGATTTGGCTTCTCTAAATCGGACACAGAGAGCGACTACGAAACCATGAAAAAGAAAATGATCGAAGAAGCTCATAAACTATTCAATCCGGAATTTATCAACCGCATTGATGATCCAATCGTATTTCACTCGCTGTCCCGCAACGATGTACTCAAGATCATTGATTTGCAATTACATGAGGTTGCCGAAAATCTCAGCCGCTCTAATACCGAATTGAAAATCAGTAAACAGGTCAAGGAGCTCATTTTCGAAGAGGGCTACAAACCGCAGTACGGTGCCCGTCCGCTGCGGCGGGCAATTCAAACCATGATTGAAGACCAGATTGCCGAAAAAATATTAGAAGGTTTGCTGACTAAAGGTTATCCCATCGAATTAAGAGTAAAAAACAAAAAATTATGCTTCTGGCAAGCTCATCTTCAATCCGTAGCAAGTAAACCCGTTACCGTTAAAGAATAACAACTTCTGCCGACCTTCCGACAATATTTCCGATTTAACTAACAAATTAAAAAATAATAGATAACCCTGCGCCGATATGTCCGAGTAAATTTATGGCATAGCATTTGTCACTTTTAATCCGTCTTTTGAAATAAATAAAACCTAAACAGCCCGATAAAAAGGGCGAACAAGGAGATCAAGATGGGTAAAATAATCGGAATTGATCTGGGAACAACCAACTCCTGTGTGGCGGTAATGGATGCCGGCAAACCACGAGTTTTGGAAAATTCGGAAGGTCGTCCAATTACTCCATCGGTTGTGGTATTCAAGAAAGATGGCGAGCGGGTTGTCGGAGACACGGCTAAACGCCAGATTGTGATCAATCATGACCGGGCAGTCTACTCAATTAAACGTTTTATGGGTCGGCTCTATAATGAGGTCAACCGTGAAAAACAAGAAGTCCCTTTCAAGGTTGTCCAAGGTCCCAATAGCGATGTGCGGGTACGAATTGGTGATCGGGACTATTCACCGCCGGAAATTAGCGCCATGATTTTGCAGAAGATGAGACAGACAGCCGAGGAAAAATTAGGTGAAAAAATCACCGAAGCCGTAATCACCGTTCCGGCTTATTTTAATGACGCCCAGCGTCAGGCTACTAAAGATGCCGGGAAAATCTCCGGTCTGGATGTCAAACGCATTATTAATGAACCCACCGCCGCAGCTTTGGCGTACGGTCTGGACAAGAAAAAGGATGAAAAAATTGCTGTATACGATTTGGGTGGGGGTACTTTTGATATCTCGATTTTGGAGATCGGCGACGGAGTTTTCGAAGTCAAATCTACCAACGGCGATACGCATCTCGGAGGTGACGACTTAGATCAACGGATTATCGAATGGCTAATCAGCGAATTTCAAAAAAAAGAGGGCATTGATCTGAAGAAAGACCCAATGGCGATGCAGCGGCTGAAAGAGGCTTGTGAAAAAGCCAAAAT
>CAZAKO010000079.1:0-3892 GCA_964485745.1 uncultured bacterium
CGGGCATCCTTATTATAACGGGCAAAGGGGTAGAAGCGGCGTAACTTAGCGTTCTTACAAACATACAGACAATGATAGTGCGAGGTCACAAATTTGCGCTGGGTAACAACTCCAAATTGATACTTCCAGATCAGGTGATTGACGAGCACAAAGCCAACCTGGTTCAGGGCATTTAAAACAATCCGCAACTGATTCCAACCGGAGAAGACATACATGCTGCCGGTATCTTTCAGAATGCGATCAGCCGCCTTCAGCCACTGTTGGGTAAAATTTTCATAGTCTGGACGATCAATCTCTTGATAGCCCTCCAGCACCCGTTCTACCCGACGATGATAATTTGCTCGTTTAGCTTTAAAATCAATGGCAAACGGTGGATCGGTAATAATTAAATCCACTACCCCCGGATCCAATGCCGCCATACCTGCCAGGCAATCCATCTGATAAATCTGATTGAAGGCTAATTTATTATGCGACATTTAAAAGCAATTCATCGCTAAAAACTGTTTTAGCGAGCTGCGCCTTACCCTTTAAGCTTTTCCAGAATTCGGGAGCGTTTATGGCGTTCACGGCGGGATTTTTTCTTTTTCTCACCGGATTCGGCATAGTAATAGTAATAGTGATAATAATAGTAATAGGAATCATAGCCAGTAGAGATACTGACGCCGTTCAACACCGCACCAATCAGGTTAGTCTTCACCTGGGATAAAAGCTCCATCGAACGTTTCAGAATCCGTTGATCGGTGTTTCCGGCTTTCACCACTAATAAAATAGCATCAGTGATCTTCGCTAGAATACTGGCATCGGTAACCGCAATAATCGGCGGCGAATCAACAAATATCATATCAAAATCCTGCTCCATCCGCTTGACGAAATCCTTCAATTTTTGTGATGCCAATAGCTCCGAGGGATTAGGCGGCACCTCACCACAGGTCACCAGATACAGATTCTCGATCTGCGTCTCGCGGATAACATCACCGTCATTGAGGTCCTGAACAAGCCGATGGGTCAATCCCGGCTGCCGCGGAACATCAAAAACTTTATGCAAAATCGGCTTACGTAAATCACCATCAATCAGCAGCACCTTCTTGTTAAGATTGGCGAAGGTAATAGCAATGTTGACAACGGTCGTTGACTTACCATCGCCGGGACCGGCGCTGGAGACAACCAGGCTATGCAGCGGGTGATCCGGATTCATAAACTGAATGTTGGTGCGCAGCGAGCGGTATGCCTCGGCAACCGTGGATTTAGGATCATAATGCGAAATCAAGCGTGATTTCAGGGCGTATTCCCCCTCATCGAGCCGACCCACTTTCTGGGTTTTTTGCATCGCACTTTTGATATCAATTGTTGGCACAATTGAGATTGCTGTCAATCCTAATTTCTGCATATCCTCGATACTGCGGACCGAATGATCAAAATATTCTTTAACGAAAGCAATCCCAAATCCGACGCCCAAACCCAAGAAAATACCAAGTAGCAGATTCATCTTTTTCTTGGGTTTAACCGGTCTTTCAGCTGGGATCGCCGGATCAACAATCCGGATGTTGCTGATCTTGCTGGCTTCGGTAATGCGCGATTCCTGATATTTGGTTTTCATCAGGATGTAATATTTTTCATTGACCTGGCGCTCACGATCGAGCCGCGCAAATTGCAGACTCCGTTCAGGCAATTGATTTAACTTATTGGAGTATTGATCAACCAGCTGCTTATATTCCTTACTCTTCGCCTCTAAGGCAATAACCTCGACATTATTAAAAAGCACCTGCTTCATTAAATCGAGCGATATCTGCGATTGCTCCTGTGGTGATAAGCCTAAGCTGGTAAGATTCTGCGCTTCCTTAAACAAACGGGTTTTGAGTTCGTCGATCCGGGAATCCATGACTTTGATTGGATCACTGGTAGGCTTATAACCCTGTACGGTCATCGCCGTTATTTTCTCGGCTTCCATCTCGGCAATGGCTTGACGCAGCTGGTTAATCAGCGGATTGGTGGTGTTCATCGCCTCATCTACAATCCACTTTTCGCGCTCATTAAGCATCTTCTGCTGATTATCCAATTTCTGCCGGGCAACCTGAAGATCCGCTAGTGAGGTATAATAGGTTGCCTCAAAAGTGGATAGTTGGTCAATTAGGGTCTGGGCCGTTTCATCCAGCACATAAACCCCCGCCTTTTCCTGAAATTCGCGTAGTGCCTCTTCCGATCTGGTCAAATCCTCTTCAATACTCTCCAACTGCTCTTCCAGAAAATCCTTGAGCTCGACGACCTCGCCGAGGTTATACTCCTGATCTAAATTGAAATATTCATCGGCAATGATATTCGCCAGATATGCTGCCTCAAAGGCAGCGTTGGAGGTTACCGTCAGGCGGATGGCTTCGGTTTCACGAATTGGTTCGATTTTCATTGATTCTTTTATACTGCGCACGATTGCCCGATCCAGCGAATCAGCTGTCGCTTCTCCACTCTCTTCTTTTTTTATCAATAACGTTTTGATCCCCGTAGTTACCCCACTTATAATATCTGACAAGCTGATCCCTTTCTTGGGATATTGACGACTGCCGAGGATGTAGAGACTATCGGCATACGGCGAAGATTTCAAGCGTCTGACAACCCGCCGGGCTAAATAGTTGCTCTTCAGTACCTCAATCTCGTTATTGACTTTCATGTAATTGCCGACCCCAAAGGGATTCTGAAACAATCCCTGGGTCTGTCCTTGACGACCGGCAAGCATTATAAGAGTCGAAGACTCATAAACCGGGGGAGCAGTAAAGGTAAAGTAAACTGTTCCCACCATTATCAAAATAAACGAGATCAGAATGATCCAGCGACCGCGGTAGATAATCCGCAGATAATCTTGCAGGGACACTTCCTTCTCCTGGAAGTCACTTTGTCTCTGACTATTTATTTCCTGCATTTATTCCTCTTCATTAATAATCGTTCTCAATCGGTAATTTTTCGAGGGCTGTAGCTTCCACATGCATCTGGTATTTGAGAAAATAGATTAAACCAACCAGCGTCAGCGCGATAAAACCCACTGCATGTAAAATCACGGCAATTACCTGAGCCTGAGTCAATTCATACCCCAAATAAACTAACATCGCAATCGCCCCGGCATGGTACGTTCCTACATATCCCGGTGCCGAGGGTACTGATATGATAACAGAAGTTACGATAAAAATCAATAAAAGGTTTTGAATTGAGAAAAAAACCTGCAGCGAGGTACCAATCAACCAGTAAACAAAAATACTCATTAACCAGATCACCACCGTCCAGAATATAATCAATAACCGGTGAGGCGTATTGCGGAAGGTTCGGATTCCCTGTAAAAACAGGCGCAGCGGAACAAATAGTTGATGAAATCGGTTAGCGGCTAACTTGTGATTGAAATATTTCTTGAGCGCTGCCTGCTGCCACTGCAATAAAAGATAGAAAGCGATAAAAATGAACAAAACCAATCCGGCTACTACCCCACTCCACTTAATAAAATTGGGCATCGTGGGATAGAATAAAACCGCCACGACCATCACAATTAAAAAAAAGACCACATCGAGTAAACGCTCAACGACAATCGTACCAAAAACCGAAATCGCCGAGAGCGAACTAATTTTGCTCAGCGAATAAGCTCGCAGCACCTCACCCAAGCGCAACGGAAAAACATTGTTGCCAAAGTAACAAATCATTTCGGTGCCAAAGAGATGCTTTAACGGAATTTGCTGCAACGGCAGCACCAAATAGCGCCAGCGGATCGCCCGCAGATAAACATTAAAAACCATGACCAGCATCGCTAACAAAAACAATCCCAAATGAGTTTGCTTCAGTGCCGCAAAGAAATCAGCCATTTCAAATTTGCGAAAGCCAAGGTACAGACCCATTCCACTGATAACCAAACCAATCA
>CAZAKO010000079.1:3992-5714 GCA_964485745.1 uncultured bacterium
CCATTCAGCAGATTAAAAATAAAAGTCAGACTGGACTGAGGATCCAGTGTTTCTACTACTACTTGATTGTTAGTCCGATCATGACTCCAGAGCCATTGACCATCGAAGATAATCTCCTGTTCGGCAAAATCAACCCGGAACTGATTAACATTCGCCATATAATAGGTACCTATTAGCGATTGATAATTCTCCTGGTCACGATAATTAATCAGTTCAAAATTCAACTTAAAGGGAACCAATTGCAGATAGCTGCTGGAAAGTTGCTCAAGCAGCTCTTTGGCTGGGCTTTCGGCTGCCTTGCCAACTATGCAATAAATCGTAATCAGTAAAAAGGTAATTATTTGTTTACTCATCATATTTTTTACCCAGGCTTTACCGGGTATTGGTAATATTAAAAGCCGGTATATTTAGTTTTACTTATTCCTCGCTACGCTCGGTGTCCAGGTTTTCCAGATAGTTCTCATCCACGAGCACCTCGCGCGCTTTACTACCAGTAAAAGGTCCGACAATCCCAGCCGCCTCAAGCTCATCAATCAAACGGGCGGCACGGGAATAACCGACGCGCAAGCGGCGTTGCAAGAGGGAAATAGAACCCTGCTGATGCATCACTACAAGACGCAGGGCTTCGTAAAACAGGGGATCTCGTTCGCCATTAGCCGCTCCGGGATAGTCTTCAGGTTTATTCTCCTGCACCGAAGGTAGTTCAACTTCGGCTGGCTTTGGCTGGTTCTGAATATGCTCCAAGACCTTTTCGAGTTCTTCGAGGCTGATATAAGCACCGTGAATGCGCTGCGGTTCCGGATTTTGCGGCGTAGTTAAGAGCATATCTCCCCGTCCAAGGAGCTTCTCGGCACCATTGTAATCGAGGATTGTGCGCGAATCAACCTTCGATGCCACTTGAAAGGCAATCCGGGTTGGAAAATTGGCTTTGATCACGCCGGTAATCACATCTACCGAGGGGCGCTGGGTCGCAATGATCAGGTGGATGCCGACCGCTCGAGCCATCTGCGCCAATCGGGTAATTGGTTCCTCCACCTCCTTAGCCGAGATCAACATCAAATCAGCCAGTTCGTCAATTACAATCACGAGATAAGGTAAAAATTCCTGATCCAACTCGCCGCTAAGTACTTTGGTATTGTATTCGGCAATATTGCGCACGGTCGCATCTGCTAAAATTTCATAGCGGCGCTCCATTTCGGACTCCACCGAACGTAGCGCAATAATCGCATTTTCCGCCCGGGTGATGACATATTCGTCCAAATCTTCCGAGGTGATCAGATGGTACTGCTCCAATGCCCGGTAGACTGACAACTCTAATTTTTTAGGATCAATTAGGACAAACTTGACCTCGTCCGGTTTTGCCCGGTATAAAATACTGGTGATAATGGTATTGATACAGACACTCTTACCCGATCCGGTGGCACCGGCAATCAGCAGGTGCGGCAATTTTGCCAAATCCAGTGTGTAGACCTCTCCGGCGGTAGTCTTTCCCAGGGCAATTTCCAATTTGGAGGTCGAGGAAGCAAAATGTTTCGAACCCACAATACTCTTCAAATAAACCAAAGAAGGGTGCCGATTGGGAATCTCGACTCCTACTACCGATTTACCCGGTATCGGAGCTACGATCCGGATGCGTTTAGCGGACAGAATCCGGGCTAAATCATCTGCCAGGGCCGCAATGCGGTTGACCCGCACACCGGTAGCCGGCTCGATTTCATAACG
>CAZAKO010000079.1:5814-8622 GCA_964485745.1 uncultured bacterium
TCCAATATGATCTTTTTCGGACGCTCCTTCCTCCCCCGCAGGAGATTCAGCAACCGATCAAGCGGACCATAGAAACTCCAGGAGAAATAACCGCGAATCGTCACCAGTGCTAAAATACCCAGAAAAATCACTGCCCCATAAAAGCCCAAAAAATCCACTAAAGTTTTAGCCAGAATACCACCCAAATAGCCGCTGTAGCGAAATCCAATTGCACTGCTGATTTGCTGTTTCACTGCCGGCAAAGCCAACGCGGTCGAGACAATAAGTGATAATAAAGCAACATACACCGTAAATCGCATCAGTACCGGAAAATTACGGCGGGCGAAGAGCCACCAGCCCCAGAGCATTAGCAGTACCGGTACAATAAAAGCCGCGGCACCGAGGGTAAATTTGATTAGATAGTGCGAAATAAATACGCCTAAAATTCCCATCCAATTGCTAATGACTACATTTTTCGAAATGGTTGGCTCTTCCTGGGAATTATAGGAAATCAAACTGAGAAACACCAGGATTCCCAGTCCAATTAATAGTAAGCCAATTATTTCGCGCCGCTTTACACTCATAACGTATGTGAAGGTACAAAGGGCGGTTTAATGACTTTAGCCTTCACCTTTTTCCCTCTGATATCAATTAAAATCTCGGTACCAATTGAGGTATATTGACTTGTTAGATAGCCCAGCCCGATGCCTTTACTTAACGATGGTGACTGGGTTCCACTAGTTACAATTCCGACTTGCCGATCATTAACCCAGATCAAACACCCATGGCGGGGAATCGCCCGCTCGACCATCTCAAAAGCAATCAGTTTGCGTGCGACACCCTGCTCTTTGATTTTTAGCAAAGCCGCCTTTCCAATAAAATCATTCTTGGAAAGTTTCGTAATCCATCCCAGTCCGGCCTCTAATGGATTGGTCGTCTGATCAATATCATTGCCATAGAGACAATATTTCATCTCTAACCGCAGAGTATCGCGGGCGCCCAAGCCAACCGGTTGAATCCCAAAATCCTTGCCTGCCTGGAAAATTGCCTCCCACAACTGCAGGCTTTGAGCCGGCTGATGGTAAAGTTCAAAGCCCCTTTCGCCGGTGTATCCGGTTCGGGAAATAATCATCTCAATGCCGGCTAACTCGCCGGTAGTAAAATGATAATAGGGTATACTCTGTAAATCCACCTTAGTTAACTGCTGCAAAACCGCGAGCGAATTGGGTCCCTGGATCGCCAGTAGTGCCGTGTTATCGGAGATATTACTCAATTCCACTCCCGGAATTAAATGCTGCTGCAGCCAATCGAAATCCTTATCTAAATTGGCAGCATTGACCACCACCAGATAATGGTCAGCAAAGCGATAAACCAGGAGGTCATCTACAATCCCACCATCAGGATAGCACATCGCCGAATACTGCACCTGCCCAACTGCCAGCTGAGTCACATCATTAATCGTCATCAGGTTAAGAAATTTCTCCGCTTCAGGTCCCTGAATGATAAACTCGCCCATATGGGTTACATCAAAAACTCCGACTGCATTGCGCACGGTTAAATGTTCCTGGATGATCCCGCCATACTGAATCGGCATTAGAAATCCGGCAAAGGGTATAATCCGCGCCCCCAGGGCAACATGCTTTGCATAAAAGGGCGTCTTTTTCAGGATTGGTTCCATAGTGCTACCTGAGTTACATTTTATTTAAAGCTACTTTGATAATCTTTTCCACCGGCGCACTCGGTCCTAATTCCTGGGTGGCGCGCTTGATCGAGTTCAGCGCCTCGCTGCGCCGATATCCCAGGGAGATTAGTGCTTTCAGAGCTTCATCATTATAGCCGGTCTCAAACATTGACACCATATCTTCGGGAATTTTGACGTCATCTCCAATCAGTTTTTCACGTAATTCCACAATAATCCGCTGCGCCGTCTTCAAACCGATCCCAGGTATCAGCGTCAAAGCCTTGACATCACCAGCGATTATTCGACTCCTGAATTGATCGGGACTGGCGCCGCTCAGAATCGTAACTGCCATCTTCGGACCAATACCGGTCACATTGATCAGTTTCAGGAACAGGTCCTTTTCTTCCTGGGAGTAAAATCCGTAAAGTGCCTGGAGATCTTCCCGAACTTGAAAATAGGTCAATAGCTTGACAGGTTGGTTCAGAAGCGGCAATTTCTCAAAAGTTGATAAGGGAATTGCCAGTTGATAACCAATCCCATTGACATCAAGGGTAATTGAGGTTGGACTTTTCTGAACCAGAATTCCTTTTAAATAAGCAAACATCGTCAACCCATGAATACCGTTTGATTTAAATGACAATAACCGGCTGCCAGCGCATCGGAGGCATCCAGCGGGATCTCTTTTTCTGGCAGATTTAACAGGCGGATAATCATAAAACGCACCTGCTCCTTGGTTGCCGAACCGTAACCAACAACGGCAGATTTGATCTTTTTGGGTGAATATTCAAAAATTTTCAAACCGGAGTTGATCCCGGCTAAGAGGGCTACGCCGCGGGCTTGTCCCATCAATAAGGCAGTTTTGACGTTCTGCGCATAAATGGCTGCTTCGACCGCCATCTCCTGTGGCTGCCAGCGCGATATCACTGTTAATAACTCCTGATAGATTTTCTGCAATCGTTGGGGAAAATCCCAATTGGGTGAGGTATCAATCGTGCCCCATCCCAGACAGTTGATTTTCAGTTGCTCTTTACTCAATATTCCATAACCGGTATGGAGAATCCCATGATCCAAACCAATGATGCGAGGCGCCACCGCCATTAGGCATTTCCTTGTAGTTTAGCCATGATCTGGTCATCAATATCGAAATT
>CAZAKO010000080.1:0-6974 GCA_964485745.1 uncultured bacterium
CCCGGAATACCAAATAATTCAAATTCTTTGTTGATATTTCTGACAGTTTTAATTAATCTTGGTCAGGATTGAAAGGTGATCAAGATGAAAGCCATGCTGCTTAACCGGATTGTAGATATTTCTTTAAATCCGCATCCACTGGAGGCAGCGGGTTTACCGGTTCCGCAGCCGGCGGATAATGAGTTGCTGATTCGGATCCATACCTGTGGTGTTTGTCATACCGAACTGGATGAGATTGAAGGTCGCACTCCGCCGCCGCATTTCCCGGTGATTCCCGGTCATCAGGTAGTTGGCAGAATTGCCGCAGTCGGTTCAAAAGTCCAGAATTATGCAGTCGGGGAACGAGTGGGGGTAGCCTGGTTTTATTCATCTTGCGGTTACTGCGAGTATTGCCGGTCAGGCAATGAGAATCTCTGTATCAAATTTAAGGCAACCGGGCGGGACGCTAATGGCGGTTACGCCGAATATATGGTGGTGCCGGAAAGTTCGGTGTGTCGCATTCCGGAAGTATTCAGTGATAGCGAAGCGGCTCCGCTGCTGTGTGCCGGCGCGATTGGTTATCGTTCCTTGCGGCTGTGCAATTTGAAAGATGGGCAGCTGCTTGGTCTAACCGGTTTTGGAGCCTCGGCGCACCTGGTGCTGAAAATGGTTCGCTTTCAATTCCCACATACTAAGGTATATATTTTTGCCCGCAGTGTGGTGGAGCGTCAGTTTGCCCTGAGTTTGGGCGCAGCCTGGGCTGGTGATACCTCCGATATTCCCCCGGATTTATGTCATGCAATTATTGATACGACACCGGTCTGGAAGCCGGTTGTGATGGCATTAAAACACCTTGCGCCGGGCGGCAGATTAGTGATTAATGCGATCCGCAAGGAGGAGTCGGATAAGGATTTTCTGTTGAATCTGAATTATCCGCAGCATCTTTGGCTGGAAAAGGAGATAAAGAGTGTGGCAAATGTGACCCGACGGGATGTGATGGATTTTTTGGAACTGGCAGCTAAAATACCCATCAAACCACGGGTAACAGAATATTCGCTGGGCGAGGCAAATAAAGCCCTCTATGAGCTGAAACAGGGTCGAACTGTCGGGGCTAAGGTGCTGAAAATTTTCCAGCCCGAATAATCTTATCGTATTTTTTATCCAGAATAAATAATTGTCCTGAAAGTCAAGCTGAGCAGATACCGGAGCTGTTATCCGGCTGCCGCCCGATAGGAACCGAGAACTTTCAGCAGGGAAGTGATCTCTTCTAAGTGTCGGATCGCGTTGACGCAGCGTTCCTCCTGCAGATTGCCCGCGAAATCAAGGTAAAAGAGGTATTTCCAGCGTTTGCCGCGGATTGGACGCGACTCGATTTTGAGCAAGTCTATATCGCGCAGGGCAAAGACGCTCAGGCTTTTGAAGAGCGCCCCCGGTATATTTTTCATTGAGAAGACAATCGAGGTTTTATTGGCGTCTTTCTGGTCACCGGCAGTCAGGGCAATAATATGAAAGCGAGTATAGTTATCGGGATTGTCTTCGATTTCTTCGCGGACAATCTGCATTCCGTAATCAACCGCTGCTTCGCGGCTGGCAATTGCCGCAGCATTTAATAATCTGCGATCCCGAATGTCTTTGACGCTGCCGGCGGTGTCATAACTGGCGATCGTCTCAATTTCTGGTATCGAGGATAGAAACAGACGACACTGCTCCAGCGCCTGAGGATGGGAGTGGACGACCCGAATATCCTTCAACTGGACTCCGGGATTGGTGATGAAATGCAGCGAAACACGCAGCGATATTTCACCGACAACCACAACCCGGGAATTAACGATCAGATCAAGCGTTTGATAAACACTTCCGGTGGTCGAATTTTCAACCGGGATAATCCCAAAGTTGCTCTTCCCATTCTCAACGGTTTTGAAGACATCCTGAAACTGACGGCAGGGGAGAGTTTCAATTTCCTCCCCGAAATATTTTCGGGCAGCAATCTCACTGAAGGCATAATGAGTTCCCTGAAAGGCTACGACCGGTTTGTGGGCAATTGTCATAATTCGATTCCTTTGCGGGCTTTGATCCCGGTTTGATAATAGTGTTTTATATCCTGCATGTCGGTTACCAGATCGGCAGCTTCGATTAGCCGGGGATGAGCCTGACGACCGGTAATAATTATTTCGACATGTTGGGGCTTATTGTGAATAATTTTTAAGAGATCATCAATCGAAAATAATTGATAGTAGACGGCGATATTGGCTTCGTCGAGAATGACTATATCGTAGTTGCCAGTCTGGATAATTTTATCTACCTCGATCAATCCCTTTTGGGCTAATTTGACATCATCTTCAGTTGGTTGGTTGATGATAAAACAGTCACGACCATACTGCCGGATGGTGATTTCAGGGAATCTTTCCCGAATAGCTTTTAATTCACCATATTCCATCCCCTTGACAAATTGGGCGATAAAGACCTTGAGTCCGGCGCCAACTGCCCGCAGGGCAAGTCCCAGCGCAGCGGTGGTTTTACCCTTGCCGTTACCCGTGTAGACTTGTACTAACCCTTGCATCGCTTGACCCGTCTGAAATTTTAGTTAATTTAGCATGATTTTTGACAATCGGAAAAGGAGAGATAGACTTATGTTAATTAAGCTTGACTCCTTATCATTCAATGATTATTTCCACTTGTATCTTATGATTAGCTAAACTAATATAAACCTAAATGAAAAACATCTATTTTAAGTGAGGTATACTATGAAGCTGACCTGGGATTCAATTACAGCTTTGAATTTAGCGCTGAGTGTCCTGATCCTGGTGTTAGGGATTCGAGCCGCTCGGCAGGGCAAGGGGGCAACTCCCTTGTGGATTGGCATTGCTTTTGGGTTGTTTGCCTTGTCGCACTTAGCGGAGCTCTTAGGATTAAAACAATCATTTACCGAAGTATTGGTGATAATCCGGACGCTGGGCTATCTGCTCATCGTCTTTATTCAGTACAAATTAGCGAGTGCACCGCCGGTTAAAACCGAGGATTTGCCGGAAAAACCATAGCCGATGATAATCCGAAACGCCTGCCCGGAAGATAACCAGGCACTGTTAGAATTATCCCGCCAAGCCCCGATGGCAGCTGATTTAGTCGTCAGTGTGGACCGGTCGCCGGATTATTTTTGTCTCTCCAATTTGCAGGGGAGCAATCCGATTATCCTCGTTGCCGAAAAGGATAGCAAAATAATCGGTTCTATCGGTTTTTCTTTTCGCACCGTTTTTTTTAAAGGAGCACCGTTAGAGATTGCTTATATCGGGGGAATTAAAATTGATCAGGATTTTCAGAAATCGCTGGTCGCCTTTCGCCTGATGAAACAAGTGGCTGATTTTCTTGATCGGTCGCCGGTGAAATGTGCGGTTATTCTGGTAATTGGTAAAAATGCAGCCATGGACGCCTTGCTTTCCGGGCGAGCCGGCATCCCTGTTTTTGATCGTATTGCTCAATATCAGATTAAATATCTACTCCCGGTTCGCTTTTATCGGCTATCTGAAAAATATCTAATTCGCCCGGCTACTCGGGCGGACCTTAAGGAACTGAGCGTCCTATTTAAACAATTCTATCAGAATTACGAATTATCACCAAGTTGGGATGAGGATTATCTATCGGCACGTTTTCAGGAACCGGGTTTTCGACTGGAAAACAGCTGGTTACTGGTTAAGGATAATCGGATTATCGCCGCTGCCAGCTTGTGGGATCAGTCGGCATTTAAAAATACCATCGTAACGCATTACGGTGGCAAATACGCGTTGTTATCGCGGTTACTGCGTCCGATGAATATATTACCAGCGAAAAATTGTCCGCTGTCAGAAATCTGCCTGCGCTATTTGGTATGGGCGGAGCAATATCCTGAGGCAGGTCGGGATCTGGTCCGCTGGCTGCTTAAAAATCAAACCCGCAACTACCGATTTGTACGGTTTGGTTATCATAATCAATCGGTCTACTCGGCGCTGCTAACGCAATTTTGGGGCTTTACCATCTTGGTCAATCTGTATTGTGCTTTCCGAATGGGGGATCCCGATCGATTTGGAATGATTGAGTATTTACGAAAATCTCCAATCTGGGAGGATCTGGCATTACATTGAATATGACCCGATCTGAAGAATTATATTTTATTGTTAATCTGCTTGCCGGCGGTGGCAAGGCGCGGAGTAAATGGGAGAAATTCCACGAACAGCTTTGCGCGAAAAAATATAAAGTCCACTGCAATCTGACCCAAAGTAAAGGGCATGCAATTGAGTTAGCCCAGCAGGCAGTCAGAGATGGAATCAAACGGATATATATTTTCGGGGGAGACGGGACACTCAATGAGGTTTTGAACGGCGTTATTGAAAATGATCACCTACTCAATCCCAAGCTCGAACTAATTTTTCTCACTGCCGGCAGCAGTTGTGATGTGGAAAAAATGTTTCCGCAGCCAAAGCCGCTGATAGACCGGATCGAGTCGGATCGAACCTACTTAGTAGATGTCGCCAAAGTTGTTTGTCATGATGTCAATGGCACTCAGCAGACCCGCTATTTCCTGGCTAATTCCAGTATTGGAGTAATCAGTCAGGCGGTTGAGTTATTTAACCAGAAAACACCATTCATGTCTTTTTTAAAACGGGTCAATATTGATGTTGCGGTAATTTATGCCGGTCTAAAAAATATCCTGAAGTTCGGGAATTTTGGGGGTGAAATTGTCATTGATGAGCAGGAAAAATTAAGTCGTACACTCAAGAATCTTACGATCTTTAAATGCCCCTTTTTTGGCGGGGGAATGAATTATGGTATCCCGACGGCTTATGATGATGCCAGACTGCATATTGCCTTAATGAATCAGATGAATTGTCTGCAAACACTAATGTGTATCCCGGCTCTCTATAATGGCACGATTCTGAAGAAAAAGCAGGCGGAATATCATCAGGGCAATCGGGTAAAAGTTATCACCCAAGGATTATCGGTTGTCGTCGAAACCGACGGCGAGATTGTTGGTTATCCGCCTTGTGAGTATTCGATTCTACCAAAAATGCTGCGATTGATTGTATAGTAATATTTTTTATATTTTAAAATAATTGAGGGAGTCAGAATTCTTGAATCATAATTCGAAGTTACTTCAGAAAATCAAAGAAAATCTGCACGGAACAGTTCTGGTTGATGAACCACTTGCCAAGCATACCTCTTTTAAAATTGGCGGACCTGCCGATTTTTATGTCATTCCGAACGATGAGGCAGACCTGCTAACTCTGCTTGATTTGTGTCGGAGCGAGGGGCTTCCCCGATTTGTAATCGGAAGAGGAACTAATTTACTGGTAAGTGATGCGGGCTTCCGGGGAGTCGTTATTGATCTTTCCCGAGCCTGCTCTCATTTTCGGATTGAAAATTCATTAGTTACTGTTGGTGCGGGAATTCTAATCGAAGACCTGATTATATGCAGTATGGCATCTGAATTAAGTGGTGGGGAAAAGCTCTCCGGGATTCCGGGCAGTGTCGGCGGGGCCGTAATTCTGAACGCCGGTGCGTTTGGGAGTGAAGTTAAAGACATCCTGGCTGCGGTGAAATTGGTTGATGCCGATAACAAGATTAAGAATGTATCCCGAGATCGAATTGTGATGAGCTACCGCCAGACTGATATTGCACCTGATGCTATCGTTCTGGAAGCAAGTTTTAACCTGCAACCGGGAATCAGGTCGGAAATTGAGAAAATTCGAAAGGAGATTTTAGCTTGTCGGCAGGCAAAGCAACCCCTCTCGCTGCCCTCAGCCGGCTCGGTGTTTAAACGTCCACCGGGGGATTACGCCGGGCGGCTGATCGAAGAGGCAGGGCTGAAGGGCTTGCGGATTGGCGCTGCGCTGGTTTCAGAAAAGCATGCTAATTTTATCGTCAATTGCGGTGCGGCAAGTGCCAGCGATGTCTATCGGCTAATTATCGAGATTCAGGAAATTATTATGAAACGTTTTGGTATCTTGCTGGAACCGGAAGTCCGCCTGCTGGGCTTCTAAGAATCTTGATCAAAATTGATTATTAAGTAATTATTAATTCCAATAAGTGCAATTTTATGGAGATGGTAAAGATGAAGGTACTGTTAGTTTATAACCCGTTCGCCGGTCACGGCTGGGGCAAGAAAATTCTGCCAGAAGTGGAAGCCTATTTTCTGGAAAAAGGGATCGAGTTTGACTTGCGGACTACCGCTTTTCATGGACATGGCATTCAGATTGTTCAGGAAGCAGCCTTGAATCAGTACGCTGGCGTCGTGGCGGCAGGCGGCGATGGAACTTTGTATGAGGTAATTAACGGCTATTTTCGGAATCCCGACAATCACAAAATTCCGATCGGTATTTTGCCAATTGGGACCGGTAATGCCTTTGCCCGCGATTTAGAATTGCAAAATACGCAATGGCGCGAGGCAATTGAGATTATTGCCTGCCGTTCACCGCGCCTGACGGATGTTGGAATGTTCATCTCGCAGGGTGAGACTTACTATTTTCTGAATATCTTAGGGCTTGGCTTTGTGGCTGATGTGACCGAGATTGCCCACCACCTGAAGATTTTTGGGAATATCTCTTACACTCTCGGTGTATTTTATAAAACGGTCTTTTTGAATAGTTTTCCTTTAAGTATAATTCTTGATGGTCAAGAGCTGCAAAGAGATAGCATTTTTGTCGAGATCTCGAATACCCGTTGGACCGCTAATTTTTTGATGGCGCCTGCGGCTGAGACAGATGACGGCTATCTCGATGTTACTATTTTGAATAAGTTGGGGCGAATTAAACTCTTGCAGAGTTTTCCTAAAATTTTCACCGGTGAGCATATCCATATTGAAGAGGTGGAAACAGTTAAGGCAAAATCAATCAAAGTCACAACTGCGATTCCGAAAGTTTTAACTCCCGATGGTGAATTGATGGGCACCACCCCGATCGAAGTCCGTTGCCTGCACCAGGCAGTCCCGATTTTTTGGCGCTAGAATATTTTTATCAGCCATAATC
>CAZAKO010000080.1:7074-8591 GCA_964485745.1 uncultured bacterium
GCATGCATTGACACTTTCAATGTGCCGCAGGCACTCCAAAGGAGCACTCCAATTATTTTAAGCTGTGAGTGAGGAAAAAACCGCAGCCCAATGGTATCGTTTGATAAATACTACGGAGTGTTCCAACAGTATTGGAACATTTCCGAACGTAGTAAGGAAAGTAATCACAACTTGGCGGTTGTATGCGTCAATACTGTTGACGCACTCCAATTCCTAACACAATGAGGAAAGTAATCACAACCTACTGGTTGTGTGCACCACCACTGTTGACGTTACCAAGATACTGCATCAAAAAACTCCTGTTTCAGAAAAAGCTTGCCCAAAATTAATCTTGATTTTGTATATTAGGAGAAAGAAAGCAAAACCATGCAGAAATTTGCTCCAAGTCTTTTGTGAAAGGTTTGAAAATGAGCAACTTTTTTCGAATCGGCTTTTTTACTCTCATCCTGATTTCTACTCTGCAACTTTACTCTCAGACTAAAACTACTCTCGCGGTCCTCGACCTCGACGCCAAGGGTTTGGAAAAAACTCAAGCTGAAATCCTGACTAATCGTCTGCGCAGCAATGCCGTCAGCCTTGGTATTTATGAGGTCGTCGAGCGCCAGAAAATGCAGGAAATTTTAGACGAGCAAGAATTTCAGCTCTCCGGCTGTACCACAGATGCCTGTGCGGTGGAAGTCGGTCAACTACTTGGCGTGCAGAAAATGATTAGCGGTTCAATTGGCGCGATTGGCAAAGTGTATACCGTAGAACTCCGCTTGCTGGATGTGGAAACCGGCAAGATTGAACGCAGCGCCACTTACGATTTTCAGGGTGAACTCGAGATTCTGCTGATGGAAGGCATGCATAATGCTCTTCTGAAACTACTCGGCTTACTGGATATGCCAACCGCAACCGCAGTCTCGATCTACAATAAAACCGGAATGTTAATTCTGAATAGTATTCCTGAAGGCGCCGAAATCCTGATTGACGGCAAACCATCTGGAACTACGCCATCAAAGATCGAACAAGTCCCCGCCGGTCTACGAACGGTGGTACTGAAAAAAGCTGATTACCAGCAATTCACCACTTTTATCAACATTCTGGCTGACCAAGAAAATTCGCTAAGTGCCGACTTGAAATCTCAGTATGCCAGTGCTAATATTGTAGTAAATGATCCGAATGCAGAAATTTATCTGAACAACAGCTTGCTGGGAAAAGGCAAGTGGTCGGAAACGAAAGTCAATCCCGGCAATTATATTTTGGAGGTCAAGCACTGGCGCTATCTGCCGCACAAGGAAAACATCCAGCTTAATCCAGACGACTCATTCCAGCGCAAAGTCGAGCTCCAGCCCCGGCTGGGTTCATTGACACTCAATGTTGTGCCAAAAGATGCTCGAATCTTGATTAATAGAAAAGAATATACAACTTGGAATAATCTAAGTACTATTCAAATTGGCGACTATTAAATTACTGCCAGGAAACCATATTACTATCCAAGTACACAAAAATTCACTATTACTGAAAATAACACAACC
>CAZAKO010000081.1:0-8386 GCA_964485745.1 uncultured bacterium
TCGCCCCGGGCAACGACCACCGCAACTTTATTGTCGGTTGCCGCGACAATTTCAGCGACATCCCGGTGGGTGAATCCGGGACACAGCAGGATCGAATCAATCGCCTCCTTTTTAACCAGTTCGTCGCAGACTTCCAGCGCCTCTTGCAGGTTTTTTACGATAACCGTGGTCAGTTTGTATTTTCCAGTTTTGATGGTGCTGCGATGGATGGTTTTATCGGCATCGGGAGCGGATGAGATGAAGAGCGAATTGAAGGACATCATTCCCTCCTTGATTTATTTCTTGGCTACTACCAGCATTTCGAAATCATCGGAAGTCAATTTTCTTCCCCGCCGGAAATCCCCGGTATCGCAGCCAAATATATCAACAGTTGAAAATTTCAAACTCTGCAACAGCCAGGTAATCTCGACGGGGGCATAATAGCGTTCATTGCAATTCAGTGTTTTTTCGACGCCGTGATCGTCAACTACGGTTACGGTTGAAAAGTCCCGAAAGGTCATCGGGTCGAAATTATTGGTGACAGAGGTCAGCTCATTAACCGAGTTTTCATTGATGAAATTTTGAACCGAGTGGTAAAGCGGAAACAGGGCATTCAGACAAGAGAAAATAAATAATCCACCCGGCTTCAATGCCTGCCCGGCATTTGCCAAAATCTGAAAATTCATCGCATCGGTTTCCATCAAAGAGAACGCACCTTCACAAAGCATGATCGCGACATCAAAGGGTTCCTCAAATCGGAAATCGCGGCCATCTCTTTTTAAAAAAGTAACTTTGACTCCGGCGGCTGCGGCTTTTTTCCGGGCGCGCGCCAGCTGCGAGTCGGATAAGTCCAGTCCGGTTACTACATAACCACGTCTTGCCAGTTCGATGGCATGTCGTCCGGTGCCGCAACCAATATCGAGAATTTTCAACGATTTATCATACTTGATTTCCGATTCGATAAAATCTACCTCCGCGACCGTTCCCTGGGTAAAAATCTCCTGATCGTATTTTTCAGCATAATCGGTAAACAATGCTTCATACCACTGGCTCAATATAGACCTCCTGTCAATTGCTCGACGGGAAATTAACGAATTAATCCAAAATCCAAAATAGAAAACACGCGGTTTGGACATTTCCAATCATTTTTGGATGATGCCATAAAAATATAAAAAACAGCTTGCTTACTTATTAAGGATGGTTGTATATTTATACAGTTATTTTGAATATTTATACAGATTATGAAAGAAAAGGCAGAGCGACTCAAGATGATTCGCGATATTCTGGAGAACTCCAAAATTTCCAGTCAGGAGGAATTGCGTGAAAAGTTGGGAGGGCAGGGATTGACAACTACTCAGGCAACCCTCTCACGTGACCTTACTGCGCTTAGGGTAATAAAAATTTCGGATAACGAAAAAGGTTATATTTATGCGCTTGCCAGTGAAATATCCAGCGCCTATCAAGATTTAGGGGGGAGTTCTCCAATTCACACCTGCAAGTCGCTTGCCTTTTCGGGTAATTTAGCGATAATCAAATGTCTGCCATCTTTTGCTCCCAGTGTCGCCTTAATTTTAGATCGTCTCAATCTGCATGCAATTGTTGGTACGATTGCCGGTGATGACACCGTTTTGGTGGTAATCAAGGAAGGTATTTCGCAGCAGCAATTCAAGGTACTGCTTTTAGCGCAAATTCCGGAGCTGCGGGAGCGAATCTGATTGATTTAATTGTGAAACTTATTGTATAAAAGGATAAAGGAAGAAGAGATAGAATGAAAAAGCCCAAAGTCATATTGGCCTATAGCGGGGGATTAGACACCTCGGTTATTTTAAAATGGTTGATTAATAAAGGGTATAATGTCATCTGTTATGTGGCTGATGTTGGGCAGAAGGAAGATTTCGAAAAGGTCAGGGAGAAAGCGCTAAAGACCGGAGCTGCGAAGGTTTATATTGAAGACCTGAAAGAGGAATTTGTGATGGACTATGTCTATCCGGCATTGCGCGGGAATGCCATTTATGAGGGACGGTATCTGCTCGGCACAGCCTTAGCCCGACCGTTAATTGCCAAGCGGCAGGTGGAGATTGCCGAAAAGGAGAAGACCTTCTGGGTTGCTCATGGTGCCACCGGCAAGGGTAATGATCAGGTGCGCTTTGAATTTTCCTATTATGCCTTGAATCCGAAAATTATGGTCATTTCACCCTGGAAAGATCCCGAGTTCCTGGCAGAGTTCAAGGGGCGCAGCGATCTGATTGCCTATGCTGAAAAATGGCACATTCCGGTGAAAGCTTCGCTTGAGAAATCTTATAGTGAGGATGATAACCTGGTGCACATCAGTCACGAAGCGGGTATTTTAGAGGATCCGGAGTTCCGACCGTATGAACATATTTTCAATCGGACGCTGTCGCCCCGCCTGGCTCCCGATGCGGAGACAATTCTGGAAATTGAATTCAAAGATGGCTTTCCGATTAAGGTGGTGAATCAATCCGATGGGATTGAAAAGGATGATCCGTTAGAACTTTTTATTTATCTGAATGAGATCGGTAGTAAAAATGGCGTAGGTCGGGTAGATATGGTGGAAAACCGCTTCGTTGGGATTAAATCGCGGGGCGTTTATGAGTCACCCGGAGCAACGATTTTGTGGGCAGCACACCGGGATCTGGAAGGGATTGCGATGGATAAGGAGGTAATGCACATTCGGGATATGTTAGCCCCGAAATTTTCCGAATTGATTTATAACGGCTTCTGGTTTTCGCCGGAAATGGATTTTCTGATGAGTGCCTTTGAGAAAAGTCAGGAGAAAATTGACGGCACCGTCTATGTTTCAATTTATAAAGGTAATGTTGAAATTATTGGTCGTAAATCACCGATTTCGCTTTATGACAAGGAATTGTCCAGCATGGATGTTGAAGGCAACTACAATGCCCTGGATTGCAAGGGATTTATTAAAATTAATGCGATTCGCTTGAAAGCTCACCATATCGTGTTAAAAAATAAGAAACCTTATAAATGGAGAAAGAGGGAAAGATACCATGAAACTATGGCAAAAAAGTTACACACTCAACAAGGAGATTGAATCCTTTACCGTCGGTCGGGATTATATCCTGGACCTGGAGTTGGTTCCGTATGATTGTTTGGCTTCCAAAGCGCATGCCCGGATGTTAGGTAAAATTGGTATTCTGAAGACCGGGGAAGTCAACGATTTAGTCCGTGGTTTGGATCGGATTTTAAAATTGCATAAAAGTGGCGATTTTAAAATTCGTCCCGATGATGAGGATTGTCATACGGCAATTGAGAATTTTCTGGTGCTGCATGTCGGCGAAGCCGGCAAGAAGATTCACACTGGCCGCAGCCGGAACGATCAGGTGCTGACGGCTCTGCGAATGTATTCCAAAGTGAAATTAGAGGAGTGCATCGAGGCGGTGAAAAAGACCATTGATGCAACAATTCCGCTGATTGATCGGGATGGTGACGTACCCCTGCCGGGCTACACGCACAGCCGTAAAGCCATGCCCTCCAGTGTCGCGATGTGGGCTGGGGCATTTAAGGATGCCATGACGGATAACTGGAAATTGCTGAATGCCACGATTCGCATGATTGATCAGAATCCGCTGGGCACCGGCGCCGGCTATGGCATACCGCTGCCGCTGGATCGACACATGACCACGGTCGAGCTGGGATTTGCGAAAATTATGGAGAATCCAATCTACGCCCAGAACAGTCGGGCCAAATTCGAGGGTTTTGTATTGAGTCTGCTGACTAACATCATGGCTGATATCAACAAGGTTGCCTCAGACCTGATTTTTTTCACAATGCCTGAACTCGAATTTTTCTCGCTGCCGGATGAATTTATGACCGGCTCCTCAATCATGCCTCAAAAGAAAAATCCGGATGTCTTTGAACTACTGCGTGGTAAATATCATGAACTGTTAGGTTATGAGCTGCAAGTCCGCAACTCGACCATCAACCTGATTTCCGGTTATCATCGTGAGATTCAGCTGACCAAAGAGCCGGTGATTCGCGGCTTCAGTTCGGCGATTGAGGCGATTCATATAACCGGTTTGGTTTTTGAGAACCTTACCGTCCATAAAGACAAGTGTGAGGCGGCGATGACCAAGGAGTTATTTGCGACGGAAAAGGCTTATAAACTGGTCCAGCAAGGCGTGCCCTTCCGCGAGGCCTATATGCAAATCAGCAAGGAATATGAATAACCAAATTGTAGCTGCGAGAAATTAAAATGCCAAAAATACGGGTTTCGGTAGTTGGGGCTTTGGGGTACACTGGTTATGAACTGGTGAAAATTTTATTAAAGCACCCCCAGGTGGAGTTGAAATACTTAGCCGATAAAGCTGCAGTTGGTAGTCCATATTCCGAGCTATTTCCGGCGTTAAGAGGTCTGTGCGATTTGCGGTGCACCGCCACTGACGTGACTGTAATTGTCCAGAACAGCGATGTGATCTTTTTTGGCTTGCCTCATTTAACCAGTATGGAAGTCATTCCCGAGTTTCTTAAATATCGCAAGAAGATTATTGATCTCAGTGCTGATTACCGGCTGAATACGGCGGAGCTGTTTTTAAAAGCCTATGGCGCTGAGCACCGCGATAAAAAGAATCTGGCGAACTTTGTGTACGGTTTACCCGAGTTTAATCGGGAAAAGATTCGACGGGCTAATAATATTGCCAACCCGGGATGCTTCCCGACCGGGATTATTTTAGCCTTGATGCCGGTGTTAGCTTCGGGATTAATTAAACCTGAGGCGATCATCGTGGATAGCAAAACGGGTATCTCGGGTGGGGGCAAAACGCCCAAACCGGCTTTTCATTTCCCCGAATGCAATGAAAATTTCACAGCTTATAAGATTGCCACCCATCAGCACGAACCGGAAATCGAGCAGGAGCTTAGCAAAATTGCCGGTCAGCCGGTTGATATTGTTTTTGTGCCGCATCTGGTGCCGCTCACCCGCGGGATTTTTAACACAATTTATGCCGAACTGATCAGCCCACTGGAACCTGACGATTTGTATAATCTTTATCGCAAGCAATATGAGCGGGAGCCCTTTGTCCGTATCCTGGAATATGGTAAATCGCCTGAAATCAAGCATGTAGCCTATACCAACTTCTGTGATATTGGAATGAAGATTGTCGGACAGCGGTTAATTCTGATGAGTGTGATTGATAATCTGATCAAAGGTGCTTCCGGTCAGGCGGTCCAGAATATGAATTTAATGTTAGGATTCAAAGAAACGTTGGGGCTAATCTGATGGTGAACACATGAAATTTATTCAGAATTCTAAAATCACTGATCCTAAAGGATATACCGCAGCTGCAACACATGCCGGTTTCAAGCGCAAACGCAAGGATTTGTGTGTCATCAAGAGTGAGATTCCGGCAAAGTGTGCGGCTGTTTTTACCAAAAATGTGATCAAGGCGGCTCCGGTTTTAGCCGGAATGGAGACTTTGAAAAAATCCGGTAATTTACTCCAGGCAATCATCATCAACTCCGGCAATGCCAATGCCGGGACTGGTACTCAGGGTTTGAAAGACGTTGCAGAAACCGTTGCCTTTCTGGCAAGTAGAATTGGCGTTCCCGAGGAATTGATTTTAGCATCGAGTACCGGAGTGATCGGTGAACTGTTAGATATGAAGAAAATGAGAGCCGGAATTGCAGCCATTTATTCCCGGCTATCAGTAGCGGGCGGAGCTGATTGTGCCGAGGCGATTTTGACAACCGATACCATAGAGAAAGCCTTTGGGGTGGAAATTGACATTGATGGTGTGTCGGTTAAAATTTGCGGAATTACAAAAGGGTCAGGCATGATTGCACCGAATATGGCAACTACGCTGGCTTTTGTAACTACTGATGTTAAGATTGATCATGCCGCCCTAAAATCTATCTTCACTGACTGCGTGGAGCATACCTATAATATGATTACCGTTGATGGGCATATGAGTACCAATGATACGGCTTTGGTTATGGCTAACGGTCTGGCGGGCAATCCGGAAATTTATCAAAATACTCCTCAGGCTGAAATCTTTAAAAAAGCGCTTTATGAGCTCCTGCTGGAAATGGCTAAGTCTATCGTGCGGGATGGTGAGGGCGCCACAAAATTTGTCACAATTATGGTCAGTCAGGTTGACACCTTTGAGAATGCCCGGAAAATGGCGTTTGGCATTGCCAATTCACCACTGGTCAAAACGGCAATTTTCGGGCAGGATCCTAACTGGGGACGAATTCTTTCTGCCGCCGGTATGGTAGATGTCGTCTTCGATCCCGATCGAGTTGATCTGCTGATTAATGGAACGACTATTTTTCGAAAGGGTAATCCACTTAGGTTAGATCAGGGCAAAGTGGCGCAGCTGATGACCCCAATCAATTTAGAGATTCAGTTATTAGTCAACAATGGTGCAAATTTGGCGATTGTCTATACCTCGGATTTGTCTTATGAGTATATAAAAATTAATGCCGAATATCATACCTGACAGGTGTTAAAATGCAGACGTTAATCGGAAAAGCGGATGTCCTGATTGAAGCTTTGCCTTACATCAAGGCTTTTCATGGCAAGAAGATTGTTATCAAATTTGGCGGCAGTATCATGGATGACGAGGCCAAGATGAGCAAGGTACTCGAGGATATTGTCTTCATGAAGTTTGTTGGCTGGCGACCAATCGTGGTGCATGGCGGCGGTCCATTGATTACCGCCGAAATGAACCGGCGCGGCATCAAAGCAAAGTTTGTCAATGGTTTGCGCGTAACCGACCGGGAAACCATGGATATTGTCGAAGAAATCCTGGCGCATAAAATCAATGCTCAGATTGTTAATCTATTGAATAATATGGATGGCAATGCAGTTGGATTATCCGGCTTGGAGCAGGGCATGATCCGAGTGGATAAAATGATGCCCGAAATTGATGGTCAACCGATGGATATTGGTTATGTTGGTAAAACCCGTTTTATTAATGTGGTGGAGCTGATTCGTATATTAGATGATGGCAAGATGCCGGTTATTGCGCCTGTCGGGTTGGGTGATAATGGCCTCAGCTATAATATGAATGGCGATGTGGTAGCGGGTGACATCGCTGCCTCTGTCGGTGCTCGTAAATTGGTCTATCTGACCGATATGCCGGGAATTTTGCGCGATCCCAATGATCCTGAGAGTGTCATCAGCACGATCACCCGGAACGAAGCCGAACAGCTGATTGCTACCGGAATTATTAAAGGCGGGATGATTCCCAAAGTCAATTCCTGCTTAGAGGCATTGAAGTTTGGAGTCAACAAGGGACATATTGTGGATGGACGGATTGAGCATTCGCTATTGCTGGAAATTTTTACCAAAAAGGGAATTGGAACGGAGATATTAAAAGATGGAACATCAACTATTTGATCAGTATGTCCTGCAAACTTATAGTCGGGTGCCAATTACCTTGGTGAAGGGCAGTGGCATGCGCGTCTGGGATGAATTTGGGAATGAGTATTTAGATTTTTTTCCCGGCTGGGGTGCAGGTAATCTCGGGCATTGTCATCCGCAAGTAGTTGCGGCGCTGCATCAGCAGATTGATGAAATTATGCATATTCCCAATGTTTATTACAATGACCGACAGGGCGAGCTGGCACAGTTAATTATCGAGAATACCTTCGACGGGCAGGTCTTTTTCTGCAATAGTGGGGCGGAAGCCAATGAAGGGGCAATTAAATTAGCCCGTAAGCGCAACCCGGCGAAAAAAAAGATTATCACTCT
The DNA here is from genome assembly GCA_964485745.1 of uncultured bacterium. Classification (GTDB taxonomy): domain Bacteria; phylum Fidelibacterota; class UBA2242; order UBA2242; family UBA2242; genus CAZAKO01. Next base: position 7,709 of record CAZAKO010000081.1, read on the forward strand.
GAATAACTCTTTTCACGGGCGCACGATAACGACGGTTACCGCAACCGGGCAAACGGAGTATCAGCAGGGATTTGATCCATTGCCCGAGGGCTTTTACTATTGCGAAGTCAATGATCAAAAAATGCTGCAGGCGATGATGGATAATACCGTGGCGGCGGTTATGCTCGAACCGGTTCAGGGGGAGGGTGGTGTTGTGCCGCTGACGGTAGAATTTTTGCAGGCGGCACGTAAGTTGTGTAATAAGCATAATGCGCTGTTAATCTTAGATGAAGTCCAGACCGGCATCGGGCGGACCGGCAAGTTGTTCGCCTATCAGCATTTCGACATTGAGCCGGATGTTCTGACGATGGCAAAATCGTTAGGCGGGGGAATCCCGATCGGCGCCTTTGCCGTCAAACGCGAATTTTGTTCGGTTTTGCAGCCGGGCAGTCATGGCTCGACCTTTGGTGGTAATCCGGTCGCCTGTGCTGCTGCGATTGCAGTGCTCAATGCCATCCGGGATGAAAACCTGCTGGAAAATGCAACCCGGATGGGTCAGTATTTCCGGACTAAATTGGAGGGGTTGAAAACTAAATTTGACTGTATCCGCGAAGTCCGCGGCTTGGGACTGATGTTAGGAGTCGAATTGACCATGCCGGGAAAGGAGATTGTGGAAAGATGCCGTGCCCGAAAACTCCT
>CAZAKO010000082.1:0-4835 GCA_964485745.1 uncultured bacterium
CAGTTCGATTATTTTCCTGATGGCTATGTCGCCAACGGTCATCCCAACGTCGAGACTCATCATAAAATCGCCAATCAGTTGATTGAGGCAATTTCTATTATTGGAATTTTTAAGGATTCTCAATAGCCGGGATAAGATCTAAAACGAAATTAAACAGCCGATGAAATTTAAAAAATATTCAAGAAAAGATGAGGGGGATAATCCATGCGGTTGAAGCTGATTGATTTTTTAATCATTATCCTGTATTTGACTTTTACGGTGGTGATTGGTTTGGTATTGAAAAAACGGGCTCAGGTTAGCAAGAGTGCCTATTTGCTGGGCGGCAACCGATTGCCCTGGTACATGTTAGGTTTATCCAATGCCTCGGGGATGTTTGATATTTCAGGGACGATGTGGCTGGTAACTTTGACCTTTGTCTATGGTTTGAAGTGCATTTGGATTCCGTGGCTCTGGCCGGTCTTTAATCAGATTTTTCTGATGGTTTTTTTATCTGCCTGGCTGCGTCGGTCGAATGTGACCACCGGCGCGGAATGGATCGGCACGCGTTTTGGCTCAGGTGCGGGAGCGTCACTTTCGCATAAAATCGTGGTGGTATTTGCGCTGATTAGCTGCTTGGGATTTTTAGCTTATGGTTTCATCGGGCTGGGCAAATTCATGGAAATCTTTATTCCTTGGGAAGTTGTATCAAAGTATGTACCTCTCAACATCCCGGATCAGTATGTACCTCACTTATATGGAATTGTTTTCACTGCCTTTAGTGTTTTTTATACGATTTTAGGTGGTATGGTTAGCATTGTCTGGGCGGATGTAATTCAATATTGCATCATGGGCATCTCGGCAATTCTGATTGGGGTCATTGCGATGCACGCGCTGGGCAGTCATGCGCTGGTCGTTCCCGACGGCTGGATGAATCCTTTCTTCGGCTGGAAATTGAATTTAGACTGGAGTGGGATGATTGCCGAGGTCAATGATAAAATACTCAGTGACGGCTATTCGCTGTTCTCCATCTTTTTTACGTTGATGCTTTTTAAAGGGATTTTGGTGAGTGTGGCCGGTCCGGCGCCGAATTATGACATGCAAAAAATTCTCGCTACCCGCTCACCTAAGGAAGCGGCTAAGATGAGTGGTTTCGTCTCGGTCATCCTGAATCCGATCAGGTACATCATGATTACCGGGTTTGCGGTATTAGGATTACTTTTTTACGACCGGCTGGATTTAATCGTTGGCGGGCGAATGGATTTCGAGCAGGTTTTACCGTCGGCAATCAATGAGTTTGTCCCGGTCGGTTTCACCGGCTTGATGCTGGCAGGTTTGTTAGCAGCTTTTATCGGCACTTTTGCCGGGACGTTAAATGCGGCTCAAGCATATATGGTCAATGATATTTATCTCAAGTATATGAAACCGGATGCAACTAATCGCCAGATTTCCTTAGTCACCTATATAACTGGCATAATCGTTGTGACGGTCAGTATCATCTTTGGCATATTTGCACTCGATATTAACAGTATCCTGCAGTGGATCGTCTCGGCTTTATGGGGCAGTTATGTCGTCTCGAATGTGCTTAAATGGTACTGGTGGCGTTTTAACGGTCATGGTTATTTCTGGGGAATGGTCAGCGGCATTATTCCGGCACTGATTTTTCCACGAATCTTCGATACACTTGACTTGTATTATTTTCCGTTGATTCTCCTGATTTCGATCGTTGGTGCGATCATCGGTACTTTTGCTTATCCGCCAACCGACGAGGAGGTATTGAAAAAATTCTATAAAACCGTACGACCGTGGGGTTTCTGGAAACCAATTCATGCCAAGGTAATCGCCGAAGATCCAGATTTTGCTAATAAAAGCTCCTGGAAACGGGACCTGACAAATGTTTCTATCGGCATAATCTGGCAGACAGCAATTGTCGCCATTCCAATTTTCTTCGTGTTGCGCAAATTTAGCCAGACGGTGATCTGTCTGGCGATCATATTGATTACCTCTATCTTGCTGAAAAAGAATTGGTACGATAAACTGGAAGAGACTTGATGATCAACACAATTGTTTTGTCAAAAATTCTGCTTATCATTGTGCTAACTTTTATGCCACTTATTTTACTTTGCCAATTGTTGCCGGAAACCGGTGCGTTGGCGAATTTCATAACCCGATCTGGTGCAAAACTGTACGATGGTGAGCAGGAGTTTCGCTTCATCTCTTTCAATATCCCGAACCTGTTAATAATTGAAGATAATTTGGGTTTTACCGAGCGTAATCCCTGGCGCTTGCCTGACCGTTTTGAGCTTGAAGACGCATTCGGGACAATTCGAGCGCTGGGTGGAACAGTGGTTCGCACCTATGTTCTGCCGGTTCGCCGACCAGACGATGCTGGGAATGTCCCGAGGTATGTGTTGGGCCCCGGGCAATTCAATGAGGAAGCTTTTCGGGTAATGGATCAGGTTTTAGCCCTGGCAAATGAATTTGGGGTGCGTTTGATTATTCCTTTCGTGGATAACTGGAAATGGATGGGTGGACGAATGCATTATGCCACCTTCCGGGACAAGCAGTCGGATGATTTCTGGATTGATCCGCAGTTGAAGGAAGATTATCGAGAGACAGTCCGATTTGTGTTAAATCGCCGGAATACACTTACTGGAACAATCTACAAGGATGATAAGGCGATTTTAGCCTGGGAACTGGGCAACGAAATCTGGCAGGCTCCACCCGAGTGGATTGCGGAGATGGCAGCTTTTGTTAAATCCCTCGATGGTAACCATCTGTTGAATGACGGTTTACAGTTTTTCGCCATCCGGGATGATATTATCGCTAATCCCAATATTGATCTGTTGTCAACTCATCACTATGAGAACAATCCGCAAGTGATGATCCAGCATATCCAGGAAGTGGTTCAGAAAATTGGTGGCAGGAAACCATTTTATATCGGCGAGTTTGGTTTTATTGATGAGCCCTCGATTCAGGCAGTGCTGGATACTGTAATTCAGAATCGAGATATCTCGGGAGGATTACTCTGGAGTTTGCGTTTCCATAACCGAGATGGCGGTTTTTATTGGCATTCGGAGCCGTCGGGACGGGGAATTTACAAGGCTTATCATTATCCGGGTTTCCCCTCTGGTGACCGCTATGATGAGCAGAAAGTGCTCGAATTAATGTCGCAAAAGTGTTTCCAAATTCGGGGAACGGCAAAACCGAAATTACAGCCGCCTTTGCCGCCGGTATTACTGCCAATCGCAGATGCCGCTCATATTACCTGGCAGGGATCGGTCGGCGCTGAAGGATATATCGTGGAGCGTTCTGACAATCTTGAAGGAGCGTGGCGAGTTATTGGGGATTCCGTATCGGATGCAATTTGGGCTTATGAATCACTTTTCAATGACCAGTCTGTTGAAACCGGGAAAGAGTATTATTATCGTGTCAGCGCCTTTAATGCCGCCGGAAAATCAGCCGCTTCAAATGTCGTTGGTCCAATTAAGGTTAATTGCCATTTCTTGATTGATCATCTGTTTGATTTGAAATTGTTACACAGGCTGAAAGGGCAGGGAACACTGGAAAGTGGTGACGATCGGACATTTAAAGAGGATTTGCACCGGCTGGCGGTGAGCAAAGGAACGGAAATAGTCTATTTTACTCCCGGGATGATCAAAAAGGGAATAATCAATAATTTTAGCCCTAAGCATGATCGGTTTGTCGATGTTGAAGTTTCTGCCGATGGGAAAAAATTTCAGAAATTGGCTTTTCAGCAAGCAGAATACAGCGTCGCCAATGCCGATTATCCCTATTGGCGAGCCTTCCAGGCAATAATTGAACCGATTCCAGACGGTATGCACTATATCAAACTGAAATATTCCCGCCCGGCTCAGATCGGAAAGGTCGAGATTTATTATGCAGATTAAATCAATCCGCGAATTAAAAGAAGCAGTCACCCACACTCTGAATGAAAACATCATTCCCTTCTGGCTGACCTATTCCAGCGACAATCAAAACGGGGGCTTTTTCGGTCGGATTACAAATGACCTCAAGATTGATCGAACCGCACCGCGCAGTTTAATTCTCTACACTCGAATCCTGTGGGCTTTTTCGGCATTATATAAATTCAGACCGGAGGTGCGATATTTGGAACTTGCCCGCAGGGCTTACAATTATCTCATAGGTTCATTTCTGGATAAAAAGTATGGTGGTTTTTATTGGTTAGTAGATTATCAAGGTAAAGTTCTTGATGATCTGAAGAAAATCTACGGGCAGGCGTTTGCCATCTATGCCCTTTGCGAGTATTATGCTGTCAGCGGTGATCAGGCGGCGCTGAATTTGGTGATTGAGGTATTCGAACTTATCGAAAAACATAATTATGATGACCAATTTGGTGGCTACTACGAATCTTCGTACCGCGACTGGAAGGTTGCCGATAATGTCGCCCTCAGTGAAGTTGATCTGGCTGAAAAAAAATCCATGAATACCCATCTGCATCTCATGGAGGCTTACACCAGTCTCTTGCGCGAGTGGAGCAATGAACAGGTGCAAAAACGCCTAAATGAATTAATTGATTGTCATTTAAATCATATTTTAAATCCCGATACTTATCACTTACAGCTGTATTTCGACGAACACTGGACACCCAAATCGAGGATTATTTCTTTTGGGCATGATATCGAAGCCAGCTGGCTTTTAACCGAGGCGGCAGAAAGGACCGGTGATTTGCAGCTCATCTCCAAAGTCGCGAATATCTGCCTGCAAATGGTCAATGCAACTCTCGCCGCCGGAGTCAGTGAGCAGGGCGGCTTGTTGATGGAAATGGATGGTGAGGGTAAAATTATTCCCCGCGATTTCGATTGGTGGCCTCAGAT
>CAZAKO010000082.1:4935-8230 GCA_964485745.1 uncultured bacterium
TCGAAAAACGGCATCTATCAACGCTACCAATTTCCGGTTCTAACGGCAGAGCATGTCCCGATTACCTGGTGTTTCGACCTGGATTACCAATGCAATCCTGATCTGCTGGAGCGGTTGGGAATCAATGCGGTTTTCAATTGTGGTGCGATCAAGTTTAATGAAAAATACTGTTTGGTAGCACGCATAGAAGGTTTGGATCGCAAGTCGTTTTTTGCAGTAGCCGAGAGTCCCACCGGCGTAGATCAGTTTAAATTTTGGGATTATCCGGTTGCGATGCCGGAAACCGAGAACCCTGATGTTAATATTTATGATATGCGCCTGACCCGGCATGAGGACGGTTGGATTTATGGCATTTTCTGTACAGAGCGCAAGGATCCCGCCGCACCGGAATGGGATACATCGGCGGCAGTTGCTCAGGCTGGTATTGCCCGCACCAAAGACCTGAAACATTGGGAACGTCTGCCGGATCTTCGCACGCAATCCAAACAGCAGCGCAATGTCGTTTTACATCCCGAGTTTTTCGATGGCAAATACGCTTTTTATACCAGACCACAGGATGATTTTATCGAGGCTGGTACCGGTGGTGGAATTGGCTGGGGTTTGGCAGCAGACATCGAAAATGCGATAATTGACAATGAAACGATTATTGATTATCGTAAATATCATACAATCAACGAAGTCAAAAACGGTCAGGGTCCGGCGCCATTAAAAACCGAAAAGGGCTGGCTGCACTTAGCGCATGGAGTCCGCAACACTGCCGCCGGACTGCGCTATGTCCTGTATTTGTTTTTGACTGACCTAAAAGAGCCCTGGCGGATTACGCACAAGCCGGGTGGTTATTTTCTGGCACCAGAGGGAGAAGAACGGGTCGGCGATGTTTCCAATGTGGTTTTCAGTAATGGCTGGATCGCCGATAATGATGGCAAGGTTTTCATTTATTATGGTTCATCGGATACACGAATTCATGTAGTAACTACAACTCTGGATAAATTGTTAGATTATGTCGTTAATACTCCGCCGGATGAATTCCGCTCGGCAAAATCGGTAAAACAAAGAATCGAGCTGATAAGTAGAAATCAGAGATTTTTTAAATAACAACCATGATCTCCAGGTGAGTACTGACAAGTGTGTTTAGCTCAGATCAAATTTATGAAAAGTGAGAGGGATTGAGAGATGAATTTTAATTGGAAAAGATGGTTGCCGATTATTTTAATACTTTTCTGTTTACCACTTGAGGCTCAGATTTTAGGATTTGTTGATGACTTTGAAAATGGTTCGCTGGATACCACCTGGAAAGGGGAACTGAAAACTCTCTGGGGAGATGACTGGTATCCGGGGATTTTTACTCTATCGGAGCAAGGTGGATTTTTAAAAATTGCCTATAATCGAAAATCCAGTGATGGCGAATGGCCGGCATTTTACTTTACTCCGCCGGAGTTGATTAGCGTTAATCATAATCCTAAAATAATCCTTTCGATTCGCTCTGATGTGAACATTCAATTTGCAATCAAGCCGGTTTATAGTAACGGAAATGATAATTATCAGGCGACAACAATTACCGGTAACAATGCTTGGCAAACTTATACTTTCAATTTAGCGAACTATAGCGGCGGCTATTTGAATCAGATCGTCTTTCATTTCGATGGCGGCAGTACCCCGACGAAACAAGGGACGGTTTATTTTGATGATTTGATAATTGCCGGATTTTCCATCAGCGTTAGCGCACTCAAAGCCAAATATTTTCCCTTAAGTGATTCGATTAGCCTGTCCTGGAATTGTGATAACGAGGCTGGTGTCGATTTCTATAATGTTTACCGGGATACTGTTTCTGGTTTTACCTGCAACAGCATGACCCTGATTGGCACTGCCGAACAAACAAAATATGCCGATACAGAATTCAACGGTACTACACTATACTATAAAGTAGCTGCGGTAGATACGAGTAGTAAAGAACATAAACCTTCTTCGGAAGTAAGGGTCAGAACTTATACTGTCGGAACAATTCCAAGTATTCAAGTCGCCGCACTCAATTCTGACACCATTGCGAAATATGATAAATTGGAAATTAAATTGAGCATGACCGACGCCTCTTATGCTAACGAGTACGATCCAGAGGAAATTGATGTATACGGCATATTCACCGCGCCGGCTGGAGCGACCGTCAGAATCAATGCTTTTTATGATAATTATAACGGCGTTAATGAATGGAAAATCCGTTTTGCCCCTTTTAAGATTGGGGCGTGGAGTTTCCAGCTTTTTGCTAAGGATATTGATGGCACCGGTGTTAGTGAAGCGGCTTCCTTTTGGGTGAATGAATCGAATTATCACGGCTGTCTTAAAGTTTCGCTGGTCAATCACCATTACCTGGTCTATCATGATGATACGCCTTTTTACGGAGTGGGCGCTTATTATCCCTGGAACGTGGAAAATGATGCCGATGGTTTGGGGATTTTGGCGCAGTCGGGTGGTAATCTGTTTGGTTACTGGAATGGCAATTACGATAATACCGGAAATGGCGGAGGAATTCATCAAATCGAATCCGCGCGCACCGGCATCGGTTATTATGACCAGGATAAATGTGCCCGAATTGATGAGATCCTGAGTTGGGCAGAGCAGCGCAATCTGGAAATGATGTTCGCACTCTGGCCGCACGATGTGTTGGATGAGAATACCTGGGGCTACCAGGGCTGGCTACAAAATGCTTTTAAAGAGATTGTCTCGGCAAAGCAGTTCTACTCCGATTCCCTCAGCTGGGAATATCAGAAGAAGTTATATCGCTACATCATTGCCCGCTGGGGTTACTCACGCAGTATGGGCATCTGGGAATTTGTCAATGAAATCAATGGCACCGATGGTTGGTATACTGGCAATGAATCAGCGGTGATCGCGTGGGTGCAAAAGGTACAGGATTATTTCAAGGATCATGATCCCTACAATCGCCCGACGACAATTTCCAAAAGCGGCGGTCCGACAAATTACTGGTCGCAGGGATATTCAATTTGTGATTTACCGAATGTCCACTTGTATGAAACTGACTGGAATGCATTATATCGCAACGATCCCTTTCGCAGCAGTTATTGGACCTATCGTAATGTTACCCGGCAGCTCGTTAGTCAATTCGATAAGCCTTGTATTTTCGGTGAGGCCGGCGCTTCGTCTAACAGTATGTATGCAAGTATTACCGATGGTTCTGCCGATTATGCTTTGGTTTATCATAATGCGATCTGGGCATCCTGGGCATGTGGTTTAGCAACTACTCCAATCTGGTGGTCAATGAGTGATCGGTCATTGATGA
>CAZAKO010000083.1:0-8160 GCA_964485745.1 uncultured bacterium
TTCCCATATTTCTTGGCGACGTTTTTAGTAATATATTTATACCACATAAACTGATCAGCCATTTTAGTCAGTTCGGCATATTGCATATCAATTTCACTCTGACCGGCAGTTGCCACCTCATGGTGATGAGCCTCGACCTTGATTCCCACTTTCATCATATGGTAGACCATTTCGCCCCTCAGATTATGGAAGGTATCCGTCGGACTAACCGGGAAGTAGCCACCCTTGAAACTGGGCTTGTAACCTAAATTCGGCTCTTCGATGCGGGCTGAATTCCAGGCGCCCTCGACCGAATCTATTTGATAATAACCGATATGCTGATTCTGTTCATAACGAACTTCATCAAAAATAAAAAACTCGGGCTCAGGACCAACATAACAGACATCGCCAATTCCGGTTTCCTTCAAGTAATTAGCAGCCCGCCGGACCACATGACGCGGGCACTTACCGTAATCACCGCGAGTCTCAGGATCAATAATATTAGCCAGAACACTAACGGTCGGTTTCTCAAAAAAAGGATCCATAACCGCTGTATTGGGATCACAAACCGCCATCATGTCGGACTTATGAATTTCCTGCCAGCCCCGAATTGAAGAACCGTCAAAACCGAGTCCCTCCTCAAAAATACCTTCATCAAGACAATTAATGGGATACGAACAATGCTGCCAGGTACCCAGCATATCAACGAATTTCAAATCCATCATCTCGGCATTGTTCTTCTTGGCAAATTCGAAAAATTCTTTCGGTGTCATACTTTACTCCTTGCTGATTAAACTCATTTCTACTCTTTTCTCGATTTAACTAATTTCACCATAAAGTCCGGATTATAAGACAAATATCAGGCCAAAGTAATTTAGGCTTGAGATAACTTCCTTTAAATATCTCCCAAATTATTATTTATTGAACATATATCTTGATAAAACTGGAAATATTGCCCAATTTGATGATACTACATTTTTGTGTGATTATCTAAATTATTTAACAAAAATGTCATGATACCGAGAATAAAAAAAATCACTTTCCCGAATCATTTTCGGTCATTGACTCACATCAAGGTTCAATTCGGATCACCCAATAAATAATTATAGATAGAATCCACTTCAATGAGGACAGGTAACCCTGATTTCATCAATTCCATCCTTCATTATCAATCACAATTTCTACAAATTTGTAATAAATTATTTTATTAGTTACGAAAACGTATTATATTAGCCTCGTTTTTTAAGGAATAAAAAATGACAATTGATCCCAAAACAGCATCTTCGGCTGCAATTATCAAAAAACTGTCAATCCTGATTGAAATCAATCAGGCTCTCAGTCGCAACTTAAACCTTCAGGAATCCTTATATGCGACGCTAAAAATTCTGCAGGAATCTTATAATGTGAAGTACGGAATGATCTGTCTGATTGATGAAGCTGACGATAATCTCAATTTAGTATCAACCCTTTCCCCGACCTCGAGTTCCAAACTTAATATTAAAAAAACTGAAGGCTTAATCGGGCAAATTCTAAGAACTGGCAAACCAGTGATTATTCCGCGCATCAGCAAGGAGCCTCAACATCAGGATGAAATCTATCAAATAATCGAAAAAGACGATAAAGAATATACTTTTTATGGTATTCCAATTATACTCGATTATCAGTCATTAGGAGCTTTATTAATCCTGCTGACTCATAATCCCCGTCGCGATTATAACACTACCCTGGATTTTTTCTCTTTGGTAGCCTCGGCATTGCTCCAACCCATCCGAGTTGATCGCACGGTAAGTCAGGAGCGCCAACGACTGCTGGATGAAAATGTATCTTTGAAGTACAAATTACAGGATGAGTTCAGCTTCCGCAATATTATCGGCACCAGCCACGAAATGCGGGATGTGTTCGAACAGGTGACCAGAATTGCGGCGACCGATACTACGGTCATGATTCGGGGGGAATCAGGTACCGGCAAGGAGCTGATCGCTAAAGCGATTCATTACAATTCAACCCGCAGCGACAAACCCTTCATTCGCGTCAATTGTGCCGCAATTCCCGAGAACCTGATTGAGTCGGAATTTTTTGGCTACGAAAAGGGCGCCTTTACCGGGGCAATGGCGACTAAAAAGGGGCGTTTTGAATTAGCGGATAAAGGAACCATTTTTTTGGACGAAGTCGGTGATCTCTCATTGATGACCCAGGTGAAGCTGCTACGCGTTTTACAGGAGCAGGAATTCGAACGGGTCGGCGGCACCGAAACCATCAAAGTTGACGTTCGGATAATCACGGCAACCAACCAAAATGTTGAACAGCTGATGGAAAAGAGCAAATTTAGAGATGACCTCTATTACCGGCTTAACGTTTTTTCCATTTTTTTACCGCCCTTGCGCGAACGCAAAACCGATATTTTACTCCTCGCCGACCACTTTATGCTGAAATATGGGCGCAAATATAAAAAGCCCGTCAAACGAATCTCAACTCCGGCAATTGATATGTTGATGCGCTACCATTGGCCCGGAAATGTGCGCGAGTTGGAAAACTGTATCGAAAGATCGGTCTTAATCTGTGAAGATCAGGTGTTGCATAGTTATCACCTACCCCCAACCTTGCAGACCGCCGAAAGTAGTAATACAGTTCCACAGTTATCGTTACAAGAGGCAGTTGCATCTTACGAGAAAGAGCTAATTCAGGATGTGCTCAAATCTACCAACGGGAACAAAGCCAAAGCCGCCCGGCTGTTAAATACAACTGAAAGGATCATTGGTTACAAAATTGAAAAATTCAATATCAATGTGAAGCGTTTCAAGAGTTGAGGATTTTATCTTAAAATATCTTTCGATAAATATGGCAATAAGGCTGTTTGCCATTGTTTTGATAATAATCCTGATGATAATCCTCAGCCTTCCAGAAGGTCGCAGCCGGTTCGATTTTAGTGGCTACTCGATATCCTTTCTGTTTTAAAACAGCGATCAATTTTTCAGCCACCTTCTTTTGCTCGCTATTGGTATAAAAAATATAGGATAAGTATTGCTCACCAAGATCGGGTCCCTGACCATTTGTTTGGCTAAAGTCATGAATCTCGAAAAATAATTTTGCCAATATTTCAAAAGAAATTTGAGCCGGATCAAAGCTAATCTCGATGGCTTCCTTATGCCCGGTCGTACCGCCGCAAACCTCCCGATAGGTCGGATTGTCTTTGCGTCCGCCGGTATAACCAACGGTCGTCGAAATTACTCCCGCTGCCTGCTGAAAATGGTATTCCACCCCCCAGAAGCAGCCGGCGGCAAAGATTGCCCGCTCGGTCTGCGGCAGGGTAGATTCAGCCGGGACAAAATTTAGTGACGCAGAATTGACGTAATGGCGAATATTTTTAGGAGTAAGCTTTTCGCCTTCAAAAACATGTCCGAGATGAGCACCACAGCTGGCACAGACAATTTCGGTGCGAACTCCATCGGCATCCGGCACACGCCTCACGGCACCGGGAATCTCATCGTCAAAACTGGGCCAGCCGCAATGCGCCTCAAACTTATCAGCAGAACGGTAAAGGGGAGCATTACAGCGTTTACAAAGATAAGTGCCGGTTTCCTGGTGATGGACATATTTCCCGGTCCAGGGCGCCTCGGTGCCCTTCTCGAGAATGATTTTTTGTTCAAACGGGGTCAGTTCATTGTACTTCATAATTTCCTGAGAATAAGTAAGTGGATAGATTGTAACGATTATTAAAAACAAATAGAATTTTTTATTTTGCATTAATCCTGCTTTTCCTTGCCCATGAAAAGCGTTAAATGCGGGAAAGGAATTTCGATCCCGTGTTGATCGAACTGAATTTTAAGACGCCGTTTGAATTCCCGACCTATACGCCATTGTTTAATCGGTTTAGTGGTTGTCCGGGCTTTAATCACAACCGCCGATTCGGCAAACCGATCCAATCCTAAAATTTCCAATGGCTCAAGAATATCATCTTGAAATTCCGGATCATGACGTAATTCATCATCAACCTGGCGCATGACTTGCATGACTTCATCAACATTTTCGCGATAGCTGACCCCAATTTCAAAAACATATCGGGAATAGCCCTTGGTCATGTTAGTTACCACCGAGATTTCGCCATTAGGAACGTAGTGCACATTTCCGCCAATGTCGCGCAGGGTCACCATTCGCAGATTCAATCCTTCCACAACCCCGGATTTCCCGGATATTTCCACCACGTCTCCAATCCGAATCTGATCGGTCAATAAAATGAAGAAACCATTGATGATATCTTTCACTATGCTTTGAGCACCAAAGCCAATCGCTAATCCAACGATCCCGGCAGCCGCCAATATCGGACCGATTTTAATTCCAAGTTCACCCAGGATTGTCATGGTGGAAATGGTGATTATTATGACTTTAATAACAAACCGGAAAACGAGCGTCAGCGTCGCTCTTCTTTTAATTTGTTCGTCATCCTTGACATGCAGCGACTTGAAAATTCGTTTTACCAAGATTCTGGCTAAAATCAATAATACGATCGTGATCAATAAAATCAACAGAATCCGGATTCCATGACTCAACAACCACTGGATGGTTTTATTAATTAAATCATTGAACTCAATCATTATCCACTCCTTCCTGATATTGAAAAACCAGGAAAATAATACAAATATTTGGGCTTAGATGCAAATGAAGGAGCTGATCATAAAAGGTCAGTTAAATCAGGTTCCGCTGATCGTCATTTCATCAATTTTAAAAGTCGGAGCGGCGGTACTAAACCGGAACTCTAAATCATTGCCGATCAGGCTGATATTTTGCATCATCTCCAGCATGTTACCAGCCACGGTAAATTCCTGAACCGGATAGGCTAATTTTCCATCTTTGATCCAGATTCCGGCGGCTCCCCGGGAGTAATCGCCGGTAACATAGTTCACCCCGACCCAGTCCACACTGGTCAAATACAGCCCGTTTTTGACCGAAGCAATAATCTCCCTGGGTGAGATTGTCCCGTTCTGCAGGTAAAAATTTGACGTTCCCGATGACGGATTGGAACCCACCCCACGGGAAGCTGAACCGGTCGGCGGGTGCTCCAATTTGCGCGCCGAGTAACAATCACACAGATAGGTTTTCAGGACACCGTTTTCGATGATTACGTTCTTACGGCTGGGAAGCCCTTCGGCATCGAATAGTCGTGAGCCTAAACCATATTGTAATAAACCGTCATCAATAATGGTCAGCTGATCCACCCCAATTTTTTGATCGAGTTTGTCTACCAAAAATGAATTTTTATTATAGATGGCATTACCCAGGACCACATTGGCAATAATATTCAGGAAATCCCGACCGACAAGCGGATCGAACACGACCGGCACTTTTTGAGTTTTGGGCTTCTCACTGCCGATTTTGCGGAGGGTTCGCTCGGCTGCCTTGACAGCGATCTTTTCGATTGAATCCAAGCGGTCGTAAAAACGGCTGGCAGAAAACCAGAAGTCGGTTTGTTTGACATTGTCTTTTTCAGCGACCAATGACAGACTGACGTTATAGGAGGTATAGTCTTGCTCGCCATAAAATCCTTCAGAATTAGTCAGTACAAGATGGCTTTGGGAATCACTCCAGTTAGCGCCGTCGGAATTGGTAATCAGGGGATCCTGATCCATGCCAAGCTTTTCCATTTCGGTCACGAGCTTGATTTTCCGATCGGTTGAAATTGTATCAATTTTCGCATCAAATTGGGATAAGTCGGCTTGAGCAATTCCCAACAGCTCCGGTTCCGGTAATCCGTTAAATTCGTCCCGCGAAGTCAGGCTCACCATCTCGACGGTCCGATTAACGAGTTTTTGTAAAGATTCGGGTCGAAAATCACTCGTATAGGTCAGCGCTTTGCTTTTATTTTTGAAAACTCTGATCCCCAGAGATTTCGGATTGGATTGTTTGAGTTCTTCGATTTTACCCAGCCGGACGGTAATGCTGGTATTGGTATTGTTGACAATCATGACGTCAACTTGCTGCGCGCCTTTTTTCAGCGCCTGCTTGATTATCATCTCGGAAATTGCTTTGTTATCATTCATCCTGCACCTCTTATGCTTGAGTTCCGCCAACAGTTATTGTGCTCACCTTAACAGTTGGAATTCCAACCGAGACCGGAACACTTTGTCCAGATTTGCCACAAGTCCAACTACCTTTGGAAATTTTCAAATCATTACCGACCATGGTCACATTACGCATAACCTCGGGACCATTACCTATTAGAGTTACATCTTTCAGTGGAGCGGTTAGCTTGCCATTTTCGATTAAGTAAGCTTCAAAGACGCCAAAGGTAAAATCACCCTTAGTAATATCCACCTGTCCGCCACCAAATCGTTTGGCAAACACGCCGTATTTAACGGAACTAATAATTTCATCCGGATCATGGTCACCACCATGTAAATAGGTGCTGGTCATCCGCGGAATTGACGGATATTTATAAGATTCGCGGCGACCATTGCCGGTGGGCTTAACTTTCATGATCAAAGCCGAAATACTATCATGCATGTAACCCCGTAAAATTCCATTTTCAACTAAAACCGATTCCGTCGGTAAATTACCCTCATCATCAATATTGATTGAACCACGCAAGTTGGGATGGCAACCTGAATCAATGATGGTGCAACATTCCGAGGCGACTTGCTGTCCGACCTGATTAGCATAATTGGAAAGACCTTTGCGATTGAAATCAGCCTCTAAACCATGTCCCACGGCTTCATGCAGCAACACCCCACTTTCTCCGGGCCCGAGAACCACCACCTGCGGTCCGGCAGGCGCCGCAACTGCCTCTAAGTTCGTGACGGCGATTTTGGCTGCCTCTCTGCCAATATCCGCGGGAGTATTGCCACTTTGGGCGTAATAATCTAAACCAACTCGACCACCATTAGATGAATAACCGCCCTGTCGTTTGCTGCCGTCCTCGGCAATGACGCTCGCCCGAATCATTACCATCGGTTGAACATCGGTAAAAAATTTACCTTCTGAATCCAGGTACATAATCTGTTTCATCTCGTCAGCGATGGAAATCGTGGCTTTAGTGATTTTCGAGTCGTAACTCCGGGCTGCCTGATCTACCTGAGTAAGCAGCTTAATTTTGCTCTTAAGTTGATAATCAATACTGAGCTTTTCAAGAGGATAGAGATCAAGTTTGGGACTTTTTTCAATGACTGCAACTGGAGCCTTACCCAAGCCGCTGGCGATACAGGCGGCAGCTTGGGCTGTCTCTTTCATCTTTTCGAAATCCAGATCGTCGGTATGAGCATAACCCACCTGCTCACCGATGACGGCCCGAATGCCCAAGCCCATCGTGATTCCATAATTAGCATCTTTGATAATTTGATCTTCATAACGCAGCGCAGAGCCAATGCGGTACTCAAAAAACAGATCCGCCCGCTCGGCATTTTTTGCCAGTGCGACTGCCAACAGCTGCTGCATTTGCTCTTTGGTAATCCCAAATAATGCTTCCATATCTTCAACCGATCCCTGATTTAATTTTGAAGATTGACAGGCATGCCACCAATGCGGCAATAAAACCACGCCTGTGCCAATTAAAGCGCTGGCTTTGATAAATTCACGCCTTTTCAATGATACCTCCTCATAATTGATTCAAAGATAGCACCAAAATTTATATTTTTCACTGATTATTTGGAAGGATGTCAAAAACTTTGCCGTTGTGCAAATTTTCCATTTATACTTTGATCATTTATTTGTATATTCTTGCCCAACATTTTTGAATCTACCCAAACTAACATTGAAATGGTGAAATTGATGGCAGGAATACGGGCGAATCTCGTCCTTCAAAATGGTCTGGTCTTCGAAGGAGTATCTTTCGGAGCCGAAATATCTTCTGCCGGCGAAGTTGTATTCAATACCAGCATGGTGGGTTATCCGGAAAGTCTGACCGATCCCTCCTATTACGGCCAGATTCTGGTAATGACCTACCCGCTCATTGGCAACTACGGCATCCCGGCAAACGATTACTCGATCGCCGCCAATAATTACGAATCAGACCGAATTCAGGTTAAGGGATTGATCGTTTCCGAATATTCAATCAAATACAGTCATTGGCAGGCAGAACAGAGTCTGGCGCGATGGTTACAAGCCGCAAATATACCAGCCTTGAGTGGCATAGATACCCGCAGATTAACCCAGGTTTTGCGGGAAGAGGGTTCGATGCTGGGCAAGATTGTC
>CAZAKO010000084.1:0-6618 GCA_964485745.1 uncultured bacterium
TAAAACTCTCGAAGTTGGCTTTTGCCGCAATGAAATCACCTTTCCGATATAAGGATTTGGCGACATCGCCATGAGTCGAATTGCCACCCGTAATGCCGTTAAAAGTCAGTGAGATTGCTAAGCTACTAAAGTCAAGACTGGTGATCGGGCTAAGGTTATCAGGATCGGGGAAATTATCAAAACGGGCGAAATAATACTTGATTTCTATTCCATAACCTTCTTTGAGTTTCACTCCGGCGTGTGGTAAGATTTTCATTCCTAAGGCGATTGAATAGGTATTTCCCTCCTGAGTCAGGTAGCGCGGTCCCTCGCGAGTTTTGTAAGCCGAAATATATGCCTTGCCGTAGTTAAATTGCAGGTAACTGTAAAGGTGGGGTGACCACTGAAACAGGAGAGATTGATTGAGGTTCCCCTCGATTAGCCGGGGGGAAAGGTAGAGCTGATAATCGTAACCTGGCGGATTCTGCGGCCATTGACTGGGCAAGCTCTGCCGATACATCGAGTAGCTGTATTTGAATCCCAGTCCGGTTTGAAAATCCACGAAGTTCTGACGAATTAATAGATTTGGCAGGTTATACTTCAGCAGGTCAACCTCTAAATTAGTCAGTACTCGTTTGAAACTCACTTCGTAGCCGCTCAATGTGGTTTCGGTTGAATCGAAGCTGAGCGCATTATCGGGAAGAAGCAGTACTCCGGCTTTCACGTCGAACAGTGTCATTCGGAAAGGATCACGAAATTCGATTGGACTGCGAAAAAAATCGGCAACCTTATAGAAAACGGATTGGGAGTAGAGCTTAACTTGGAGCAAGAGACTGGTAATTACTATAATTCTTCTGAAATTCATTGTTTTAAAATAAAAAGTATCAGGTTCAAAAGTAAGCAAAAATTACATTGAATATGTTTAAATTAATCTTGGCTTGGTAAAGCCAATCAAGTTATTCGACCTTCGAAACAATCTACTGCCAAGCAGGTTAAACCAAATATGAACCTACTTTTTATAAAATCGGCACTGAAAAAAACCGTATCATTGGGATGTATCATCCTCAATCTTTCAACAATTGTTGGAGGGGCTGACCTATACGGCAAATTCACTCTCGCGCGGCTGAAATACGGCGGCGGGGGCGACTGGTACAGTAATCCCAGTTCCCTGCCTAATCTGCTGAATTTCGTGGCTGAAGCGGCTCCATTAGATGTCTATCGGGAAGAAGTGCGTGTTTCGATTATGGATAAGCAGTTATTTTCTTATCCTTATCTTTATCTGAACGGGCATGGCAATATTCGCTTCAGTGATGATGAGGTTCTCCGTTTGCGCAAATATCTGCAGGCGGGAGGTTTTTTGCATGCCGATGATAATTATGGTATGGATCTCTCTTTTCGACGGGAAATGAAGCGTGTCTTTCCAAATAACGAACTGGTGGAATTGCCGTTCAATCATCCGATTTATCACTGTTTTTATGATTTTCCGAATGGATTACCCAAGATTCACGAACATGACGGCAAGCCGGCTCAGGGATTAGGTATTTTTTATCAGAGTCGTCTGGTGGTGTTTTACACTTATCAATGTGATTTAGGTGATGGCTGGGAGGATCCGGAAGTTCATCATGATCCGCCTGAAAAGCATCTGGCGGCTTTAAAAATGGGTACTAATATTATCATCTATTCGCTAATTCAATGAATCCCGCAACCAATACCGATTACTTGCTTATTTCCGCTAAGCTTGACCGACTCAGGCAAAAGTGGAGCTGGTACGTTGCCCTTGATGGATTAGCAAAAAGTCTGGTCCTGATAGCTGTTGCAACCTTTATCCTGATCGGACTGGAGGGATTCCGCTTTTTCGCATCTGCTGTGCGGCGCGAAATGCTGTTTTTCTTGACTGGATTTGGCAGCTTGTTTTTATTGATGCCACTTATTTTAGCACTGATGGTGCGATTTAAAAAAATCGTTAGTTATTCTGATAAAAGCTTGGCAGTTGCGGTTGGCAAACATTTCCCCGGGATCGGTGATAAGTTGCTTAATGCAATTCAGCTACAGACACTGGCAAGTTCACTCGATCAATCCTTTTCGCAGGAACTGGCAGAATACTCGATTCGCCACGTAGCAGAGGAGATTCAACCTTATCAGTTTGAAGAGCTTATCCCCTGGCACAAATTGAGGAAGTCGGGTCTGATTTACGGTTTGCTGATGATATGTTTGATTAGCGTAATAGTTTTTAATTTTCCTTTTTATAAACAGGCTGCAATCCGGCTGTTCCATCCGGGAATTGAGTTTATCATCCCGCAGCCCTTTGCGATTCGCGCTTTGTATGGGACGCAGGCTATCTTGGGCGGCGATACTGTCAAGGTTGATTTCCAGTGCACCGGTAATTATCCGCCGGCGATCAATTTTGAAGCCCGTTACCCCGAATTCCAGCAGAATGAAGTTCTTACGGTCAATGACAGTGGCTATGCTGCGTTTCAGATAGCCGGAGTACGCAATACGATTATTTACGAGGCTTTTGTCGAGAATAAGTCAATTTTTAAACCCTGGCGGCGGATTTCCAGCGGCAGCGATACGATTTTTGTCGCAGATCGCCCGGAAATATTGGCGGTCAAAACCAGAATCGAATATCCGGCATATACAAAATTGCCGGCAGTCGAGCAAGAGTCGAACACTACCGAATTCGCAGCTCTTCCCGGCAGCCACTGCCATATCAGGATTTTAGCCAATAAAAACCTCAGTCAGGCTCAGATTCATTTTGACTCGGGAGAAAAACTAACCTTGAATGTCAATGATAAATCTGCCTGGGGAGACTTCAAGATTATTAAAAGTGACGAGTTTCGGATTAGAATCAGTGATCATAAAGAAGTCCTGAACCTCAACCCGATTAAGTATCGGATTCGGCTGATGCTGGATACTTATCCGACCTGTCAATTGATTTCGCCCGATGCCGATATTGATTTAAATGAAAGCATGGCGATACCGCTGGGAATCAGAATCAGTGATGATTTTGGTTTTAGTCGGGCGCTGATTTGCTATCATTTGATCAAACGTTATAATCCCGCTGAAACTATCCGGGATTCGGTAGATTTTCCGCTGGGTAACCGGGACTTAACCCTGCAGGAATTGTATTATAGCTGGAGTATCGGGAATTTAAACCTGTCACCGGAAGACGTGATTGAGTTTTGGGTCAAGGTCTATGATAATGATCTAATCAATGGTCCGAAACCGGCAAGTTCGCGTTCATTGCAGGCGCGCTTTCCATCGCTGAATGACCTATTTGCGCAGGTCAATGAAGAGCGTGATCTGGTTACTGCCGAAGGTGAGGAAATCCTCCAAAATTTGGAACAATCCCGGGATGTATTAGAGGAAATCGCGCGGGAGTTATTGAAAGACCGCAGTCTCAGCTGGGAGCAGAAGAATCAGCTGCAAAAAGAAATTGAAAAAGTCAAGGAATCAGGTGAAAAGCTGGCTAAAGCCGCCGAGCAGCTGGATGATATGATCAAGCAAAGCCGGGAAAATCAACTGTTTGATGAAGAAACGTTACAAAAATATGCCGACTTGCAGGAGGCATTTCAGCAGGTTATGACGCCGGAGCTGCGCGCGGCGATGGAGAATCTGCAAAAGGCGCTGGAGAAAATGGACCCGGAGGAAATTCGCCAAGCACTCAATCATTTCCAGCTCACCCGTGACCAGTTTACGCGGGAATTGGATCGGATGCTCCAATTGCTCGAACGGGTGAAGGTTGAACAGTCGGTTGCCGAATTGGTTAAACGTTTCGAGGATTTAGTCAAGCGACAGCAAAATATAAATAATGAACTTAAACCCCAACAGTTAAGTGAAACCAAATATCAGCAATTAACTGGCGAAGAAAAAAGTATCGAGAAAGACACCGAAATTGCCCGTGATCTCATGAATCTTACCAAATCCGATATGCAGCAATTTCCGCTCATGCCAGTACAGCAGCTGGAGCAGATCATTCGGGAATTTGATGGATCATCCTTACAGGCTGATTTGAAGCAGGCACAGAAAATGATGAAGGCGATGAACCGGCAAAAATCCCAGGAAGCAGCTGGTTCGGCACAGGTGCAGATGGAAAAATTGCTCGCCCAAATGCAGCAATTTAAGACGGAGTTCAAACAGCAAGCCATGGCTGAAGTGATGGGCGATTTCCGGAGTATCATTTATAAAACGCTGCAACTTTCGCAACATCAGGAAAAACTGAGTGAGGAGATTCGGCAGACGCCGCGACAGAGTGAGCGATTGATGGATGTGGCAGTCAACCAGCAGCAACTCCAGCAGAATTTGGCAAGTTTGATTGAAGATTTGATTGCTTTGTCGGGTAAAACCTTTGGTGTGTCGCCGGGAGTTGGTAAAGGATTAGGGCAGGCATCGTCGGCAATGAATCGGGCGATTCGGGAAATGGAGGAGCGGAATACCACTACCGCGGCCCAAGAAGCGCGGCAGGCAACCGGCGCCATCAATCAAACGGCATTGGAATTAATTAATTCGATGAATAATCTACAGGCAAGCGGCTCGGCTTCCGGTTTTGAAGAATATCTGAAGCAGTTACAGCAAATGGCTGGGGCGCAGCAGGGGATCAATGATGATACCCAATTAATTTCGCTCGGTCAGGGGGACAGGCAGTCAGGAATCCGGAAATTAGCGGTTAGGCAGCAGCAGCTGCGCCAGTCACTGGAGCAACTCCGGGATGAAATTGGCAAGGGCTCAAAGCAGGGCGGCGATCTGAACGGAATTGCCCGGGATATGGACGAAGTCATCAAGGACTTACAGCAGAATCGGGTCCTACGCGAAACGCTCGAACGTCAGCAACGGATACTGACTCGTCTCCTGGATGCCCAGAAATCTTTACGCACTCAGGATTTTAAAAAGGAGCGGATCAGCAAAACCGGTGAGGACCTTGTCCGCAAATCGCCGCAACAGCTGCCCGGTGATTTGGGCGAGCAACGCTCGCTTCTCCAGGAAAATTTAGAAAAAGCGCTGAAGGAGGGTTACACCTTGGAGAATGAGGAGCTAATCCGGCAATATTTTGAATTATTGTCCAAGGAAATTGAACGAAAATAAAATTGACTGAATTATGACTGATCCAATTAAAATCGGCAACCGTATTCTAAGATTGATTCTGATAATTTTGGTCTACTGCCTGTCGTTGGCTCTCTTTGGTCAAGAGCGCTGGCAGTCAGCCGAAGTGCAGCAGCGGGAGATGGAGAATCGTTTTCGGATTGCTCAACAGCTTGAAGCACAAGGGCAGCTGGATCAGGCGTTAAATATCTATCGTTCACTATTCGAGCAGGATGCCCGCAAGCCGCTTTACTATCAACGCTATTCGGCGCTTTTGTTCCGACTTCAGCAATATACCGAGTTGGAACAGGTGATCACAAAATATTTGCAGGTTAATCCTCGCGATGAATCTGCGGTGGTTGACCTTGGTAAGCTGTATTTCTCACGTGGCGATTCTGCTCGAGCCGATCAATATTGGACTGAGGCATTAGCGCGGTTCCAGTATTCCCAGAATTTTTTCCGGGCTCTCTACATTGGTTTAATCTCCCTGCAACAATCTGACCGGGCGGCTGAAGTGCTAAAAAAGGCTCGTAAATATTATAATCAGGAAAATCTTTTTGCTCAGGAAGTGGCTTATTATCAGATGCAGCGGGGTAATTATCTGGAAAGTGCCCGTGAATACTTGTTATTTGCCAGAAGCGATTCACGCTATTATTTGCAAGTCAGTAGTCAGATTTTACGTTTTCCGCATGACAGTAGTTTATTCGTAGAATTGGATAGTTTGCTGCTCGAGGAACTGAGCCGGTACAACACTTCCCGCGAGTTACATAAGCTGCGGGCGGATGTTTTATTCAAATTTCGACAATATCCCGCAGCTGTCAACGAGATTATGACGGTTGAATCATTAAATCAGTATCGCGGCAATGACATCCTCGATCTGGCAAATGACCTGTTAAATGAGCACCAGTTTGCCCTGGCAGAGGAAACTTTTACCAGGATAATAGGCGATCGCCGCTTTAGCACGATTTTAGCGCAAGCACTATTGGGTTTGGCAGACGCTTTTGAAAAAGAGATTATGGCGAACCAGGAATTGTCCCCATTTGATTATTTTTATCAGGATAATTTCTTTTTTATCCCGGATTTTCTAACCGGGATTGATATTGAAGAGCAACGTCTGCAGCAATCCTTTGCAATTTATGATTCAGTCATTACAAGTTTACCGCGCTCCAACTATACCGCCCAGGCTTTGTATCGGTTAGGGGAGCTGCGTTACCGAATTTTAAATGATTTAGATGGGGCGCAGAAGTTGTATGAGGATGCGATCAAGATTAGCTCGGATCGGAATACGCGCAGCTTGTGCCAGGTACGTCTGGCTGATCTGCTGATTGCCAAAGGAGCGCTGCCCGAAGCTGAGAACTTTATTCGCAATAACCTGAAAGCGATGGAAGGTTCGATTGCGGAAAAGATGTTTGCCGCCCGACTGTTGTTAGTGGAATTTTACCAGGAAAAAATTGACTCGGTATTAGCCTCCCGCAATGAATTTCTGGGACTGCTCGGAATCAATGATCCGCTATTTAATGATGTCATTGAATTCACGAATTTTATTGAGGATTATTTGGC
>CAZAKO010000084.1:6718-8138 GCA_964485745.1 uncultured bacterium
CTGATTATATCAGGGCTGAATTATATATCCGGCAGAATAAGCTTTCCCAGGCACGTGAAAAATTGAACTATATTATATCAAATTATCCATCCGCAAAATTAGCCCTGCCGGCGCGCTTCCGGTTGTTGCAGATTGAGCTCTTTTTCCGTCGCAATGAAATGGCTGAAAAAATTATCAGGGAGCTGTTAGAATTGGAGGCACTATATACCGATAATGCCCTTTTTATGTTGGCTGATCTGGCCCAGAATCGTGATCATAATCCCGAATATGCGGCGCAGTGGTATGAGCTAATCCTGGAAAAATACCCTGATTCGATCTATCGCGATCCGGCGCGGAAGCGTTTACGGGAGATGCAGAGTGCAGCCATTAAAAAGAATTTATAAAATTCTGACAGGAAGTAAAATATAATGAGATTTTTCCGCAGTCTAGTTCTGATAATAAGTATAAACTGTTACGCTCAAAAGTTATTGATTCCGATGGATCAGGTTCAGACCGATCACCTGAAAGCGTATGGAGTAACTTATTTAGTACTCAAGCAAGATCAGCCGGTTGAGTGGTTATTGAATTATCGGGGTGGTTCTTTTTTAATGGATAGTCATCCGGCAATTGTTAAAGAGTTACGCTTGCGGGGAATCCGTTTTGAAGAGGTATCCGCAGCTGACCTTCTGCAGCTCTATGCTACCATTGATGAAAGTAATATGGATATTGCCCTGTTAGAGAAAGCTGCCAAAATAGCGGTTTATTCGCCACCCAACAAGCAGCCCTGGGATGATGCGGTTACCCTGACTTTGACTTATGCCGAGATAGATTATGATATTGTTTTTGACGAAGAAGTGCTATCGGGGAAATTACCGGAATATGACTGGCTGCACCTGCATCATGAGGATTTTACCGGACAGTATGGAAAGTTTTATGCCAGTTACCGTAGTCAGGAGTGGTACATTACGGAGCAGACTCAGTCGGAAGCATTAGCCCAACGTCTGGGATATCAGAAGGTATCTGAGGAGAAAAAGGCAGTTGCGCGCAAAATCCGTGAATACGTCAGGCAGGGGGGATTCTTATTTGCGATGTGCTCCGCGACGGATGCTCTGGATATCGCTTTGGCTGCCGAGGGGGTGGATATTGTTCCTGCGGTATTTGACGGTGATCCGGTAGATCCACACCATGCGGAAAAACTTGATTTCAGCCAAACCTTTGCTTTTGAAAATTTCAAGCTCTATACCGATCCGATGATCTATGAGTATTCCGATATTGATTATCCGCCCAGTTTTCAAGCAGTTGCACCCGGCGCCGAAGTAGATTACTTTACTTTGTTTGAATTCTCAGCCAAGTACGACCCGGTACCGACAATGCTAACCCAGAATCATGTCGGCATCATCAAGGGTTTTATGGGGCAGACAACTGGTTTTAAAAGAGACAA
>CAZAKO010000085.1:0-7930 GCA_964485745.1 uncultured bacterium
TCGTCCAAGAGTACTCTGGCTCGGAATAACGCAAGGCTCGGAAATATTGAGCAATTTAAGTAAAACACTCGATGAGTCACTAAAGACCATGCCGATTAAATTAGAAGAAAGAGAATTCAAAGCGCATATCACGCTCGGAAGAATTAAGGAAACCAGGAGACCTCTTGCGGAATTGAATCAATTTTTAAAATTTCCTTTTGAACCGATTCACAATCCGGTTGAAGAAGTAATTCTTTTTCAAAGTACTTTGACACCTAACGGAGCTATTTATACTCCTTTGCATAATTTTCCATTGATTGATTAAGAATAGGGATTTTATTAAAAATTGACTTTATAGGAGAAGAAAATATGGCGACCGATAACGATAATAAACAACGTGCTCTTGATTTAGCCGTCGCTCAGATTGATCGTCAGTTCGGGAAGGGGTCTATTATGCGGCTGGGTGACGAAAGTGCCCGAGTGAAAATTGATGTAATTTCAACTGGCTGTCTGTCGTTGGATGCGGCGATTGGTATTGGTGGGATTCCACGCGGCAGGGTATCCGAAATTTTTGGTCCTGAATCTTCGGGTAAAACTACATTAGCGCTACATATCATTGCCGAAGCTCAGAAAGCCGGTGGCTATGCTGCGTTTATTGATGCTGAGCATGCCTTGGATCCGGCTTATGCCGCTCACTTAGGGGTTAATACCAGAGAATTACTCGTTTCTCAGCCGGACAATGGGGAGCAAGCATTGGAGATTACCGAAACCCTGGTTCGGAGTAATGCCATTGATGTAATCGTCATTGATTCGGTTGCAGCATTGGTACCCAGAGTCGAATTGGAAGGTGAAATGGGCGATGCTCATGTCGGGCTGCAGGCGCGGCTAATGTCGCAGGCACTGCGGAAATTGACCGGGGCGGTAAATAAGTCCAATACCTCGGTTGTTTTTATTAATCAGATCCGGGAGAAAATCGGGGTTATGTTTGGTAATCCGGAAACTACGACGGGTGGTCGCGCCTTGAAATTTTATACTTCGGTTCGCCTGGAAATACGCCGCATCGCCAGTCTAAAAGAGGGTACCAGTAATACGGGTAGTCGGACCAAAGTCAAGGTAGTGAAAAATAAGTTAGCCCCGCCATTTAAAGAGACCGAGTTTGATATAATGTTTGGTACTGGAATTTCCTTTGAAGGTGATGTTCTTGACACTGCCGTCGAAGCCGATATTATTCAGAAAAGCGGTTCGTGGTTCTCCTATGGTGACGAACGAATTGGCCAGGGGCGTGAAAGTGCCAAACAATTTTTGACCCAAAATTCGGAAATTTTCAATAAGATTACCAATCAGGTCAAAGAATATCTGGGACTTTCGCAGAAGCCGGCAACTGCCGAGTAATTCAAAACATTGTCAACTAACGATCAAACTGAACCAGATACTGTATCTAATTTTCAACAAGATCAGACTATAACTGATTGTCACGTCAATCAGAAAAGAAAAGATAGATACTCCGTATTTCTGAATGCTGAGTTTGCCTTTAGTATTGGTGAAAACACCTATCATTTATTTTCCATAAGAAAAGGGGCAACATTAACCCCGAAGCAGATTGAGATTATTCTCAGGCATGAAGCATTCGAAAAAGCCAAGGAACTGGTACTACGGTTATTATCGCGACGGATGAGAAGTGAGTCTGAAGTTATCATGTACCTGAAACGCAATAAATTTGACGAAGCTACCCGAAGAAGGGTGCTTGCTTATTGCACCGAACATGGTTATCTCGATGATCGGGAATATGCCCGGGTATTTATCCGTGATCAATTAAATCTGAATCGTTATGGCTTCAACAAAATCCGATTCTTATTGTCAAAACGTGGGATAAGCAGAGAGATTATCGAAAGTTTGGCTGGTTCCCTAGATCGAGATGAGGAATTCAAAATTGGGCTCAATCTTGCTCAAAAACGATTAATCCAGATTAAAGACAAAACCCGAGTAAAAGAGAAGCTATACCGTTATCTCTGGCAACGTGGTTTTGATTCTTCTACGATTAAAAGGATTGTAAATAAAATCTCAAATAGTTAAAAATTGAAAATTACTTGCAGATAAATCGGTGTTAGATCGAGTTGCTACACCGATGATTAGATCAGATTATCAAAAATTTTGTTGGGTTAAATTCGATTTTAGAATTTTGCAAGGCTTGATTATTGATTGCGAATAGGATAATTTTAATCCCAAGTCCGGTGTTTATTTCCGGACAGACAATGTGATTCATAATGATTGATTCCTAAGTTGGATAGAGTTTAAATTGGAGAGAGATGAAGACTGCGGCTGAGATTCGAAGAGATTTTTTAGATTTTTTCAAAAAGAAAGATCATAAAATAATCAAGAGTTCGCCGGTCATTCCGATTAATGATCCAACGCTGCTCTTTACCAATGCCGGGATGAACCAGTTTAAAAATATTTTTCTTAATCAGGAAAAGCCGATTTATCCGCGGATTGCCAACTCGCAGAAGTGTATCCGGGTCAGCGGGAAACATAATGACCTTGAAGAGGTCGGGAAAGATACCTATCACCATACTTTTTTTGAAATGTTGGGCAACTGGTCTTTTGGAGATTATTATAAAAAAGAAGCTATCGCCTATGCTTGGGAGTTGCTAACTAAAGTCTGGCAATTTCCCAAAGAGCGGTTATGGGCAACAGTCTATTTAGATGATGATGAGGCGACTGAATGCTGGCGGAGTGAGACGGATATCGCGCCCGACCGGATATTGCGATTCGGTGAGAAAGACAATTTTTGGGAGATGGGTGAGACCGGACCTTGTGGACCCTGCTCCGAAATTCATTATTACACCGGCAATCAACCCGCGCAACAATTAGCCGAAAAAATTAATCAAGGCGATCCGGAATATATCGAATTATGGAATCTGGTATTTATTCAATATGATCGGGATGATCAAGGAGTGCTTACTCCACTGCCGCAGAAACATGTAGATACCGGCGCGGGACTGGAACGAATTGTCGCGGCTTTGCAGCACCAAGATTCTAATTACGCGACCGATCTGTTTCAACCGATAATTGATGAGATTGCCAATCTGACTGGTGTTCCCTATACCGAGAAGAATGGTACTGCGCACCGGGTTATTGCCGACCACATCCGCATGTTGAGTTTTGCGATTGGTGAAGGTGGAATGCCCTGCAATGAAGGGCGCGGTTATGTCATTCGCCGGATTTTAAGAAGAGCAGCCCGTTTTGGACGGATGTTGCAAATGCACAAGCCGTTTATTTTCAAACTAATTGATGTTGTGGGTAAAATTCTGGGACCGGTCTATCCCGAAGTAATCGAAAGCAAAAAACATATCCAGCAGGTCATCCGGGCAGAAGAACAGTCTTTCGGCGAGACAATAGACAAAGGATTGGAAATTTACAGTAAAATTAAACAGCAGCTAATTTTTGATAAACAAACGGTGATCAGCGGTTATGATGTTTTCCGGCTGTATGATACTTTTGGATTTCCGGTAGACTTGACCCAATTGATTGCGGCAGAAGATGGTTTCACTCTGGATCTGCAGGGTTTTAACCGCGAAATGGAACGACAGCGGGAGAGAGCTCGCTCGGCACAGATGTTCGGTACTGATTTCGATAAAACCGATCAATCCTGGATTGTGTTGACTGAGGGAAAGGACTCTGAATTTGTGGGCTATGATCGTACCGAATCGTCAGCGTTGATCAGGAGATATTTGGTTGCCGATGAGTTAGTTCATCTGATTTTAGATAAGACTCCATTTTATGCTGAAGCTGGAGGTGAGATCGGTGACCGGGGAACAATTTCAAATGCCGATGTTCAGCTGGATGTAATTGAGACTATCAAGCACAATGGCTCGATTATTCACAAGTGCAGAATCATCAAGGGACAGATTGGTAATAATCCAGCAGTAATTGCTCGAGTGGATAGCCAGCAGGATTTACAAATTCGCGCTAATCACACTGCAACTCATCTACTGCAAGCGGCTTTGCGTCAGGTTTTAGGTGAACATGTTCATCAGTCGGGTTCGCTGGTCAACGCCGAACGGCTGCGCTTTGACTTGACTCACTATGAAAAGATCGATAGCGAGCAGCTGCAAGAAATCGAAGATTTAGTCAATGCCAAAATTCGGGAAAATACTGAGGTTAATATCGCATTCCGGGAATTTGCCGAAGCTCGTAAAGAAGGTGCCATGGCGTTGTTTGGGGAGAAATATGGGGATGTCGTGCGGGTGATTACGGTGGGAAATTTTTCCAAAGAACTATGTGGCGGCAAACATGTCCGTCGAACCGGCGATATTGGTGCTTTTAAGATTGTTTCAGAATCCTCGGTTGCGGCTGGAATTCGTCGGATCGAAGCGGTCACCGGTCAGAAAGTAATTGAAATGCTTCGTCAAGATGAGACGGTAATCGAAAAGCTGAATTCAATCCTAACTACAAATCGCGAAAATCTGATTCAAAAAGTAACCGATTTGATAGCCAAGCAAAAACAATTAGAAAAAAGTACGCATGCCGATGCCTCAAAGGAAATCGAAAAGGAATTGGAATTATTATTGAGAGATTCTCCAAAGATTAAAGACCTCGTCGTATTTCAGCATCAATACGACGCGTTGACACTGGATGAGTTGAAAGAAATAGGTGATATGTTCCGTAATAAGCTGGATTTAGGCATTGGTCTTCTATATTCTATTATCGAGGAGAAACCCATTATTGTGGTAGTGCTTACTGATGCGGCAATCAGTAAGTATAACCTGCATGCCGGCAATATTGTCAAAGAGCTAGGTAAAATTTTGGGTGGTGGCGGTGGTGGACGGGCTCATTTAGCTACTGCCGGTGGCAAAGATGCTCAAAAGTTGCCAATGGTTAAACAAGAGTTTAGTAGTCTAATAACGAAACTTGTCTGTTAGAACCATTGAAACGGGCACTTTATCAGATAGAAATGTAATAAGATTTAAGGAACTTATGATGGAAGAATTGATTTTTAACTACTCATCGGAAGATAAGCAGGGTGTCTCACTGCCCGAATTAGGAGCAACCCAGAAAGAAGCAAATCAGCTGCTTCCAGAATCACTCCTGCGGCAATCAGAACTTAATCTTCCGGAGGTCAGCGAACCCGAAGTCGTGCGACACTTTACCAATTTGTCAACGATGAATCATCACGTGGATAAAGGCTTTTACCCATTGGGCTCCTGTACCATGAAATACAACCCGAAAATTAACGATAAAGTTGCCAACCTACCCGGTTTCGCCAATGTTCATCCGCTACAGCCGATTGCGACCATTCAGGGTGCATTAGAATTGATGTATGACTTAGGCAAGATGTTATGTGCCATCAGCGGCATGCATTCGATTACTCTCCAACCGGCTGCCGGATCGCATGGCGAACTGACCGGTGTAATGATCATTAAAAAATACCATGAAAGTAAAGGCGAGAAGCGGAAATATATCTTGATTCCGGATTCCGCTCATGGTACCAATCCATCCAGCGCCTGTTCAGTTAATTTCCAAACGCTTGCCTTAAAATCCAATGAACGGGGCTGTCTGGATATTGCTGACCTTCGGCAGAAGATGAATCCTGAAGTTGCCGGTTTGATGATTACAATCCCCAACACCCTGGGTCTTTTTGAGGAAGAAGTCAAACAAATTGTGGAGATTGTCCATCATTACGACGGAATTGTCTATATGGATGGAGCCAATCTAAATGCCTTGTTGGGAATAACCAGTCCGGGGGCGATGGGCTTTGATATTACTCATATTAATCTGCATAAAACATTTTCTACACCTCATGGTGGTGGTGGGCCGGGTAGTGGTCCTATTGCAGTGGTAGAAAAACTATCGCGATTTTTACCGGTACCGCGAGTGATTAAAAAAGGAACAGCTTACGGTTTGTCTGTGGATTTTCCGGATTCAATCGGGAGAATGTTGAACTATTACGGTAACTTTGGAGTTTTGGTACGGGCTTATGTCTATATTACCCTGTTAGGTTTGAAGGGATTGCGGCAGGTTTCCCGGAATGCCATATTGAATGCCAATTATCTCCGGGCTAAGCTGGCTGACCTGTTTGTTGTTCCTTATAATCGGTTCTGTATGCATGAATTTATCCTTTCGGGTGATAATTTTCGCCAATTAGGAGTCAAAACCTTAGATATTGCCAAACGTCTCCTGGATTTTGGTTTTCATGCGCCGACGATCTATTTTCCGCTGATCGTCAAAGAAGCGATGATGATCGAGCCGACCGAATCCGAAAGCAAGCAAACACTAGATCAATTTATCAAGGCAATGGCAACAATCCATCGAGAAGCTCATGAAAATCCGGAAATATTACACGAGGCGCCCCATTACACTCCCGTTCGGCGGCTGGATGAATTAAAGGCCAACAAAGAATTAAATGTATGTTGGCGAAAGGAAAATTCCGGAGATATAAAATGAGCCGAAAAATTGTAGTTACCGATAAAGCCCCCAAAGCCATAGGGCCTTACAGCCAGGCAATTATCGCGAACGGTTTTGTATTTACCTCAGGACAATTTCCAATCAATCCGATTTCAGGAAAGATCGAACAATTCGATCTGCCATCCCAGGTGCGGCAAGTCTTACAGAATATTCAAGCCGTTTTGGAAGCTGCCGGAACGCAACTGGCGAATATTGTGAAATTGACCGTATTTATGGTTGATTTATCTGATTTTGCTAAACTGAATGAAGTGTTTCTGGAATTCTTTCCAGAGAAACAACCAGCTCGTTCGGCAGCACAGGTGTCCCGGCTTCCGCTAAATGCGTTAGTTGAAATCGAAGCGGTTGCGACGTTGGAGTGAATTTGAAAAGATATTTTGCCGTAATTGTCAATCCGATTGCTGGAAGAGGTAGGACTATTAGACACTTTTCTAAGCTGAAATCAATTACCGATCAAACGGGTCATAAGTTTGATTATTATATTACCAGCCGACCATATCATGCCACCCAGATTGCCGATAAAATTTATCGCGAGTATGATGCCGTTATTGCATATGGTGGTGATGGCACGGCTAATGAGGTAATGAATGGTTTAGCCGGAACGCCCACACCATTTGGAATTATTCCGAAAGGCAGCGGTAATGATTTTGCCCGCAGCCTTAATATTACTGATGGATTTCAAAAAGCGATTGAAGCAATTATAAATTATGACTTGCGTCTGATAGACCTTGGTACCATTGGTGAAAGAATTTTTCTCAACGGAGTTGGAATTGGTTTCGATGGCTTTGCCAATTATCGCAGCCGTCAGGTTAAATTATTTAGAGGAAGTACCGCCTATTTATGGGCAATTCTGACGAGCCTGACATTATGGAAGGCTATTCAGGTTAATCTGGAAATTGATGATATTGTTATTAAAGATGGTAAAATTTATCTGATCGCAATCGGTAACGGTTCTTCAAGTGGGGGAGGTTTCAAACTGACTCCCCGTGCATCTATCCATGATAGTATCTTTGATATTTGTCAGGTTGCCGATATTCCCGTCTGGAAGATACTCTTGAATTTTGGTCGTCTTAAAAATGGTACTTTAGAGGTAGTCAAAGAGGTGACTATGCACAAAGGCAAAAAAATCAAAGTCAGCAGTAATTTTCCCCTACCAATCCATTTTGATGGCGAATTATTTGAACCAAATGTCAAGGAAGTGACCGTTTCCATTGTACCCCAATCGGCTTATGTAATTGGCAGGTGGAATGCATAGTCAATTGGAGTTTAAATAATAACCAGTCCTGATTCTGATGATAAACAGCCATTTTAAAATAAATAGAGGATTGATTGTTGTATTGCTGATAATGGTATGCGGAATTTTTGGAATTTTCGCCCAGGAAATGCCCTCTCTGGATACAACGCGGAAATTAATCAGTCCCAGGGCTGCTCTGATACGTTCGGCAATCGTTCCGGGCTGGGGGCAGCTTTATGTACATAAACCAGTGAAAGC
>CAZAKO010000086.1:0-7857 GCA_964485745.1 uncultured bacterium
GGCTATGATATGAGACCACAGGTCACCACGATAAATCGTGGAGTTGAACTCAGGCGGTATGATATGAAAATTGTAATAAGCCATCCCGGAGATTGGAAAAGATTTTTATTTACTTTTACGTATAGTGGTTGTAGATTTTACCCACAAATGTAAAGTAAAGTTTACGATTATTGTTGCATTATTGGTCATTTGCGGTTTTCCCTTTTTAAAAAGGAGGATTTATGCAGTGGGATGGTTCAGCCATTAAGATCAGAGCTGATGCGCAGGGCTTGTCATTGAGCGAATTGGCGCGCCGGATTGGGGTCTCCCGGCAGGCGGTCAATGACTGGATCGGCGGTCAGATTCCCAAAGGGCTATTTCTGATTACTCTTTGTGATATTTTGAAATTTGACCCGGATGAATTATTCATTAAAGAGCCGGAGGAATCCGTGCAGGTCCTGGTATACCGATCGAAGCGTAAATCCCCGGTCAATCCCGGACAAGAAGAGCAGATGAAGGAACTGGCAATCCGCTATAAAAGATTGTTCCCAATGACCGGCCCGACCACTCTTCGGCCGACTCTGACCGTTTCAGATTTCAGCGAAGAAAATGCCAAAATAATTGCCACCAAACTTAGGCAAATGGGCAGTGTACCGGAAGCTATACCTCTGGATTATTTTCATGCTTTTCAATTACTGAGGGTGCTTGATATTCACGTAATATTCACGGAATTTCCAGTAAGCAAGTTGTACGCGTTTTACACCTGTATCAATAATCATCGCGTGGTTTTTGTTAATATTAAAACCAACCTGCTGGATTTGATTTTTCCACTCCTTAATGAAACCGTGCACTCGATAATCCGTAACAACAAGTCCATGTTAGTTGAAGACGCCGAAGAAGATTTCTGCGATACGGTTGCCAGCTATACGCAATTTCCTGACGTCTATATCAACAAAATTTACGATATGATTCAAACGGTCAAACCGGGTAATCAAATCAATATTTTAAAGGAATACAGCAGGAATAATCACCATGCCATTTGTGGAGTTGTTGAAAGAATTAAAAAGCTCGATCCGGATTTCGATTTGAAATACGGCGGATCGGACACCAATCTTCGCAAGGAATTTAGACTATTTGAAAACATCTTGCATGAATCGGACAGTGTCAGGCAATATCTCCAGTCATACCGTAGACTCAGTCCCCTGTTTATTGATCTGGTTCTGGCTCAGGTGGATGATTTGTCGTCACGGATTATCGGCGAAATCTTCTCATTGGAAAATTACTCCGATATGGAGAGTCTGAAGGATGAACTGCGGCAGGTTAAAAGTCTCGAGGTGGCCGCAGGGCGCTGATGATCATGATCTGCGACACATGCAGCGTGCTGATGCTGATCCGGATCGCGCCGGAGATGTTATGTGATCCAAAATACGAATGTGTCACGATCAAAGCAGTGTACGACGAGTTGTTCAAAACACCAAGGTTTAAATTCAAATATCCCTGGCTGGCAAGGCTGGAACCGAAAATAAAGACTCTTGACATATCCCCAAACGAAAAGAATCTAATCGAAAAAAACCTGAAAGTGATTAAATGTCATGTCGAATCAGCCGGAATAATCAATACTATTACCGGTGGACCATTCAATCTAAGCCAGACAGATAAAACTATCGTAGCTCATGCCGTATGCCTGAATACGTCGGTCTCATCTGTTGACCATGATCTATCTGCTTACCTGGATCAGCAATATGAGATAAAGGTATGGGAGCCATTATGTCTCATTAATCACTGGCTACAAAATGATATTATAATCTGGGATGATAGCAAGCAAACCGTGCTGGAGAACTGGGTAGCTTGTCAGGAAGCCAGACAAACCCAGAAAAATATTGATAAGTTTGAAGAATTAACAGGAAGAGAATATCCGAAATATTAGAATAAAAAGGGATTTATAATTTGAGGAAAAAATCATGATCGCTAAAGTGATAATATTAATAATCGGGGCACTTCTAGGATATTTTTTTGGTCATATAAGAGATTTTAGAGAAAAAAAGCAGAAAGTATATTCTGAGACTTTGCCAATAATAATACGTGCTTTATTTCATCCAAACAAAGAGATTGAGAAAATATTTAATGAAACTATTGTGATACTATGGCTATACGCTAATAAGAAAGTTGCCCGAAAATTGGAGAAAGCCATTTCTTCTTTTCATCATCCAGAAAGATATGAAAATACTGTTGAATTACTTCAGGAAACAATCGTTGAAATGAGGAAGGATATTCAAATTTCTCCTTTACAAAAGTTGAAGCCAAAAGAAGTGAACCATTTCTATACAACATTTATTAATTCAATTAAGAAGTAATAAAGGACAAATATCATGACCGAACTCATCTGGGCAGGCAAATACAATCAGGATGGCAAGAAGAACGGGCCGGTGCGCATCGCCCTGCCATTTCAGACTGTGGAAACCGTCAACGAATCGGCAAAAGACCGTAAAAACACTCTGGACATGTTCGCCAAAGGTAAAACCGGCGAGTGGCGCAACCGCCTGATCTGGGGCGACAAGAAATACGTCCTGCCGTCGCTCCTGCCGGAATTCGCCGGCAAGGTCAACCTGATCTACATCGATCCACCTTTCGACACCGGCGCAGACTTCTCCTTCAGCGCGACCATTCCGGATAATCCTGAGACGGAAGTGGATGAAACCACAACCTTCACCAAGCAGGCCAGCATCATCGAACAAAAAGCCTACCGCGACACGTGGGGCAAGGGCCTGGAATCCTACCTGCAGTGGTTCTATGAAACGGCTATCCTGCTGAGAGAACTCCTTGCCGAAAATGGCAGCATCTATGTGCATATCGATTGGCATGTTGGGCATTACGCTAAGTCAATAATGGATGAGGTGTTTGGATATGAATATTTTCGGAATGAGATAATTTGGGAAAGAACATATGGAGCAGGAAGTAGCAAAGCAATTTCTAATAGGTATCCTTCGAATACTGATACTATTTTATATTATACCAAGACATCAACGTTTTGTTTTAATAAGCAATATAAACCATATTCTGAGGGAGCCTTAAAACGGTACGATAAGGTTGATGAAAAAGGACGAAGGTTCAAATGGGCTAATATGAAATCATACTCGCAGGATAGGCTCGATCAAATGTTAAAAACAGGAGATGCAAAGTTTAACATTGGTGCAAAGCATCCAGTTTATAAGGTGTATTTAGATGAAAACAAAGGAACACTTATAAGTAATTTGTGGAACGATTTAGCCCCCATCGGAACCTTTTCTGAAGAGCGAGTTGATTATTCAACTCAAAAACCCGAAGCTTTATTAGAACGCATCATCAAAGCCAGTTCCAATGAAGGCGATTTGGTGCTGGACTGTTTTTGTGGTTCAGGCACGACGGCGTCAGTGGCGGAGAAACTGAACCGGAGGTGGATCGCCTGCGACTTGGGACGCTTCGCGATCCATACCACCCGCAAGCGATTGCTGGGCATCCCGCAGGTGAAGCCGTTCGTGGTGCAGAACCTCGGTAAGTACGAGCGCCAGCAGTGGGTGGGCGCGGAGTTCCCGGATACCGAGTCGCGTGCGGCGGTCGAGCAGGGCTACCGGAATTTTATCCTGGAGTTGTACGGCGCGGAATCGGTGAGCGGTTTTACCTGGCTGCATGGCGTCAAGGCGCACCGTTTGGTGCACGTCGGCGGCGTGGATGCGCCGGTTTCGATTGGGGACATCAAGAGCATCGTGCAAGAATTCTGGAAGTCGGTCGGTCAGGTGGAAGCGGTCGAAACGAATGGGATCGACGTGCTGGGCTGGGACTTTGCCTTCGAGATCAATGAGACGGCCAAACAGTTCGCGGCGGAGAACAAGGTCGATGTCAGGTTTAAGAAAATCCCGCGTGAAGTATTGGAGAAGAAGGCAGTGGAACAAGGTGACATCCGGTTCTTCGAGCTGGCATCGCTGACAGTAAAGACGAAAGTCGAGAAACAGACGGTATCTATCGAATTGCAGGATTTTATTGTGCCGCCGGACGACGTACCGCAAGAGGTGCGCCAGGCGATCACCCACTGGCAGCAGTGGATTGACTACTGGGCAGTAGACTGGAACTACCGCAACGACACCTTTCATAATGAATGGCAGACCTACCGCACGAAAAAAGACCCGAAGATCGAATTATCCATCAAACATACCTACGAAGCGAAAGGGACTTATAACGTCGTCATCAAAGTGATCGACATTCTTGGGAATGATACCACCAAGCTAATACCGGTCGAGGTGCGCTGATGGCTCGGCGGAAAAGATCGAAGCAGGAACCGGATTTATTTGACCTCGGAGAGCGGCTGACCACCGCGCCATGCGTTCCGAAGATTCGCAGGGCTATAGTTAAATGGAAGGATGATAATTATCCGGGGATTACCAAAACCACGCGGGAGTTATTGAATTTCTGGTTTTATTGTGATCATAAACTGCCGAATGGCGATTCTTTTCATTATTATGAATCCCAGCAGGAGGCCATTGAGACCCTTATCTATCTCTATGAAGTCGAAAAAGTCCGCAGCCGCCGGGATTTATTAGAGAAGTACGCCGTTCAGCAAAAAGACCTGCGCATGCCGCCCAGCGATGATTTTGCACGGTATTGCATCAAGATGGCGACCGGGAGCGGCAAGACCAAGGTCATGGCGCTGGCAATTACCTGGCAGTATTTCAATGCCATGCGCGAAAATAATCGGGAATATGCTAAAACTTTCCTGATCCTAGCTCCAAATGTAATCGTCTTTGAAAGGCTGAAACTTGATTTTGCTAACGGGAAAATCTTTCGGATAGATCCGCTTTTTCCGCGTCATTATGAACTGTTCTGGGATATGGAATTTTATATGCGCGGCGATCCGGAGCGGGCCGCGAGCGCTGGCGCGGTTTATCTGACCAATATCCAGCAGTTTTACGAACGAGTTGAGCAGAATTATTCGGAGCCGGAACCGATGTCGGCTGTTATGGGAAACCGCCCACGGACGAATAAACTGGAGATTACCGACTTTGACGAGCGTATCATTAAACGCCGCGAAAAACTAATAGTCATTAATGACGAGGCGCATCATACCCACGACGAAAAGAATGAGTGGAATAATGTAATTCATAAACTGCATGAATCCTGCCCGTTGATTTCTCAACTGGATTTTTCGGCGACGCCGCGCTACTCGAAAGGTTCATTGTTCGCCTGGACAGTATTCGATTATCCACTAAGACAAGCCATTATGGATAATATCGTCAAGCGTCCGGTCAAAGGTATATCCAGAGCTCAAGAAGCCAAGTCCGATCATGCGGAAGTCCGCTATGAGCCGTTCTTAGTAGCCGGAGTTGAACGCTGGAAAGAGTACGCGACGCAACTTAGACCTCTGAAACGCAAGCCGATTCTCTTTATTATGATGAACGGCACCCGGGAGGCCGATGATATCGCCGACTGGCTGCGTCGTAAGTACAATGACACTTTTGGTGGTGAGAAAACGCTCGTAATTCATACCAATAAATCGGGTGATGTTGCCGTAAAAGACCTGGATGACGCCCGACAGAAGTCAAGACTGGTTGACGAAGACGATTCGCCGGTTAATGCCATCGTCAGTGTGCTAATGTTACGAGAGGGCTGGGATGTCAAGAACGTAACGGTAGTGGTAGGCTTAAGACCCTACACTGCCAAAGCGAACATTCTGCCGGAGCAGACCATTGGGCGGGGATTGCGCCTGATGTTCCGCAGTGATCCGGGCGGATACCATGAACGCGTTGATATTATTGGTAACCAGGCCTTCCTGGATTTCGTTTCGGACCTGGAACGCCTGGAAGATTTGAAGTTCGGTACATTTGAAATCGGCAAAGACAGACTTGAAATCATCACGATCATGCCGGTTAATGAAAAAATGGATATGGATATTGGCATTCCGGAATTATCACCGTCTCTGCTCCGCAAGAAATCATTAGCCGAAGAAATAAATGCTATCGATGTTCGCTCTTTTAAATCGCCGAATCTGCCGATTGTCGAAAAAAGTTCAGAGATTAAGACATTTATTTATGAAGGCATTGACATACTTACTAATGAGAAACTTTTTGAGCGACAGTACGAGATGCCGCCGGCACAGACTCCAGGCGAAGTGATTGGCTATTATGCCAGGAAGATTGCGCATGATCTGAAATTACCGTCACAATTTGCATTATTAGCCCCGAAGATAAAGGAATATTTCCATTATGTAGCCTTCGGCAAGGAAGTCGATCTGGAAGATTCAAAAATAATTCGGGCAATGAGTACCAATGTAGCAAATTATGTGGTGTGTAATGTATTTGAGAAGGCATTAAGAGACCGAATCGTATCCGAAACAGTGCCGGAACTTCTGACTCCGCTCAAAATGCTGTCATCAACTGAGCCATTCTCATTTTCTAGGTTGTTGATGGAATCTAGGAAAACAATTTTCAACTATGTTGCCTGTGAAAATGAGTTTGAACGTGATTTTGCACAGTTTCTTGATAAAACATCTGATATATTGGCTTTTGCCAAATTACCATTTAACTTCGGATTCAGTATTGCCTATACCGATACCCGGGCGAATATGCGTAATTATTATCCGGATTTTATTGTCAAACGATCCGATAGCGAATACTGGCTGATTGAAACCAAGGGGCGCGAAGACTTGGACGTTGCCATGAAGGATCAGGCGGCGAGGCGTTGGTGTGAAAATGCGACCAAACTGACGGGAAAAAATTGGAAATATCTGAAAGTCGGCCAAAATGAATATGGCAAACTGAAACCGGAGAGTTTTGAAGAGCTGAAGAAAATATTTTAATATCTCACAGACATATTTTCGTTGACAACGATAATGCAAACCTGTAAATTTAATCTAAATCATCGCCATTATGGCTCCCTTCGGGTTACGATCCGGAGGGGTTTTTGTTTATGAAAAGAGTCACTTTTTTAATAGACGGATTTAATTTATACCATTCCGTCAAGGATGCAGCAAATCAACTTGGTGTAAGGTCATTGAAATGGCTTAATATTTCAAAGTTATGTTCTTCCTACGTCTATTTATTTGGGAAAGATGCTGTTTTACATGATATATATTATTTTTCAGCGTTAGCAAAACATCTTATGCAATATGATCCCGGAAAAGTCAAAAGACACGAAGATTATATTACTTGTCTAAACTCCACTGGTATTAAAGTTGAATTAGCGATATTTAAACGAAAAAATATTCAGTGTCCGTATTGTGACCGGAATATTGTCCGTCATGAAGAAAAAGAAACTGATGTCGCCTTAGCAGTAAAATTGCTAGAACTATTAATACTCGATTTATGTGATGTTGTTGTTTTAGTAACCGGGGATACTGATATTGTACCGGCTATAGAACTAGCGAAAAGACTATATCCAGAGAAAATGATTGGTTGTGCTTTCCCCTTCAAGCGTAAGAATGATGAAATCTCTCAAAAAGTACATAAACAATTTAAAATAAGCGCAAAGCAATATCAAAATTTTCAATTCCCTAATCAGGTGATTCTAGCAAATGGTACAGTAATCAACAAACCTAAAAATTGGTAATCACCCACCAGATCCATAAATCCGCAACGATCTACAAGATAACCTGTATATCATACCAAATACCGGCTATAACAATTTGCCAGTGGTATGAGTTTCCCATCAATGAATTTTAACGCGCCCTTCCCCCTGATCGATTGTGTAAATATGGACTAGCAATAAAAAAGTAGATCTATAACAAAACCACATATCCAACAAAAAAAGCGAATGTACGCTTTAGTCCGTTTAAATACTTTTAAAAACAATTGTACTCACAACTATATCCCCACTTTACTACCATATTACTAACGACTTTATCTCCACTTT
>CAZAKO010000087.1:0-2016 GCA_964485745.1 uncultured bacterium
AATTGCGGCTGTCCCTCTTTAAAATTGCCACTAAGTGATTTCCGGAAATCGCGCAGCCGGGTGATCGCCTTCGCCGCCGCATCCACTTTCTCGAAGGTAAAATTCAGCTTCTGCCGGTAGTGAGTCGTCAGCAGCACATAGCGAATCGTGGCGGCATCAATGCCCCGCTCTAACAGCTCCCGCAGGCGATAGAAATTGCCGGCGGACTTACTCATCTTGTCGCCTTCTACCAGCAGGTGTTCGCAGTGCAACCAGTAATTGACAAACTTTTCACCGGTTGCCGCCTCGCTCTGGGCAATCTCATTCTCATGGTGCGGAAAAATATTGTCCACTCCGCCGGTGTGCAGATCAAAATGATTGCCGAGATATTTCATACTCATTGCCGAGCATTCGATATGCCAGCCGGGGCGCCCTTTGCCCAGCGCCGTTTCCCAATAAACCGGACCATCCTCAGGTTTCCAGCCCTTCCACAGCGCAAAATCGCGGATTTCCTCTTTTTCATATTCGTCATTCTGAATCCGCACGCCGCGCTGCATCGCCGCAATATTCAGGTTAGCCAGCCGTCCATAATCTGGGAACTCTGCAACTTTGAAATAGACCGAGCCATCCTCGGTCTGATAGGCAATTCCTTTATCGAGTAAAATCTGAATCAGTTTGACCATTTCCGGAATGTGCCGGGTCGCTTCGGGATAATATTCGGCACGCTCGATTCCGAGCGCATCGAGGTCTTCGAAAAAAGCCTGACGGTAAGGTGCCGTAAATTCCTGAATTGACTTACCCAGCTGATTCGCCGCCCGAATAATCTTATCGTCCACATCGGTAATATTCATTACCTGAATCACCCGATAGCCTTTGAATTTCAGATAACGCCGCAGCAGGTCTTCAAAAATATACGCCCGAAAATTGCCGATATGGGCAAAATTGTACACTGTCGGTCCGCAGGTGTACAGTTTCACCACTCCCGATTCCAGCGGTTTGAACGTTTCTTTTCTATGGGTCAGGGTATTATAAAAAATAGTCGCCATAATCAGAATCCCAACGGCAAGGATACGTGCACTTTCTTCTTATCCTCGGCAATCGGTTTGAGTTGCCGCGGATCAATCTGAATCTCGTAAGCCACCTGCACCGCATCTAACGAAATCACAAACTTGGATTCGTTTTCAATCCGCTGAATATGACCAATGATTCCATGCAGTGGTCCGTCAATTACCTCAACCATCTGACCGGTTTTCAGATAAGTCTGAGGTTGGAGTTTAATCCCGCTTTCGATGGTGCGCTTGAGAGCCTCAATCTGAAAATCCGGAATTGCCGCCAGCTCCTTATGAAAAGTCACAAAATGCACGATGCCTTCGGTTTCCCTGACATAAAGTTGATGCTTCGGCGGAATATGCACAAAGACATAGCTGCGGATCAGCGGTTCCTCGATTAATTTTTTCCGATCACTCCACTGATGCGTCTCTTTCTTCAGTGGCACATAGGCTTCGATCTCCTTATTTTTCAATAATTCCAAAACCTTTTTTTCATGCCGCGGTCGGGTATAGGCGGCAAACCATCTAATAACATTCGGATCAAGTTTAAAATCTGCTTTCGTCTGCAAGATTGTCCTCACTTCGAATTAAACAGCAAAATCTTTTAATCCCAGTCGAATAATCTCATCCAACAACTCCGGAAAAGACAGACCGGCAGCCTTGGCGGCTTTGGGCACTAAGCTGGTAGCTGTCATGCCGGGCATGGTATTCATCTCCAGAAAATAGGGTTGATTAGCGGGATCTAAGCGCAAGTCCATTCGTCCATAGCCGGCACACCGCAGCAGACGGAAGGCCGTAACCGTTATCTCCTGTAGCGTTTTTGTCAGCGCCGGGTCTAATTTGGCTGGCACTTCATATTGGCTCATTCCTTTGGTATACTTGCACTCATAATCATAAATCCCGTGTTGCGGTAAAATTTCAACTAACGGCAAGGCGCAATCTCCCAAAACCGAGACCGTCAGTTCCCGCCCGGGAATATATTCTTCGA
>CAZAKO010000087.1:2116-7819 GCA_964485745.1 uncultured bacterium
TCGCTTCGCAAGTTGTCTTTGCAGTTCCCGATGAATTTCGTCTACCGCTTCCTTAGTGGTCAAGCCCCGCCCAATGGCTGATTGATTAGTTATCAGGATAATCCTGAATCCAAGCTTTTTAAAAATCTGGAGTGCCCGGGGAGTGAAATCGAATATTGACAACTCATTTTTATTTTTAATATAATCAACGCTGTCGGCATTCAGGGTACCATCCCGATCTAAAAAAATGGCTTTGGATTTATTTAATTGCATTGGCTAATTATCAAAATGTTACTCATCCGCGGGCGTAAATTACAATTCAAAAACGTAAAATAATAGTGCCTGGTTAGGTGAAAAAGGATAAATTGTCAGAGTGAAAAACAATTACCCCAAATAAAGAGAAGCCGAAGTTGCCGATTTTTAGTCTCAATGTCGAAAAACAAAATATTTTATTTACCAAAGTGTAGTTTGATAAAATGTTCAATAAAAAATCATTGGGTTGTCTGACTATCTGCTTGGTTTTATTGGCGGAATTATCCCTTGCCAGAGAGTCGGATTCGGAGTGGATCATTAACCATATCAAACACTACCCGGTTCATTATTTTAAGGGTTTACAAACATG
Source organism: uncultured bacterium (assembly GCA_964485745.1). Lineage (GTDB taxonomy): Bacteria > Fidelibacterota > UBA2242 > UBA2242 > UBA2242 > CAZAKO01. The sequence continues at coordinate 2,718 of CAZAKO010000087.1, forward strand.
CTGGAAATTCCCTTATCAAAAAAACCTTTATCTTGCCGGAGCGGCTTTAATTCCAATCTCCTTTTTACTTGATCAGCATATCGCAAATTATATCCAAGCGAATAAAATTTATTCCGCACAAATCTCGCAGATCGGCGATCTCTACGGTCATCGCTGGGGATACTACGGTACAATGGCAGCCATCATTCTAACAAATACAGCAATCCGTCAACCGGGTATCAAAATCATCCAGGAAGCGGAGCTCCTGATTGAGTCTGAATTGACCACCGCAACCGTCACCGCTGGATTAAAATCCCTCACCCATCGGCAGCGACCCAATCATAAGGGATACCGCTCTTTGCCTTCAGGGCATACCTCCGGATCATTTGCCTTGGCTGCCGTGATTAAATACCTTTATGGTGATTTACCTGGATATCTGGCTTATGGAATGGCAGCATTTGTGGGCTCGACGCGGATCAACGATAATAAGCATTATCTGTCTGATGTCGTCAGCGGCGCAATCCTGGGAACATTGATTGGTCGGAGTTTCGCGCATCAACATCAGCTGGAATGGTCCGTTCAACCGAATCCTGAAATCCATTCGATAAAAATCGGTTTTGAGGTTTCATTATGACATTCTCAGATTACCTGAAAACCCAAAAAGTACTAATTCTTGATGGTGCCATGGGCACCGAGCTGCAGCGCCGCGGTGTAGATATCACCCTGCCCCTCTGGTCGGCTAAAGCAATTAATGAGCATCCGGAAGTAATCCGCAAAATACATTGCGACTACATTGCCGCCGGGGCTGATATTATCACCACCAATACCTTCCGCACCGATTTAAGAACATTTCAGAAGGCAGGTCTGCCTCAGGATGATGCGCATCAAGCAACTATCAAGGCAGTTAATCTTGCCCGCGAGGCGATCCGGATCACTGCCGTTAAACGCAAGATCTGGATTGCCGGTAGCATGGCACCGCTGGAAGATTGTTATCATCCCGAATTAACACCCGACTATCAGACGGCATTTAATGAACATTTACTCAAGGCTGCCTGGCTGGCACAAGCGGGTGTTGATTTCATTTTGGTTGAAACGATGAATTCCTTGAATGAGGCTTTGGCAGCAACCCGGGCGGCGCTGACAACTGGCTTGCCAGTCGCTACCAGCTTGATCCTGCGCGACAAAGATCACATTCTCAATGGTGAAGCCATCTTGCCTGCCTATCTTGCCCTCAAAAAAGAAGGCATAACCATCTTTTCGATTAATTGTACCCATCACTCAATCATAACTGCCTTCCTGAACACCTACGCCAAGTGGATCCAGTTGCCGCTGATGGTTTATGCTAACGCCGGGATTTTCAACAGTCAAAAAGGTTGGGAAGAAGATCCTCAGTTCACGCCCTTATTATATCAACAAATTGCTAAAATTTGGCTAAATCATGGAGTAAAAATTATTGGCGGCTGTTGCGGAACAGATCCATCGTACATTCGCCTTCTCGCCCAAACAAAAAGTCCAGTGTGAGGGGGATTCACGCTGGACTGGAGGGTAGTGAGGTTTTGGGGATATTGATATTAAAAATCTGCCCTAATATAAAGGTTATGGTATTCATGAAAATTGAGATAAATCACATTTTTTAATACAGCTATCGCAAATTAGTTTGATCCATAAATCCAAAAGATTGAGCTTGGATCGCCGTGAATATAAGCGTGATTGTCATTTTTACTGGCATCTAATACCAAATCCGTCGTCTCTTCCTGAAATCGCCACAAACCTTCGAGATTATCCAGACCGGTTGGTGAGTAGTGCTCGGTCAATTTATCCGGACGGCGATGATGAAAGACGACTTCGGACGACTCAAGCTTCTTTGACCACAATCGGACTTCACGAACGGTTCCCCTCCAGTAATTAGTATTATCGCTGCCAATCAGCATATTATAGTAAACATTCCCTTGATCACTCACCGTAATATATTCCTGCTTCAATAACTTTCCATCGAAGTAAAAAGAGAACCGCGTTTTAAAGCGAGTGAGACAAAGATAATGGACCGCCGCTCTGCGCCAATCTAAGCCGCTGACATTAAATTGCCCGAATAATTGATCTCTGACATAAACCGAAACCAAACTGGAATCATCAACTCCTCGATAAAAAGCTACTTCGGTTCCGCCCGAACTATTGCCTAAAAACAACAGCGGACGAGCAGTCTCAGCCTCACTTGCATCTCCACTAGCCCAAATCTCGACTGACATATTCATCTGGCTGAGATTACTTAAAGTGTCCAGATTGGCAACCTCTAAGTAATGTCCTCCTGAAAAACCCATAGCAATCACTACTTCCTGCTGATTTTCATCACAGGAAATCAGACAAAATGCAATCCCAAAAAATAAACAAGGTAAAATTATTGCTACGGATTTATTACTCATAAATCACGGTAAATCCGGTTGATCTGCAAGCCGTCCTTATCGTAATAATCCACGACACTTTTCAAATTATCATAATCAACTTGATACTGCAGATACTCTATAATTGAACCGTCCACGGAAATTATAATTTTCTTGACCAGCTCATTTTGCTCATCAAAATAGAGTTCATACCGTCCAGCCAGGCGATCATCATTATTATAAATAAAAGCCTCGACAATTTGGGATTTACCAACCTTCTCATAATGAAAATGGTAGCGGTAATAAATATTTCCCACATCTTCCATCACGATCAGATCAGAGAGAAGATTATTGGAATTAAAAAGACATTTTACTATCCAATCCGCCTGAACCTGCTCGAACTGATTACCAAAAAAATCAGGGTGTAAATCGGTCAATTTGCCACCGTGGGGGAATTCGATCCGCTGTTCCAGAATCAGGTTCTTTATGCCGTAAGTAAATAGGCTCCGGGCAATTACCTGTTTGTCCTCATTGATATATTCAACTAAGTGGACGGTTTTCGCGGGATCGGTATAGACTTTGACATGGGGTGACGGACGATTGTCCTGATTGCCGATATAATTCAACCGCCGATTGAATAGGAGATCCCAGCGGGTGGCATATAAAAACGAAAGATTTTCCCTCACGGGCACGACACGCTCGCTCTCGCCGATGAATTCCAGCGCAAGGAGTTTGTTGTTGCCATCAAATATGCCCTTAAAATGCGGCTGCTTTTGAGCCTGATCGGGAGTAATTGGCTCACCTAACAGATCATCTGCCTGATATTTTGCCGCAAAATAACGGATAATCCGGGATTGCGCCTCCTTCGAACTGACGCCGGTCTTTTTCTCTTGCTCAGCAATCCAATATTCATTGATTCTTGCCAAAGTCGTCTGATCTAGCTTGACTACTGCATTCACTGAATCCAGTAAAAGATATGGACCACCCTGAGCTTGATAAGAGGGCAGAAACTGCAAAGGTGATTTGAGTAATCCGGGATTGCCGCCGGGATTAACCGGAGCGATTTTTATCGCCTCAGGTGCAGCCAGCGCAGGTTTCTCGACAATCTCTGATTCCGCCTCCGGCTTGACTGATTTCCTGAAAATACCACAGCTTAGCAATCCAAGACACAAACAAAATACCAGCATCCGCTTCATAAATTCAATCCTGCACTGATGACTTCTTTCATTTGCGATAACTAACAAAATATTAGTCAATTATGCAAAGATTATCAATCCAAGGTCAATCATAATAGAGAAACAATCAGAAAATCTGCTAAAAAAGCTTCGGAGTACATCAACATTATTGATGTTTAGAGGGAACTCCACTGGAGATTTTCCTACCTGTCAAAAGAAAGAAAAATTTTCTGCAAACGGTATTTGCAGGTCTCGAAATTATTGTACTCGTTCTATCGAATCAAAAAGACTTTCTGCAGCGAGCGCTGATCATTGCAGTTGATTTCAATAAAATACATTCCAACACCCAAATCGGGCGTAAACACAAAATCGGTCCGTTGATTGTTACCGCCTGTTCCCGAAGTGCGATAGACTTCCTGACCAAGCAGGTTATATAACTTGATATCGAACTGTCCAGGAAATCCATTGTCCAATTTAATCTGAAACGACTTTTTTGTCGGATTGGGAAATACTTTGAAATCCTGACTGCTGCGGGATGCTCCGCCGGATTTAATGGCACTCGGGGGAGAAATCAATTTCACCGTCCCAAAAAGATCGGCATTAATCCAGTGATTATTACTGTCCTGATGGGCGACTGCAACTGAACCGATCATATTGTCGCGTACGGTCATCCAGGGATCAATTTCCGGCTCATCATCGTCGTTAGCCGCCAGGGTTAAACCCATCTCCATACCGGCTGTCAAGGTGACCCGGGCACCCGCTTTATTTGTTGGTGAATAGGTATCGTTGTAGACGATTAATGAAAATTCATAGGTTGACACCTGATCTACTCTATGTAAAGCAAATTCAGGAAAATGATCTTCGTAGTGATATCCCATATCAGTGACACTATAGTTTGAATTTGTTTCTCCACTATTGGGAAACTTACTAAAAATATGATAGCCGAAGGCATTCTCGGCATTGCTGGTACCAGTATCATAACGATGCTCGCCACCGGATTTATCCTGATCAATAAATACCTCGATCATGTCGAAATTATAAACATCGGCGGTCTGCCCTTGAACATAGGCATCCGAAATGACATCATCGGTAATTTCCACGGCAAAATACATCAGATTTTGGGTCGCCGACCATACAGTCTTATAACGTCCGGTAAAATCGTTAGGTTCAAGCGGCACATTCCACGGGATCCAGGTCTGGTCAATCGGCTGCCATTTCGCCGCCTCCCAGCAGGCATCATCGGCAATCCCGTCAATTACCGGCGGTGTGGATACTTCCAGCGCCTCGACCGGATTATCCTGAGCTTGCATTCCGGAGGAGTCCGCCCAGGCAATATTCCAGTAGCAAAAAAATAGCAATAGACCTAATCCAAAACTAACCAAACCATTCAATTTCATAAAATACCTCTCCAATTTTGCCGAAAAGATAGAAATTTCTGCCAATTCTACAAACAGATTTGTACTATTGGTGCTCGATTTAATATGAACTTAAGAATAAATTCGTAGGTTAGAGACTATCGTCGCTGCAGCTGGGACTTGACTTCATACCATTTCTTCTGCAATTTGGACAG
>CAZAKO010000088.1:0-7668 GCA_964485745.1 uncultured bacterium
TGCGATTCTAACATACCATTATTGATGTAGGATTTAATCAGCTCATGGCTGCCGAAAGTCTCACCGATTTGAAAGACCTTAACCGGGCGATCGGGATTAATCCTGGTCTTGATTTTCCGAGTCAAAGTTTTCCAGAATTCGGAGGGTACATGTTTGGTCGCATCATGGCGAAAGCCGTCAATGCCGGTCTCCCGCAGCCACCAGATTGCGTTATCTGTCATCGTATCCAAAGCTGCTCTGGAGTGGAGATAATCGAAAGAGGGGAGAAACGTGTCAAACCAGGTCGTCAGCCGGTACTCATCCCAACGGCGAATGTTCAGAGTGCCATCTGGTAATTCATAAGTCCCGAACCAATCCCGATGTTGCTGGTAAAAGCGATGTTCGATATGCGTGTGATTGGAAACGAAATCGAGCAGGATTTTGAGACCTTTTTGGTGAGCAATTCTGACCAGCTCTTTAAACTCTGTCAGTGAGCCAAAACGCGGCTCGGTTTCACTTTCACTGATGGGCCAGTAGCCGTGATAGCCGCTGTAAAGGCGCTGCGGCTCGGGCCATTCACGATAAGCCTTGTCAGTAGTTTGATTAATCGGTGAAATCCACAGAGTATTGATTCCCAACTGATTAAAATAACCGGACTTAATTACCTCAGTGATACCGGCAAAGTCACCGCCCTGGAAATTTACGCGCCAATCCAGCTCATCGTTTTGGATTGGATTATCATTGACTAAATCACCATTTTTGAAACGGTCAACCATTAAGGAATAGATGACGGCATCCTGCCATAAAAAGACCGAATCGTCTAAAGTTTGCCCATCTTTGAGCCAGCAGGTAACAATATTACCCGGCAAGTTATCAGTGGTCGCAACAACTCTCAAAGTTGTAACCGCCGGTCTTTTAGAAATACCTCTTAAATCAATTTGGAGTTCATTGCCAATCAGACGAATAAACTTATCCGGGTAGAGCGAATTGTCTAAGAGCACTTTTACGGTAATGTTCCCAATATCCTGAGGTGGATCAACTGCCAATCGCAGGTAGTGATCCTTTTGGTCGGGTAAAAAATAGAGATGCGGAACTGCGGCTTTCCGGCTTGATTTCACCTCAATCAAGGAATTAAAATAGCCGAATCCATTATCTACTTTGACGGGATTTTGGGGATCGAAAATTTCTCCATGGGGAGTGACGAACTGATACTCGTAAATGCCATCGTCGAGTAATACTGTCCGGGTATAAATTCCATCCTGATCCTCATCGGACATTGGCCAGGATGAGCGATTCCAGTCATTGAAATTACCCATGACATAAATCCGCGCAGCTGGTTGATCGAATTTCAGCCGAAAGGTGATCGGAATTTTATCCTTAACGATAACCGGTAAAATTAGAGTTTCTCGTCGGTTTTGGAATTTGATGAAGGTGAGCCCGGCGAAATTTTCGACTGGTGTCAACTCGAGCCGGTTGGTGTCGGAGTTGTATTTTATCTCGATATTTTCGTTCGGCTGGAAAGAGAGTTGATAGTCATTCGCAAAGAATAACTCGTCTGCCGCAACACTGGTTGTTGCTGCAGGATCGATTGTGAGAAATTCGATTAATTCTACCGGCGGATTGGGGGAGAAAGCTGGGACACAACTGAATAAGATGAAAGCGATCCAGGTTACTATTGAGAACCTGAATATTGAGGAAAATTTAATCATATTAAAAATTGTGGTGCTTTATTCGTACATAATCAGCGCCGAGATGGGTTTTAAATCCACTGCGGTTTCCGAAATCGGTACGATGATGTCAACTCCGGCGCGCGATTCATTGACAATCAGAATCCATTTGCCTGCGGGGATGGTGAAGGTTTCCAAGCGGTGGTTGGGATTAATCAGGACTAAGATTCGCCGCCAGTGATCGCCGGTAGCGCCGCGCTGAATCTGGCAAGCAATGCAGTTGGTTGGAATTTTGTATTGGGGATTTTCGAGAAAGCGCAAATTGCGTTTGATTTCCTCGGCAGTTGTCATTCGTAACATTGGGTGCTCTTTGCGCAGCTGGATTAGACCTTGATAGTAATTGAAAACATCTAAGTTTTCCTGTTTGTAATCCCAGCGAATTTTGTTGATTTTATCGGGTTGATTGTAACTGTTATGGGAACCGAATTTAGTGCGCAGAAATTCCTGACCGGCTTGGATAAACGGGACCCCCTGCGCGGTAAACAGCAGAACTGCGGCGAGTTTGTTCATCGCTTTCAGTTCGGTATCGGTCAAGGAGCTATCTTGCTCGGTAGAGATAACTAACTGATCCCAGAGCGTCCGACCGTCGTGACAATCGGCATAATTAATTACTTCCAAAGGAGAGTCGGCAAAATCGGTAATGCTGCCGATTATTCCTTTCCGAACCGCTTCGGCGTTTTTACCGGTTTGGACGTAACCCGGCTCGGTGTTGTACCATGGACCTTTTAAAGCATCGCGAAAATTGTCATTAAATACCGCAAATCCTTTTTTCCGTTGGGTACCTTTAACAGTTGGCACGATTGGAGTCGCGCCGGCGGTCCAGGGTTCGCCGTAAAGAAAAATATCCGGCTTAATCGCGCGCAGATCGCGTACGATGGTCTGCATGGTTTCCATATCAATCAGCCCCATCAGATCGAATCGAAAGCCGTCTACTTTAAAGGTATTGACCCAGTATTTCAAAGATTCGATGATAAACTTGCGTACCATCGGTTGTTCACTGCGGACTTCATTACCACAGCCGGAACCATTCCAGTAAGTTCCGTCCGGACGTTCCCGATAGTAGAAGTTGGGAATAATACCATTGAAATTATACCTGATATCAGGACTCGATTCGGCGGTGTGATTATAAACTACATCGAGAACGACTTTAATTCCGCGCCGATGAAGGGCATCTACTAACCATTTGAATTCACTGATCCGGCTGGCATCGTATGGCTCGGTGGCATACCAGCCGTCAGGGCTATTGAAATTGACGGTCATGTAGCCCCAAAAATAATTGTTCACGGTGTCATCGTGTTCGAAGTCCTGGACCGGCAATAGTTGAACGGTGTTAATCCCCAATTCCGTCAGGTGATCCAAACCGGTTTTGATGTCGGTCCCCGGCAGCTTTGTGCCCTCTTCGGTAAATCCTAAATATTTCCCCTTATTGGAAATGCCCGAATTTTCGGCGATCGAGAAGTCGCGAACATGCAGTTCGTAGATAATCGCCTCGTCAAATGGAAATTTCGGCGAGTTAGCAATCGGAGTGTTGTCTTTAAAAATTAATGCGCGACCATTGTGCGCCGTCACACAGGTGGCATAAGGATCAACTAATTCGACGCTCGGTTGGTAAGCGGGATCCGGACCGTCTACGGAATAGGTGTAATACATTCCTTCCAAGTCGCCCGAGATGATCAAGGACCAAATTCCATTTGATTCATGGTTTAATTCATATTTTTCGGCTTTTCCACCACTTGCCTGATTATATAGATTCAAGTTTACCGCGGTAGCTCCCGGGGCATAGAGGGTAAAAATTGTCTTGTCTGCCGAATAATTAGCCCCAAGTTTGGCATTTGCGAAAAAATCCGGCAGAGTCAAAATGTCTCTTAAGTAAATTGGACCTGTCTTAAAGCTATCAATTGCAATATTTCCTGGCAGGTCGGCGAGATCCAAGGGGATGTTTAAAGTCAGTTGTACGATATTTGAAGAATCGGCATTCGTCGGAATTAAAGCAGCTTGTTTAAAACCAGAAAAGGTTCGGTTCTTCAGGGTCAGAATGGGATTGATTGAATGTAAATTTTCTTTTTTAGTTGATTTGGATAGAACGACGGTCAGGATTTCCGGGCTGTCCAGAAAGGCTTTGCGGACAAAGGGGGCAGTGTCGGGTTGACGGAGATACAGAGTGCCATCTTCCTGTAAAATCCAGACTTCATTTGGCATCGAATGGTTCCAAAAGCGTTCCGGAGTATCTTTCTGTTCCCAATCGGTGAATTTGGGCAGAATGCCAATATTGCCCTGTGTTGGATATTTGGTTAAGTCAATTTGATAAATAAGCCCAAAATTATCCTGACCTTTTGGTTGAATCTCGAGATTAACCTGATCGAGCCAGGTCCAGAGGGTCCAGTTTTCATAACAATTGTCATAACGATGATAATGGATGGTGAGGTAATTCATTGGTGTTATCTGTTTTTTATGGCATTGGGATATAATTAAAAAAAGACCAATAAGTAATAAGGTAATCCTGAAAGCCGGGAGGTTTTTGAAGTTTAGCATTTTTAATTCCTATGAGTCTGCCTCTCTGATTCATCTTGAGAATATTTTAACACATCTGCCCCGTAAAAAATACAGAAATTTGGGATTATTATTAAGCAGTTTTATGGTTTGGTTCAATTTTTCGTCAATTGTCAGATTAAGTGCAAAATATTTAGAAATTATCCTTGAATCTGGAGATTGAAATATCTATTTTAAAGCGAATTATGGTAGATAATCATTTAGATAGATTGCGGAACAAAATCATTATTCAGTTTTGTTTTTGCCTTTTAGCGACTTTTATAGCAATCGGAAAAACTCCTGATGCTCCCCGTGATAATCCCGACGAAGTCAAGATTGTTAAAATCGGGCCATTGGCGATGGAAGCAGTTTTTATTCAAGGTGGCACCTTCGAGATGGGTGACCATTTTAGAGTGGGCGAGTCAGATGAATTGCCGGTCCATCAGGTTTCACTTTCCGATTTTTATATGAGTACGACCGAAGTGACAGTTGAGCAATATAAAGCCTTTTGTCGGCAGACTGAGCGCAAGATGCCCCAGCAAGAGGAGGGAAGTAAAGAGGACAATCCGGTGGTTTTTATCACCTGGTTTGAGGCAAATGATTTTTGTGAGTGGGTTGGCGGTAAACTACCGACTGAGGCGCAATGGGAATATGCCGCAACCGCACGCGGCTTAGTGATGAAGTACCCGACGGGTAACGAGATTGATCAGGGTATGGCAAATTTTTCGGGTACCGGGAAAAAAGACCGCTGGAATAGACTTGCGCCGGTGGCTAAATTTCCTGCGAATATGTTAGGTATTTATGACTTAGCGGGCAATGTCTATGAATGGTGTTACGACTACTATAAGAGTGATTCCTATAGTATACCAGCCTACCTCGATCCGCGAGGCACCGCCACCAGTATGTTCAAAGTCCTGCGCGGTGGCTCATGGTATCATGATAAGGAGCAATTGCGCTGCTCTGACCGCTTTCGCTATATGCCAGTTGCGCGGATGAGTTTTGTGGGATTTCGGGTCGTCTGGGATGCGGATAAGATTCAGACGAAGTAAAAAACCTCCAATTATCAATCCTATCACAAAATTATTAAGATGTTTATTACCCGACGATCGCTGACAACTATCAGTCTGATTGTTAGTGTTGCTATTCTGGCTACTATCGGACAGCTCGCTTTTGTGCGTTTTACGGTTCAATCATTTTACGGCAATGAGTTGACCGTCTGTGTGGCAATCGGGCACTGGTTGCTCTGGACCGGTATCGGGAGTTTGCTTGGTAGTATCTGGTTGCGGTGCCGCAGAAAACTGGTTCGCCTTTTTGGATTAACGATTTTTTACACCTTTGCCCTGATTTTTGGTGCTTACTTACTCCTACTAATCCGGCGGATTTTCGGGGTGGATTTAAGTGAGATGGTCGGATTGCTGCAGATTTTTACCTGGACTGGTTTGATCTTTATTATTCCTTCGATTCTTAACGGATTGTTTTTTCCTTTTTTAGTGGCATGGGTGGAGCAGCAAAAAACCGAGTTTCCAATTCATCATGTTTATATTGCCGAGATGGTTGGTTCGGCAATCGGTGGGCTAACTTTTATCGGTTTGATTCTATTAGGGCTAAATACTTTAGATGTATTGCATCTCGCAGCTGGCGCTTTCCTGATTATCTCAATTCTAATATTTGTCAGAAGGATTTCATTTAAAATCGCAGCCATCGGCGTAATCGTTATTGCAGAACTTGCTTTGCTTGGATTGGTTATTCCGCATTTTCTGGATTTCAAGTGGAAGCCCTATCAAGTTCTGCAATATGAGGAGAGCCCGCATCAGGCAATCACCTTGACTTGCTATGGCGGCAATAAAATTCTATTTTGTAACAACGAACCGATTTACCCTGCAGGGATCACGGAGTCTGCCGAAGAGCTGGTCCATTTTGGGATGCTGAATCATGCCGGTGCGCATGAAGTGCTCATAATTGGAATAGCTAATCCCGATATATATCGGCAGTTAGCAAAATATCCGGAGCTGGAATATGTCGAAACTATTCAGCCAGATGGCAAATTGCAGAATTTTTTAGACTCTGATAATTCTTTGATCGAATACCACTTTATGATTAAGAATGTGATTGAGGATCCGCTTAAGTATCTTAAACAAACCCGACACTGCTTCGATGTTGTTATTATGAATATACCGACACCGGTTAATGCGATGTGGAATCGTTACTATACACTTGAATTTTTGCATATATTAAAGCAATCGCTGAACGACCATGCGGTAGTATCCATGCAGTTTCAGGGTAGTGAAACCTATCTTAGTGAGGAGCATGTTGCTTTTTTAAAAATTATGGAAAATACCGCCCGGAAAGTGTTCCGCAATGTTTGCTGGATTCCCGGTGAAACGGTGCATCTGTTAGCCTCGGATTTTGAACTCAGTAATAATCTTAACTTTTTCCGGGAGCAATTGAATTTATTTCAAATTGAAAATTTGTATGTCCGGGAAAGCTATTTATGGGATCGGTTGTCACCATTGAAAATAAATTTCCTGAAGGAGAATTTGCTGCAGAATCCAGAGACTGAAATTAATACCCTCCGTAAACCGGTCGGATATTATTACGATACCGTTCTCTGGGCGCAGCAGGCAGAAGGGTTATTGAAAATAGTCTATCAACGGCTTTGGAATATTGGAGCAGTCTGGTTTTCGGCTTTTATCCTCGGAATCTTAATTATCATCATAATCTGGTTTCGCATTCGGCAGCACCAGATTGCCCGGCTGCGACTAAACATGGCAATCATTGGTTTTAGCGTGATGAGTCTCGAAACTATTGTGATCATCATCTACCAGAGTTATATCGGTGCGTTGTATTTGTACATCGCTTTATTGACGATGTCCTTCATGTTAGGTGGCGCCGCAGGAGCCTGGTTGCAGCGGCGTTGGTTGGCTCCCGGTCGGGAAATCCAATTTGCAGCAATTGTATCAGGAATGGTGATTGTCATTAGTATTCTGGTGCTCTTGCTTTTAACCAATTCGGCACTTTTAACGGTTCCGGTGTTATATTTTGGCTTGCTTTGTGCGGTTGGTTTGCTTCAAGGGCTGATTTTCCCATTGTTGAGTTATTTGGTAAAAAAATTCAGTCAAGTTGAATCTGCCAGTGCCGCCGGTTCGATCTATGCCTGGGACATTGTCGGGTCGTGTTTGGGAGTATACTTAACCTCGGGAATTTTGATCCCGGTGTTTGGATTACTGGCGGCGGTATCGATCGTTATCCTCACACTAATGACGATTTTAGTTGGGGCGTTATTTTGGCTAAGGGATTAAGGTCTGTAGCCTGATCAACCTTCAGAAGGTTGAGTCAAAATATAACGACCTGAGTGAAATTTCTATTGAAACCTTCTGAAGGTTTTACCCGGTCATTTCGAACGAGTCCCGATTTATCGGGACGAGGAGAAATC
>CAZAKO010000089.1:0-1671 GCA_964485745.1 uncultured bacterium
TATCAAAAAACCAAAATCGCAGGTCTTTTCAGGCCTGCGATCTATAATTTCGATGTTGTCTTATCCTATTGACTGCGCTTGATCAGCAAACCCGAAAAGAGATATCCGCGGCACCACCACCAGTTCAGATTCAGAGTTATTATCGAGTTTGCTTTCATCGCCCGCTAATATAAATGGAAAAAAATAAAAGGCAAAAGAAAAAATTAATTCAGGGTAAGTCAGGCTCTCTGCCTGACGATTTAAACCTTCAGAAGGTTTCTAGGTAAATCGCCCTACATCTCGTTCCGTGGCTCCGCTGCGGAACGCATTTATATGTTACAGAGCAGCTCCCCGCCCTCCGGGAGTAGGCATGGAGCCCTGTAATAAGAAAAAAATAATCTTAACGAGAAACTAACTCAACATGGTCATTTCGAATCCCCGGCAGCTGCCGGGGAGAGAAATCGGGTCTATTTGATAAGTGGTTTTTGGAGGGATTCAAGATTTTAACCTTCAGAAAGTTTCCCGGCAAATCTGGCTCCGGTATCAATTTTTTCTGTCAACCTTCTGAAGGTTTTTCAACCGAGTGATGTGATAAAATTCTTTTTATTCTATTCAAAATGATATTATACTTGGTCGTCGAAATAAGCGAATAATGGAACGATAAGAATTGAAGTGTGCAAAATCCAATAAAATCTACGGCGTTGTCTTTTACCTGATTCTGGGGCTGTCGCTGCTGACCGCCCAGATTCCTGCCGGTTATTACGATTCCGCCGCGGGAAAAACCGGCACCGAACTCAAAGCCGCGCTGAATACAATTGTCAACACCGGATTAAAACTGAAAACCTACGGAGATGCCCGTTATATACTCGATGAATCCGACCAGGACCCGACCAATCCCGCCAATGTTATCCTGGTTTACCTGGGGACGTCGGTCAGCAGCGTATGGGATGCAGGAGTCACCTGGGCTCGCGAACACGTATGGCCACAGTCGTTGTTGGGTGAAAATGCCGAGAATAATATAGCTAATGTTTGCTCCGATCTCCACAACCTAAAACCCGTTGACCCGGGTGAAAATTCTAGGCGGAGTAACAAGTATTATGATAACCAGACTACATCGGCAAGTTACGCCCCGCGTGCAGAGGTGCGGGGTGATCTGTCAAGAATTCTTTTCTATATGGTAATTGCTTATGAGGAGGATTCCCTGGACCTGGAACTTGTGAATCATGATCCCGGAATGCATGAGATGGCTATGCTGGATGTGCTACTGGAGTGGCATACCCTCGATCCAATTGATGATTTTGAACGCCACCGGAATGAGGTAATCTACAGTTATCAGCACAACCGCAATCCCTTTATTGATCACCCGGAATATGTTGCCCTGATCTGGGGCTCGGATTTGCCGCCTTTGGCGCCTTCGAATCTCAGTGCCGGGACAATCACCCAGACTTCGGTTACTCTAACCTGGAACGATAATTCCTTAGATGAAACCGGTTTCCGGATTTACCAGGATGATGATAGTCTTACGACAACCGCTGCCAATGTTACTACCTTTACCGTTGAAAACCTCACCCCGGCAACCCGCTATGTTTTTACCGTTACTGCCGTTAATCAGCATGGCGAATCCAGCGCCGCAAATTTGGAATTAAAAACTAAGTCAGAGAGTACTCCTATTGATTCGGTCTTTTTCTCGGA
>CAZAKO010000089.1:1771-7544 GCA_964485745.1 uncultured bacterium
TATATGCCAACTACCCGAATCCGTTCAATCTATCCACCATAATTCGATATGATTTGCAACAGGCGACTACGATTACCCTGACAATCTACGATCTGAAGGGTGCGATTGTTAAGACTCTTGTAGATGAAAAACAGCCTGCCGGAACTTACTTTATTCTCTGGAATGGTTGCAATGCGGAAAATCAGCCGGCAGCCGCTGGCATCTATTTGTACCGATTCCAGACGGCAGACGGTTTTACCCAGACTGGTAAGATGATATTGCTCAAATGAGGAGAAGGTGAAATGACTATTTTGGAACAAGTTCGAACTACTGGTTTGCTAATGGATGGGGCAATGGGCTCTCGCTTAATGCAAAAAGGGATGAAAAGCAATGTCGTTCCGGAGATCATGAATCTTGAAAAACCGGATATGGTGTTAGAAGTGCACCAGGAATATCTAACTGCCGGAGCGGATGTCATTACTACGAATACCCTTGGCGGAACCCGGTTAAAACTCAAGAAAGCCGGACTGGCGCATTTAACCGCTAACGTCAATCAAGCGGCTTGCCAGATCGCCCGGCAGGCTGCCGGTAAAATCCATTTTGTAGCTGGTGATATTGGTTCGGTGGGTGAAATACTGGAACCTTTCGGGACGCTGAGTCAAGCTGAAGCAGTCGAAAACTTTCAGGAACAGGCGCGCCTGTTAGCGGAATCCGGGGTGGATTGTTTTATTATTGAGACGATGTTCGATGTGCGCGAATGCCAGGCAGCGATTCAGGGAGTCAGAGCTGTTTCCGATTTGCCGCTATTTGCAACGATGACTTTTGAAAAAAATCCGACTGGATTCAATACCATAATGGGTAATTTTGCGCCGGAAAGTATGCAAATTTTAGCCCAAGCCGGTGCCGACGCCGTGGGTGCTAACTGTTCGATTGGGAGTGGCTCGATGGTCGAATTGGCAAAGATAATTCGTAAGAGTGTCACTCTGCCGGTTATCATTCAACCCAACGCCGGTATTCCTGAGATTCGGGACAGTGGTTTAGTTTATCCTGAAAGTCCGGCTGAGTATGCCAGAAATCTAAAGGCTATCCGGGACCTTGGGGTGGAAATCATCGGCGGTTGTTGTGGAACGACGCCAGAATATATCCGCGCAATCCGACAATTAATTAGCTAACCCGGGCAATTTGCTTTTCAATTGGAGATTTAAGAGCGTTTGAGAGACCGTGCCCCGTTGCACAATTCTAAATCCTATTCGGTAACCTGGAGTAGTCTTGAGGGTGTCCGGAGATATGCCGCGACCCGCTATCGGCATCTGGATCAGCGGTTAATCTCAGCCCGGGAGGTTCGACTGGTCAGGCGCCTTTTGAAGGAAATTAGCATACCCCGTGCAACGTTGTTAGATATTCCGGCAGGATACGGTCGGTTTACCAGAACCTTTCTTGAGAATGACCTTGACGTTACTAATGCGGATTTGAACCTGTATGCTGCCATATTCCAGCGCGAACAGTATCGCGAGTTAAATAAGGTTTTAGTTGCCAATATCTTTTCGCTGCCATTTAAACCAGACAATTTCGATATCGTTTTTAGTTTACGGTTGTTTCAGCATCTGAAAACCGAGCCGGAGCGACAGCTGATTTTGCAGGAATTACACCGTGTTTCGCGCTATTGGGCGATCGTTTCCGTGTATATTTATTCCCCGCTGCACGCTCTTCAGCGGAAGCTCGCTCAGCGTCCAAAGCGGATTTTCATGGTTGATGAGACTGATTGGCGCAAGGCGCTTGAGCAGGCTGGATTTTCTTTGGTAAAATCATTTTGGGTCTGGCGCTTTCTGCATGCCCATAAAATCTATTTACTGCGAAAAATTCCTGCGACCAGTGATAGATATTAAAAGCATTTGAAAATTCCCGTCTAACCCTTACTTTATTTGCGGCGTAAAATGTATTAATAAAATTCCAGGAAGTTGTGCCATGAAGCGTATCCTCATTTTTCTGCTAAGTTTGACTTTTTGGGTAAGTGCCGGGTCGCTGCCAAGTCCTGAGACCATCTTTAGTGATCCGCCATTCTATGGCAGTATTCCCGCCGATATTTGCTGGTCACCAGCCGATTCTGCGGTAGCCTTTATCTGGAATAAAAACGGGCATCGTTATGGCGACATCTGGCTGGCACGGATCCCTTCCGGCAAGCTGCGCCAATTGACCCGTTATAACCTTACCAATTCCACCGAACCGGAGAAAATGATTGGCAACCTGACCTGGTTTCCCAAAGAACAGAAATTAGTGTTTACCTATGGCGGAGAAATTTATCTGCTTTCGGCAGCCTTGGAGCAGGAACCGATTGCCTTGACGACGACGGCTGAGGTCGAATATTTGCCGTCGGTATCGCCGGACGAAAAGTATCTTGCCTTCGTGCGCGAAGACTGCTTATGGCTATTCGACATTGAGCAGAAGTTGGAGATCCAACTCGCGCAAATCTGCGGTAATTGGCAATCGGAAATAATCACTTTAAACGGACAACAAAGCCCCACACTGCCTTATTATTGGTCGCCGACCGGTGGGCAAATTGCGATTCCAGACTTCATCGGTGATTTTTGCACTGAAATCCTGCTTTTCAATCCGGCAAAACCACAGGATTATGTGCGCTACCCGATTGCCGAAGACGAAGATGTGCTGGTCCGTAATCTTCTCTGGAGTCCGGACGAAGAGCAATGGATTATTGATTATCTGTCAAGAGATTTGCGCACCCGAAATATTGTTCGGGTGTGGCTTAAATCTCATCAGACTGACACCCTGTATTCCCGCCACTCGGAATGGTGGTGCCCCGATTTTGGAGCAAAACTTTTCTGGGTGAATCATGGAACCAAAGTACTTTTTGGCGATGTCCAGAGCGGCTATCAACACCTCTTTGTCACGGGACTTACGGCAACAACGCCAATTGCATTAACCCGGGGTAAGTGGCATGTATTTGATTATGCTGTCCGGAAACAAGACGAACAAATATTTTTCTCCGCTAATCAGAAAAAGTTCAACGAAAAACAGATTTATACCATTGATGTTAAAACCAACAAGATGCTGAACGTCTCATATCAACGCGGCAGCCACGCCTTTATCTTATCACGCAGTGGGGAATATTTAATTGACTGCTTGTGCACGGCGACCATCCCGTCTGAATTATATTTTACCCAGACCTTACCGGTTAGCAAAGCCCAGCTGCTGTTAAAGCCCGATGCCCGAATTCCCGGGTCGCAGAGTTTGAATCAGGTGCTGACCCGCAAATTGCTTGATCCGGTTACCGGCAGAGAGCTCTATTATACCCTCTGGTATCCTGAAAATCATCGCAAATCCGATAAGTTTCCCTTGCTGATTTACCTAAATGAAGGTAAAAACCCGGTTTTTTCACTGGATGAATGGAAACTGTCGAATTTGATTAACCAGTGGATCAGCAGCCAGGGCTATATCGTGGCCGAGATTGATTATCCAATATTGCCATTAACACCCGATTACCGAAGTCCGGCAGATAGTCTTGAGCCGGTGGAGATTCAGCTAAAAATTATTGAATCAGTTCTTGAAGTTTTAACCCAGGAGAGCTTTATTGACGCCGCACGGATCGGCATCTGGGGCTTTGGGTATGGTGGCTATCTCAGTCTGATGACCATTTTACAGTCATCTACAAAGATTAATCTGGCTGCCGCGATTCTGGCCGAAACTAACTGGAACAGTTATTTCTCACTCTATGACAACTTGCTCTTGAAGGAAATTGGTGCCCGTGATTACCGCGTGACCCCGAATAATCCGGAGCTAACCCATAATTTGGGTGGCAAGCTCCTGGTTAGCCAGGGAAATACCAGTCCCTTGCAGCCACTGATTAATATTTATGACTTTAGCCAAAAGATGACCGAGGAACTAAAACGGATTGATTTTATTTTTTATCCCTGGGATGGGCCCGCTTTCGAATCCAACCAGACCTATATTGATATTCTGATCAAATTCCGCGATTTTCTGAAACAAAATTTGTAATAGTAAAAACGGACTGATTTACACCTAATTCGGCAGATTGTCGCCGGATGTCGGGGGAAAATTAAGTGGCGGTGGGATATTTTTATCGGGCAATTTAATTTCACCAAATTTCGATTCGAATTTAGCAAGGTTATCCTGAAGGGTAAAAAACAGGGTCTTAGCGTGGATGGGGGTCATGATGATCCGACTTTGCACGACGGCTTTCGGTGAGCCGGGCATGATCCGGGCAAAATCAATCACGAACTCAGCTTCAGAGTGCGAAATCACGGTAAAATTACTATAATTACCCTCCGCTTTGGATTCGGGTAATTCAATTTTTAATTGTCTTACAGGTTGTTTAGGATCCATCATCTTTACTCGATTATTTAATAGTCTTCTTCGTCCTGGGTATCCAGATCGAAATTTTCCTCATTTTCTTCTTCATCTTCTTCCCAATCGTCAGCCGGAACCTCAGAACTAAATATATTCCAGGCTTCATTATCAATATTTTCTTCTTCGGAGATGTCCTCTTGCAGCTCGATATCGTCCTCGAATTCGTCCCAGACTTCTTTGCGTTTTTCGAATTTAGCGGGATCAATTTCGGGTTCATCATAATCTTCCCGCCCCTCTTTATAAATCTGATCGCCGTATAGACTCATGTCAAAAAAGTCAATATCGTCAACGATGTCATGATAGACCAGCAGTTCGAGAAAATCTAAGTATTTCGGATCACGCAAATTTGTTTTACAATGCTTACAGACTAAAGATTCCCTTAAATCTTTTTCTTCCAAGGGTGCATTGCATTCTGGGCAAACCAAGTCTTCCATGACCACTCCTCTTTGTTTGCGGCAAATATAACCGCCATTGAGTCGTAGGTCAAGAAAAATTTTAATAAAAATAGTAAGTCATTAAAGAAGAGAAATTTACCGAGTCAGCGATAGCTTAACGTTATCTCCTGAAAGGTAAACGATTCTCTATGTTTTAAGATCGTCAGTGATCAGTTTGAAAATGTATTGGTAGGCCGACTCGACCGGGTCAGATTCCCGGCGCGCAATCTGGATATTAAAAAAATTGTCGGCGGCTTCGATGTGGAAACCGATTCGTTTGAGGGCGCCACTTTGCAGGACCGCCGCGGCGGAATAAGGGTGAAATTGGGGATTCAGGTCAACGGCTATCCGGTAACTCCGCTCTCTGATTTTTGCCGATATAGCGGGTGGTAACAGCGGCTCTTTCTGTAAATCCGCAGGTAGGGTAATAAAAATTGTGCCGACGAGATGGCTTATCGGTAACAAATTGCGAGTATTTTCAGGCAGCAGACAGATACACTGGGTCTGATATAGCTTGAAAATCGGATTAAAGATGCGCAAGGCAATTTTTTGCTGCAGCTCAGCAAACGGGAAACAGATTAACAATTTAGCAGTCGGGACAGAACTTGGGTGAGAATAGGATGTGATGTGCTGACAATCACGTAAGATTTTGCGAATTAGTCGCCTGGTAATTTTCATCTTTTAATCCCGTTCGGCTCAGACTGTGTTTGCCGATTGGCAGTCCGATACTGCTTGATGTGTCTAATTGTTTCAAATAGTAACCGCATTATTTCAACCGATAGAAAAATACGGTTTTCCCTGGAAAAACAAAAGCAATTCAGCGGTACCGAAGGTCTACCAATAGATTGAATGCAACCCCTCGACTTCTGACCAAATCAATTTTTATCCTAAATAAACCGGTTCAAATCTGCGATTTCTTTTCACAATCCGCCGGAGCTCCCGATGATTATTGGAATGAATATTAGTGTAAAAATATT
>CAZAKO010000090.1:0-7414 GCA_964485745.1 uncultured bacterium
CCGGCGCAGTAAGAGACACCTTCCTGCTTCAGGCTGATTCCCGGACCGGATGAGGCAGTCATCACACGTTCACCGGCGGCGGCTGCGCCATAAACCATATTAATTGCCGCAATCTCACTCTCCGCCTGGACAAAAGTCCCACCAACCAGCGGCAGATACATTGCCGCCGTATGGGCAATTTCACTAGCAGGCGTGATCGGATACCCATAATAAGCCCGGCAGCCAGCCAGGATTGCACCTTTGACAACCGCCTCGTTTCCCTTTAAAAATTGCTTTGCCATAAAAACCTCACTCTATTTTGAGGAGACTTCCGTCTCCGCAACAGGTTTCAGACAGTTCGTACAGACCCGCACTGCCGGTTGATTATCTAACCGGAAAACTTTATGCTCTGCGCCGCAAGCCGGACATTGAGCAGCTTCGGTGATTAAGTCCCAACGCTTGAAAACGGTAATCGCCCCGGGTTCAGGGCAGGCATAAAAACAAACCCCGCAGCCGGTACACCCGGCACCTACGTAGGAGGAAGGATGGTAGCCGTGAGTATTGAATTTACCGGATAAAACCAGGACCTTGGCGGGGCAGGCTTCGATACACAGCTCGCACCCTTTACACTCCTCAATATTAATTACGACATGACCGCGACTTTTCGATTCAGGCATGATTGCTCCTCTATCAAAAATTCTCACCTTACTTATGGAACTGTTTAAACGTCTGAGCAAAACCAGCGAAGGAACGATAAATGATCTCCTCTGGTACACATAAGGCAATCCGAAAATAACCGGGATATTGAAAACCGCTACCTGGTGTTGTCAGGATTAATTTTTCCTGCAAAGCCTGGACAAAAGTGATATCATCCGGAATTGGCGTTCGCGGAAATATATAAAAAGTACCCTCAGGTTTAATCATCTCATAGCCAATTTCGGTAAGTCCGGCATACATAATATCCCGGCGCCGCTGATAAATTTCAACCGCCACCTGAGCATCCAGGACCTCCTTGATCACCCGCTGCATTAAGGCTGGTGCATTGATATATCCTAAAATTCGATTACAAAAGGTAGCCGCATTAATCATCTCCCGGGCATCTTCAATCAGCGGACTTACCGCTAAGAACCCGATCCGCTCACCAGCCAGTGATAAATCTTTGGAGAATGAAGTCGCCAGCACGGTATTGCGATAAAAACGTAGCGGCGAAACGTATGCTCGGTTATCAAAGATAATCTTTTTATAGGGCTCATCAACCAGCAGGTAAATTGGCTGACCCATAGTCCGGCTGCTTTTCTGCAGCAGCAATCCGATATTTTTTAACATTGCTTCCGAATAGACGCGACCTGACGGATTGTTCGGTGAATTGAGAATCACGATTTTGGTACGACTGCTGATTTTTTGCTCAAGATCCTCCAAATCCGGCAGTAATTCAGAATTAGAGTTCGATACAACCTTGACGCCCTGATGATTCTCGATATAAAAGTTATATTCGGCGAAGTAGGGGGCAATGACGATAACTTCATCACCCGGATCTAAAATTGATTTCAGAAAGACATTAATTGCACCTGCCGCGCCGCAGGTCATGACGACATGGTTTTGATCAAAGGGCAAACCACTATTGCGCGCCAGCATTTCAGCTACCGCACAGCGGGTTTCGGGAAAACCGGCGTTAGGCATGTAGCCGTGGATACTGTCACCGGTGATACCGGCTTCGCGGATCAGTACTCGATCAAATTCCGGAGGAGATGGTAAATCGGGATTACCCAGCGAAAAATCGAACACCTGATCAAAGCCATATTTGCGCTTTAGATCAATGCCAACCTCAAACATTTTGCGGATCCAGGATGAGTGGCTTATACTCTCGATCAGGCATCTGGATATTGGCATAAATTTTTCTCCCTTTAAAGGGCTATCCTTGAATTATTTCCAGTCACGATTATCTTCTCAGTATCACTATAACCAAGAACTATTACAGCTCACCATAAGCGAGTTTCTGTGCCTCCAGCTCTTTCAATACCAGCGGCAACATTTTCAGCACAGTTGACAATCCCACAACCGGGATAGTCAGAATTAGGGTGTCAATGATCTCATCTCGGCTCGCACCGGATCGCAGCACCTTCGGGATGATAATCTTGATTGCTTCTGGCGAGGGACTATTAACCTGAATTGCCAGCATGATTAGTTGGCGGGTCTTCTCATCCAAGTAGGTTCCCAGATTATTGACCATTTTCTGGTAACTTTTAAAAACCTCCTTCCGATTTTCCATCAAAAACGTCATGCCATCTTTATCCAAGTCTTCCCATTTAAAATCTTCTGTTACCATGATAACCTTAACCTCAGGATTTATGAATTTCTATTTTACTTCTTCCAACCAACCGCGAGTATCTTCCAAATCACCGACCTGCAATGCGGTAAGATGTTGATACAGCTTGGTCGTAACCGGCCCAGGTTTTTCGCCGTTTGCATACAAATGATACATCTTACCCTGATAGCCTAAACTGCCAATCGGGGTAATGACTGCTGCGGTACCACAGGCACCCGCCTCAACAAACTGCTCAATTTCCTTCACCCCAATCTGGCGTTCCTGGACCTCATAGCCGTAATCTTCGCGAGCTACCGTCACAACCGAATTGCGGGTAATACTATTCAAAATAGATTCTGATTTAGGCGTGGCAATGACATTATTTTTAAGAACAAAAAATACATTCGCCGCACCGGTCTCTTCAAAATAGCAATGCTCATGGCAGTCGAGGTACAAAACCTCATGAAAACCTTCATCCTTGGCCAGTTTCAAGGGGAGCAGCGAAGCCGAATAATTTCCGCCGGCTTTTGCCTGTCCGACACCGTGGGTAGATGCGCGATCATAAAAATTTTCCACCTTTACCCTAATCGGCTTAAAACCCTCTTTAAAATAGGGGCCAACCGGTGTTACGAACACAATAAAGAGATACTCTTTCGCCGCCTTTACACCTAAATTCTCACCAATGCCAAGCTGGAAAGGTCGGATATACAGCGCCGCGCCTGTACCATAGGGCGGCACATAGTCTCGATTCGCCAGCACCGTTTCTCTAACAGCCCGCATAAAAAGTTCTTCCGGCACTGCCGGCATGAGCAGGCGGCGGGCCGAATCAGCCAAACGCCGGGCATTTTCCCCAGGACGGAACAGCCAGATGCGTCCATCTTTGGAACGTTGAGCCTTCATCCCTTCAAAAATCTCCTGACCATAATGCAGACAGGTGGCTCCCTCATCAATCAGTATTTTATTGTCAGTAACTAACTTACCTGAATCCCATTCACCATCTTTCCAATAGGCATGAAAGCGGTAAGGCATTTTGCGATAACTGAAATCTAACTTGCTCCATTCAATTGTATTTGGATTCATCGCTTTTCTTTCCCTCCTTTGCTCACAATTAAAATCTCAATCGTAAAATAAGACCAGAGATGTAAAAGATGTTCCTTAGAAGTCAAAACTCATGCCACCCCCCTCATCGAATCTACTGCCGGCTAAACCATCACTGACCTTAACTTGCATCTAATCCGATCCTTGCCTTTGTTCTCCCTACTGAACAATCTGATTAAGGTCCAAATCCGCGACCCCGATGGTTTCCTAAAACTGAAAATCTGCTTACCCTACTTTTTTTGGATTTAAGAATAAATCCGCAAGCAAAGATTAGCCTTATTAATTAACTCAGTTTATTAAAGGAGAATCATAGCAGCATTCATTGATCTTGACTAATTCTTACCTTCGCTGACAATAAGTTGATAAAATCCACCTTCGTTTTCCCCAACTGCAACTATGGCTTAAAATCGTCATAGAGTTTGGTAATAAAATTGCATCAATCAAAAATGATGAGATTGTAAAAGGAAATCTAAGTTAGGAGGAAAAATGCATAAGAAACTTTTTATCCCTGGTCCGGTTGATGTTCGACCGGAAATCCTGGAAGCTATGGCAACTCCCTTGATTGGTCATCGCACTAAAGAAGCCTCGGCTCTGGGTGAGAAAATATGTCAGAAACTGCAAAAAGTTTTCTATACCAAAAATCCGATTATTCTATCTACAACCTCCGGCACGGGATTAATGGAGGGCTCAATCCGCTCCTTAACGACTAAACGTGCAGTCGTCTTTTCGGTTGGCGCATTTGGCAATCGCTGGGCTGCGTTAGCCAAAAATAATAATGTCCCGATGGACAAGGTCGAAGCCGAATGGAGTCAACCAACCTTACCGGAAGTTGTGGATCAGTATCTGGCAACCGGTAAATACGATATTTTTACCATCACTCATAATGAAACCTCGACCGGCGTGATGAACCCGGTGGAAGCGATTGCCGAAGTTCGTAAAAAATATCCCGATGTACTTTGGTTGGTGGATGCCGTCTCTTCTGCCGGCGGTGTAAAAATCGAAGTGGACCGACTGGACATTGACGTCTGCATTACCAGCTCTCAGAAAGCGTTGGGTTTGCCACCCGGACTGTCTGTATGCACTTTTAGTCCCAAAGCCATCGAACAAGGCCGGAAAGTCGAATTCCGCGGCTGCTACTTAGACCTGATCGAAATCTATGATTACATGCAGAAAAAATCCTATCAATACCCATCAACTCCTTCTCTACCCCATTATTTTGCACTCGACCAACAGCTGGATTACATCCTGAATGTCGAAGGTTTGGAAAATCGCTTCGCCCGCCATTTGGAAATGGCTAAAATCACCCGCCAATGGGCGAATCAACACTTCAAAATATTCGCTACCCCGGGCTACGAATCCGTAACTTTGACCACCATTACCAACACCCGGGGGATTTCAATTGCCGAGCTAAATAAACGAATCGGTGAAAAAGGTTATATGATTTCCAATGGTTATGGCGACTTGAAGGAAAAAACCTTTCGGATTGCTCACATGGGTGATCGAACCATTGCCGAGCTCCAGGAACTCTTAACGATCCTCGAAGCAGAAATCAAAGATTTATAAAACTACCACTACCCAAAGTCTGTGGATCTTTTGGATACAAATTGATCCCGAGGACTTTTAACTAAAGGAGTATTCTAATGAAAATTTTAATCACTGACGGCTTAAGCACCTCCGGACAGGAAATTTTAAAACAACATCATATCGAATTTGACATCCAGTATTACCAGCCGGATGATCTGCTCAATGTCATCCCAAATTACGATGGCATCCTGGTACGTTCTGCAACCAAAGTCACCAGGGAGATTATCGAAGCCGGTAAAAAACTAAAATTCATCGCCCGCGGCGGAACCGGGATTGACAACATTGACCATCAATTTGCCAGATCGAAAGGCATCCCGGTCCTGAACACACCGGGCGCGAATTCCGCATCGGTCGCCGAACTGGTGTTCGCCCATTTCTTCGCGCTGGCGCGCTATATTCCGCAATCAATAGTTACGCTCCGTGCCGGGCAGTGGAATAAAAAAGCTTATAAGGGAGTCGAGCTAGCTGGCAAAACTCTGGGCATCATCGGATTTGGCCGAATCGGGCAACTCGTCGCCAAACTTGGATTAGCAATCGGGATGAAGGTCTTGGCATATGACGTTTCAGCAATTAAGACCAAGCTCAATGTCACGGTAGTATCTTTTGAAGAGTTGCTCAAACAATCTGACTTTATTACCCTGCATGTTCCTAAATTAGCTCAGCCGTTAATCACCCGCAAAGAGTTTGAGCTGATGAAAGATGGGGTGTTTATTGTCAATACTGCCCGTGGTGGCGTAATTGATGAAACTGACCTGCTGACAGCTCTCGATTCAGGCAAAGTCGCCGGCGCCGGCATTGACGCCTTTCTCAATGAACCAACACCCAATCCGCAACTAGTATGTCATCCAAAGGTCTCCGTTACTCCTCATATTGGCGCCAGCACCAAAGAGGCTCAGGATCGGGTCGGGATTGATATAGCCAATCAGATTGTCGCAATTCTGGCAGCTTAGCAGTAAATTCTTTCTCTAAGAGCAGGAATTATCAAACATGGTCAAAATCAAAGGCTTAAAAGGCATTCGCCCACGCCCGGAACTGGCCCAGAAAATTGCCTCGCTGCCCTACGATGTGCTGAATTCCGCAGAAGCGCGCTCGATCGCCGTCGGAAATCCCTACTCCTTTCTGCATATCGTCAAATCGGAAATTGATCTCCCCGAAGATATTGATCCCTATACCGAAGAGGTCTACCGGAAGGCCGCCAAAAACCTGCATCACATGCTTCAAAAAGGTTGGCTGCTTCAGGATGATCAGGAATGTATTTACGTCTATCGTCAGATCATGGCTGAACATCAACAGTACGGTCTGGTCGTGGATGCATCAGTTGATGATTATCTTGAAGGCAAGATCAGGATTCACGAACTGACCCGCGAAGACAAGGAGCGAGACCGATTCAATCATGTGAAATTCACCAATGCCAATACCGGTCCGGTTTTCCTGACCTATCCGGCAGTCAACCAAATTGATGCAATTGTCAATTCAATTACACGGGGAAAGCCCACTTACGATTTTACCGCTACCGATGGAATCCGGCATACCATCTGGATTATCAATAATCCCATTTTGATTAAATCACTGATTAAGCAGTTTGACCGAATTCCTTTTACTTATGTTGCCGATGGTCATCATCGCTCCAAATCGGCTGCTATGGTCGGTAAAATGCGCCGCGAGTCAAATCCTGAACATACCGGCAAGGAAGAGTATAACTGGTTTCTGGCAGCCCTTTTTCCTCACAATCAACTGCAAATCCTCGATTACAACCGGCTCGTGAAAGACCTGAACGGTCTCAGTGAAGCGGAATTCCTCGCCAAAATCAGTAAAAAGTTTGAGGTTTTGCGGGTACCCAACCACTCGTCTGCCAAGCCCAAATCGGCCAATAATTTTGGCATGTACCTGAAAAATCAATGGTACCTCCTCAAAGTCAGGTCGGGCACATTTAATCCCGCTGATCCCGTCGAGAGTTTGGACGTTTCAATTTTAACCCATAATATTCTTCAACCAATTCTCGGGATCGGCGATTTACGCAAAGATCAGCGAATTGACTTTGTTGGTGGAATCCGGGGACTGGCAGAATTGGAAAAGCGGGTCAATTCGAATGAAATGGCGGTGGCATTTGCCCTCTGCCCAATCTCCATCACGCAGCTCATGGCAATCGCCGATGCCGGTCAAATTCTGCCTCCCAAAACGACCTGGTTTGAGCCAAAACTGCGCAGCGGATTGATAATTCACGCTTTGGATTGACAATCATCCGTCGTTAGGTCTGAGGACCTCACAGAATTAGAAATAATGTTTTCACAGTCTACAGTTAGGTCAGCTGCACAAATCTGATGGGCATTTGTCATCAGGTCTAAGAATTTGTCGGAGGTAGGGATTTGCAATCAACCTCTAATCCACTAAATTACTCTCGATTGGGGAAATAATAAGGTGCGTAATTACTGGCTCAAAACATTTCAA
>CAZAKO010000091.1:0-7358 GCA_964485745.1 uncultured bacterium
TTAGGGTTGCTGCGTGGCGATTACTCTCCAGTCCCAGACCGGCGGCTTCCACTCCGATCAATTTCACTTTGGAATTATTAATGAAGGGATAAAACAGTCCGATGGCATTGCTGCCGCCACCCACACAAGCCAGCAGATAATCCGGCAGACGTCCCGCTTTGGTCATGATTTGCGCGCTGGTCTCCTCGCCGATAATTTTCTGAAAATCACGGACGATCGTCGGGAATGGGTGCGGTCCGACAACCGAACCAATAATGTAATGGGTATGGGCAACATTGACTAACCAGTCACGCAGCGCCTCATTAGTGGCGTCTTTGAGCGTTGCCGTACCGGAGCTGACCGGTCGCACCTCGGCACCTAACATGCGCATGCGCTGAACGTTGGGGTGCTGGCGCTCCATATCCTCGGTGCCCATGTAAATGCAGCATTGGAGACCTGCGCGAGCTGCAACGGTCGCTGTAGCCACACCATGCTGTCCGGCGCCGGTTTCGGCAATAATCCGTTTTTTACCCATGTATTGGGCTAACAAAATCTGCCCAATGGCATTATTAATCTTGTGGGCGCCGGTATGATTCAGGTCTTCGCGTTTCAGGTAAATTCTGGCTTTTTGGTAATGCCGGGTCAGGTTGGCGGCAAAATACAGCGGTGTTGGTCGCCCGGCATAATCCTGGAGTTCATTCCTGAATTTCTGCTGAAATTCGGGGTCATTTTTTAATTTCTCATAAGCCTCTTCCAACTCGACCAATGCCGGTCGCAGTATTTCGGGGATGTACTGCCCGCCGTATTCGCCAAAATAACCTTTTTTAGGGTGATTCTTCATCGTCTGATTCCTGTTGAAATTTCTTATCTTTTCTACCAGTAATTTCATTTTTTCAATGGACTTCCTGCCCGGTGCGATTTCGGCGCCGCTGGCAACGTCTATGACCGCCGGCTGGACAGTTGCCAATGCTTGATCAATATTTTCGATAGTAATTCCGCCCGCCAAAATCAATTTTTCTCTTGGAATGTGCGACGGGATTTCATTCCAGTTGAAGACGTTGCCCGTTCCACCAAACATAGTATTTGAGTGATTATCCAGAAGAATCATGTCCGCATTCATGAAATCGAAATCTGCAGATTGTCCTTTTTGCATGTGATAACAAATGATCGCCGGAACGGGCAAAATGGACAGGTCGTTGAAATCCTGTGGTTCGTAAATCTGCACGCGGTGAACGTCACTGGTCTGGATAATTTCTTTGGCTTCGGAAAGTGTCGGTTTCACCAGGATGCCAACGCAGTGCACTTGCTTAGGTAGTTTTTTAATTATTGCCGCGGCTTTCTGCGGCTTGATGTAGCGCGGACTTCCCGGATAGAAATTGAAACCTAACCAGTCAACTCCCAGCTGCACCGCTATCAGCGCATCTTCCAGTGTAGTGAAACCGCAGATTTTCAATTTAACCGGCATTGGCAATTCCTTTTCTAAATTCATCCAACAGAGTTACCGGCGAACTTGCCCGCATCAACGATTCGCCAATCAAGGCACCGGCAAAACCGTGCTGGTGCAGCAATGAACAATCCGCAGCCGTGGTAATGCCGCTTTCGCTGATAGCCGGAATATTGTTAGGGAGGTGAGGTTTTAACTTCAGCGAATTTTCAAGATTAACCTCAAAGGTGTGTAGATTGCGATTGTTGACACCCAAGATAATATTGTGATTTGCCGATGGAATTTTATCAAGATCCGCTTCGTCTGCCAGCTCGAGCAAGACCTCCAATCCCAATTCAACCGCCAGATTGGTAAATTGGGCGACCTGCTTTTTGGTCAAAATCCGGGTGATCAGCAGAATCAAGTCGGCACCGCAGCAGCGCGACTCATAGATTTGATACGGGTCAATGATAAAATCCTTGCGCAGCAATGGCAGGTCAACTATTTCGCGGATTGCCTGCAGATATTCGAGTTTACCCAAGAAATATTTTGCATCGGTCAGGATCGAAATCGCCGCCGCGCCGGCGATATAATATTGGCGTGCCCATTTGAGCGGATTGAAGTTTTGCTGCAAGATTCCGCGCGAAGGCGAAGCCTTTTTAATTTCACAGATAAAATGGAAATTATTATCGCGGTCTAATTTCTGACGCAGGCTATGGATTAATCGCGGCACGGCTGATTCGACCTGGTAAAATTCCAATGGAATCTGCGCTGTGAGGCGATTCAGTTCCTGCTTTTTATGAGCAATTATTTCGTCTAGCCTCGGTGGAGACTTTTCCAACTGGGACTCCCGGTGGAGCTGATGGATAATTGTCATGCTGCTGCCTGATTTGCTAAGTCGTTACTGATTTGCCGGTACTCATTCAATTTCCTCAGCGCGCTGCCGCTGTCAATTAATTCAGTTGCTAAGGCAATTCCGGTTTTTATACTTTCCACTTTATCAGCAACATATAGTCCAAATGCCGCATTTAGAATCGTCATCTCGCGCGCGATGCCCGGATTGCCCTTTAGAATCAACAGGGAGATAGAGGCATTCTGTTCGCTGTCGCCACCATAAATCGGCAGGTTTTTGCGGTAGACGTAAACTGATTTATAAGGCTGGAACAGATATGATTTTGGCAGCGAGTCGTTAAGATTAACTTCGAAGATTTGAGTCGGGGCAAAGGGTGACACCTCGTCGAATCCGTCATTACTGTAAGCGACACAGGCTTTCAGATAATTGCGCTTTTTGAGAACAGCGGCAGTCTTGGCAGCCGTCTCACCGTTGAAAGTACCGATTAGCTGACGCCTTACGCCGGCAGGATTCAGCAGCGGACCAAGCATGTTAAAAATAGTGCGAGTAGCCAGGTTCCGGCGATGGGGAGCGACGGCTTTCATAGCGGGATGGTACAACGGCGCAAAGAAAAAACCAATGCCGATTTCGTCAATGCACTGTTTGGTTTTTTGTGGCGGAAGGTCAATCTTGATGCCAAGTTTTTCTAAGACGTCAGCTGAGCCGGTCTGACTGGAAACCGACCGGTTACCATGTTTGGCTACGGTAACACCGCCGGCTGCCACAACCAGGGCGGCCGTGGTCGAAACGTTGAAAGTATGTTTTTGATCGCCACCGGTACCACAGACGTCAATCGCATTGGGGTCGTTTAGCTGGGTCGCAATCATATTCCTTTGCATGGTGTCAATGAAGCCTAAAATTTCCTCTTCCGATTCGCCTTTCATCCGCAAGCCGAATAAAAAGGCGCCAATCTCGGTTGCCGATAGTTGATCGTCAATGATCATCTGTAAAACTTTGCCGGCTTCCTCACGGCTAAGGTCTGCATGGTTGCTGATTTTTTCGAGATATTCTTTAATCATGATCAACTCCATAGTTAATTTTGATAACTTTTGGTAATGTTTAACCAATTCCGCAATATTTCTATTCCCTGCGGCGTGAGAATGGATTCGGGATGGAACTGAACGCCGTAAAGCGGGTATTGTTGATGTTTGATTGCCATGATCAGCTGATCTTCACTTTCAGCAGTAATAATGAATTCGTCCGACAAACTCGCCCGTTCAAGGATCAATGAGTGGTAGCGGGCGGCTTCAAGGGGTGATGGTATGTTCTCGAAAATGCCCCGACCATTGTGGTGAATCAACGATGTTTTGCCATGGACCGGAAAAGGTGCCCTGATCACCTTTGCCCGAAAGACCTGACCAATTGCCTGAAAGCCTAAACACACGCCTAAAATCGGAATCTTCTGACAGAAAGCCTTGATCACGGCGCAAGAAATACCGGCATTGTCCGGCGTACCAGGACCCGGTGAGATTATTATCCCGCGGGGATTTAAAGCCGCAATCTCGGCGACGTCAATCTGGTCGTTGCGGATAACCTGCAGGTCTGGCTTCATCTGGCCGATGTAATCCACCAGATTATAGGTGAAAGAGTCGTAGTTATCGAGAAATAAGATCATTGATTCCTTCGGCAGCCTGCTCGATCGCCCGGCGTAAAGCCTGGCATTTGTTGAGGGTTTCCTGATATTCGTTTTCTGGAATGCTGTCAGCCACGATCCCAGCCCCGGCTTGATAGTACATCCGCTCCTTGCTGGCGACGATAGTGCGAATGGCAATGCACAAATCCATATTGCCGCCATAATTGAAATAGCCAATGGCGCCGGAATAGATACCCCGTTTTTCCGGCTCCAGTTCATTGATAATTTCCATTGCCCGGATTTTCGGTGCCCCGGAAACTGTGCCCGCCGGGAAGGCTGCTTTAAAGGCATCCACTACGGTCAAGCCGGGACGCAGTTTTCCATGCACCCGTGAGATGATGTGCATGACGTGTGAATATTTCTGGATGGTTTTTAAATCGGTGACTTTCACACTGCCGTAGCGGGAGATTCGTCCGATATCGTTGCGGGCAAGATCAACTAACATAACATGTTCAGCCAGTTCCTTGGGATCATTCAGCAGCTCCCGGGCAAGTTCGTTGTCTTCGGTTTTATCCTTACCCCGCTGGCGGGTGCCGGCAATCGGAATAATCTCAAGTTCGTTATCCTCCGCCCGGATTAAAGGTTCCGGTGAGGATCCAATGATTTGGTAGTCCAAAAAGTCTAAATAGAACATATAGGGTGAGGGATTGATGTTTCTTAATGCGCGGTAAACCGGGAAAGGATCACCATTGTAGGCGATCGAAAATCTTTGCGAAATCACGGTCTGGAAAATGTCACCGGCAAAAATGTATTCTTTGGCTTTTGCGACGGCTTTCAGGAAATCCGGTTTGTGAAAATTGACCGTTTCAGTAGACCAGTCGGCATTGAATTTCAGCGACTGGCTAAAAGGTTTATTCAGTTTAGCCTGCAGGTGGTCGAGACGATTTTGGGCTTCCTGAAAGAGGTGGTAATTGTCACTGTCTTCGTCCACAAAAACATTGGCGATCAGGATGATCTCGTTTTTTAGATGATCGAAGGCGATTAGCTGATTATAATAGCCTAACAGAGCATCTGCCGCACCGATGACATCTTTTTTGGGCACAGGTAATTTTTCAATCAGGTTAATCATCTCGTAACCGATATATCCGACTGCGCCGCAGGTAAAACGGGGCAGATTTTCGATTTCAGCGAGTTCATAATCCTTGAGTTGATGCTGCAGGAGACTGAAGAAGTCCTCTTGGTGAATTTTATTTTTATGATCGCTGATCGAAATGGTCTTCTGATTCTGGAATTTCTGAATCAGATAGGGTTCCTGACTGAGGAAGGAATAGCGCCCCAGCTGTTCGCCTTTGATCACGCTTTCTAACAGAAAGGATTGTTTGCCGGCTTCCCGCAGTTTCAGGTAAGCCATTACCGGCGTGATGAAATCCGCATTGAACTTGCGGTAGACCGGGATAATCAAACCTGGGTTAGATAATTTTTTAAACTCTTCATAATTCATGGGTAACTCGATGTAATTTGGATCTAAAATAAAAAACCCGTCAGCCTTTTCACCGACGGGTTTGAAATATCTGGTATGGTTTAGTTAGTTACACGCTACCTCCATCGGAGAAATGCCGCCTGCTGCTTATTTCCCACCACCAGTTGCGATTGTTAAATTGATACTTCATTCGGAATTTTCTCAAATTTGAGGGCAATTATAAGCAATCCTAAAACATTCTGCAAGGAATTTTTTTCCAGCTGTGGCAGATATCTGAATTTGTTAATTATCGTTTTTTGGGGTAAGATTGGTCACCATGAGGGATGCTCATCATTTTTTATTCTTTTCTGTCGTAATACCCGCTCACAATGAGGAGGGATACATTGATAAAACCCTGCATTCTCTTAAGACCATCGCTTATCCCAAAGATAGTTATGAGGTGATTATCGTCCAAAATGGTTCGACCGATAGTACCGAGAAGATTATCAGGGAAATTTCGCGGGATGAATTTAAGATTTTAACGATTCAGATTGGGAATGTCTCGGTAGCCAAGAATGTCGGACTGGAGCAGGTTGCATTAAAGAGTGATTGGGTTATCCTTTTGGATGCGGATACCTATTTTGGTCAAAGTTTTCTGCAAGATTTGAATGAATTTTTATTAGGGCGTAAAAATCAAAACCGCAGCTGCGGGATGCTTTCTTTGCTGCCTGATCCTGATTCAAGGCTCGCCCGGGGTTGGTATCATTTCTATAATTTTGCTAATCACGCTACCCGGACGACAAGGTCAATCCAGATCTTGAATTCGGATATTTTAAGGGCTAATAATCTAAGATGTAACGAGCTGCTGACCTTTGATGAGGACACGGAACTTTTGGGTAAATGTAAAAAATACGGTAAATATTTCTACTTCGTTACCGATCAGGTTTTTTCTTCAACCCGCAGGTTTGATCGCAATGGCTGGGTCAAGCAGCTTTTCATCTGGATCAGCTGGCATTTTCGACCCTACAGCAAGAAGATGAAAATCAATTATCCCGTAGTAAGATAGTCTAAATAAAAGTTCGAGAGAGAAACTCCATTAGAGCACCGGATACCACCGGGATGCTTAGGTTATCGTCAATTTGGGAGGGAAAGGCTTCCGTTGCGGAGGCAATTGCAGCTCCAACCGTGCCGATCCAGAGAGGCAGAATTCCAGCTATATACAGGGCAAAGGCAACCGCTAAAGTGCTGGCTAAGAATCCGATTGTACCTTCTAAGGTTTTCTTGCCGCCAAAGATTGCTGTTTTGCCATAGTTGATGCCTACAATCTTGGAAAACATATCCCCTATGGCGGTGAATCCCAAGGTGGCAAAGAAAAGTTCTTTTTTGATAATAATGAGGGCTAAAAATAATCCCAGCATAAAGTTGGTCATCGAGGAGATGCGCCCCTCTTCCCGTTTTCGGATAATTTGAAAGTTGGGTAGAACTTCGCGCTGAAGCCGTGCCTCGACTTTGGGTAAGAATAACCGGACGACATCCAGGATAAAAAGGGTGAGGAGCACACCGCCGGCAATCATCGAGGTGGTCTTTTTACCAACTACAAAGTATAAAAGAATAAACAACAGGGCAAATGGACGAGCAAAAACGCGCCAGATCGTTACCCGCTCGCTTTTAATGCTGAACATCTTCATTTTCAAATTTTTAGAAGACTCGTAAACAATCATGCCCATCAGGAATAAGACTAACAGCAGCTCACTCCAGCTCTTGACCCTGATGGCTAAAATTAGTCCGATGAGTGGCAGGAAAGTAACGGCGAAGAAATCATTATCGTAAGCGGAAATTCTGATTAGTAAAAATTCAACTATCAGAAAGATTAGCGAAATTATGATTTCAAAAGGGGTGAAAAAATCCACGACCACTTTCACAAATAAGAATAAAAAAATTCCGACCGTGGTTGCAATTCCGCGACCGCCCTTTAGACCAAGATAAAAGGGAAATTTATGTCCAATAATAGATGCAAAACCGGAAAGCATGA
>CAZAKO010000092.1:0-7234 GCA_964485745.1 uncultured bacterium
GTCCAGTAAGGGATGCCCGCCAGACAATGATTCAGCCCGGCGGAAATTTGTTTCCGATAAATTTCCCAGCTTGCGCCGATATCGCCGGACCAGGTCGTTGCGGCATTGCGTTGTTGTCCGGCAAAGGTTGAGCGGGTGAGAATATATGCCCGCTTTTCCCTTGTTTCCTGGCGGAGATTTTGATAAAGAGCAGCGGTCATCGAAAGTGAAAAGGCATTCAGATAGCGCGCCCAGGAGCCTAAATGATTGCGACCCATTCTCTTCAATTCGTATTCGGTTGCCTCTTTGGTAGTGGCATTGCGCACATCCGGTTCGGTAGAGTCAATCCACCAGGCATCCACCCCTTTGCTCAGCAAACCGGTTTTTAGATATTGCCAGTATAATTGATTGGCAGCCGGATTAAAGGCATCATAATAACGAAAACTACTCCAGCCAAGTGGTTCGTATAAAAATCCTTTCTGACGCATCTCTTTATAAATTGCAGTGTTGAGTCCGAGTGCCGGCCAAACTGAGATCATCAAGTGATAATTTTGGGCATGCAGTCGGTCAATCATTTCCTTCGGTTGCGGATAAGTAGTCTGGTCGAAAAACATGCCACTCCAGTTGGCGGCACCATTCCAGTAATCCCAGTCCTGGATAATGTTGTCAATGGGAATCTGACGTTTACGGTATTCCTGTGCCACCGCCAATAACTCAGCCCGGCTGGCATAGTGCTCTTTGCTCTGCCAGTAACCATAAGCCCACTTACCATAGAGCGGCGCCGGACCGGTTAAATCCCGATAGCCGGCAATTATCGAATCCAGATTCTCACCATAAATCAAGTAGTAATCAATATTATCGCCAACATCACTCCATAAAGATGCACCAGTCTCGCTATCGTTGAAAATTGTTTTCGAATAATTATCCCAGAAAATCCCATACCCTTGAGTTGAGACGAGAAAAGGAGTCACCGCCTCGGTATTGGATTGCACTAATTTCACGGTTTTACCGCGGTAGTTCATATAACCATCCTGATGCTGTCCCAGGCCATAAATACCTTCCTCTGTCGTCAATTTAAAATCTTGCTGAATCTGAAAAGCCGAATCACCAATGTACGCCACTGGCTCAAAAGCACAGCTGCTCTCCGTTAAAATCATTTCACCGGAAGATGTCAGATATTGAATCGCTCCACTCGCTTTTGCAATCTTCAGTTTTATCTGGCTGCCTGTCAGTGTCACATAGTTGCCCTGCTCCTGAAAATGAACCGGCAAGTCGGGAATGTCTTTAGGCAAAACTATCAGACTTGATTTTTCCGGTGTACCACCCGGCAGCCACTTGACGATCCGGATGATATTGTCAGAGTAAAACTGAACTTTAAGGTTGAGAGTCGCAGTTTCCAGGATGACTCCATTTCGAATCTGCCTGACAATTGCTTCCGGCTTTGAACATTGCAAGCAAAGACTACCAATAAAAATTCCTAAGAGTACAATTTTGTTGGTTCTCATAATGACAATCCTTATCCTTGTTTATCATTCAACATCTTAATCTGGGTTTTATAAATTTCTCTGACTTTCAGGAAAAATGGGTAATATTCGGCACTCTGAAAATCTAAAAAAGCCCAGGGATAGGAACTGTATTTCCCCTTCTCATAATGAAGTGCCAGATCGGCATAAATGCCCTGACTTAGCAAGATTTTATGAATCCCGGATTTGGCGGAAGCCAGCACGACTTTATCATAATCGAGATAGCCCACATCTAAGTTGACTTGGCGTTTACCCTCGACTGCCAGTCGTTGTTCAATTTCATTGGTGAACAGCTTGGCAGCTGTTAGAAAATCAGGCGTCATCAGTTTTTCAAAGGAGAAAAGTTTGCGGTAAAGCGGTTTCCCCATTTCGGCTTCGTAATATGTGGTCCAATTGAATGAAAAGGAATTGCTTTCCCGATCAACTCGGCCGAATCGGTCAATACTCATTTCAATGGCTGTTTTAAGTAGCGACTCGGATGAGAAGAGTGCCCCGATAAAGTATTTGACTGGCTTGACTACTTCCGGCTGCATTCGTGACTAATTCCGTTTATTTAAACCAGCGCGGGACTTGAAATTCCAGCTTTTGATCAAAATACAGGTTATCGCGCAGAGCCTGTTCGGCTTGGCGCACAATTTCCGGCGAAATCTCAAAATATTTCCGGGCTATTATGGCTATATCCTCGTTAAAATTGCCTTTATAATAAAGATCCCGACCACTGTGTTTGAGATAGTGGTTGTGCAGATAGGTGAATCCATTCTCGTCCCTTTTCGCCAGGCAGATGCCGTGCATCGTCATCCAGTGAAACGACTGCTCCCAGTAATTTTGAAAATCATCCATACCGGTTGGAACATCAGCAAAAGAGTAACGTCGTTTCAACTTCTTGTTGGAAGTCGTCCAGAGAACATACTTATCAGTCGTCGGCTCGTAGACCAAACTGACCATACCACCCACAACCGGGCTATAAATATCCAGCGGTCTTGCCAGAAGATAACCGGGATCGAGCAGATACGCCTTGCCCAGGTTTTTCCAGACTAAAGCACAGTGGGTGTTAGCACCAGCCGGCATATCAGCCATCACGATATAAGTTGCATAACCAAAAAAATCGAGAATACTTCTCAGGGTGAATGTCAGCGAAAAGCAGGTTCCGCCTAATTTAAAACGCTCATAATCGGCAACCACCTCACCGGGAAAACGTAAATGCCCAGATTCCCAATGCCGATTCAGTTTGAGAATTTTACTCAAATTTTCATAAGGCAGGTTCAGAAAATGATTGAGAATTGTAGCGAGATGTTGCACCGAAAGCTCTGCAGGCTTGATCCGGAAAATCTCCGCAAAATGTCTACCAGCATCGCTATATTGTTGAGAATCGAGGATCACTTTCACGTCAACAAATTAGTCAACTTAATTTGAAAAACCAATTTCAAATCCACCGCTAATTCAATCACTATTCTGGTCAATTTAACCAACTAAAATTAGTTTGAATCTTGACAGCGGTTTTAGATTTGTGTAAAATCACCTATAAATTCAGCCTGAAAACGACTATTTGAGTAACTAACCATTTCAATCAAAATAGAGCAGATTATGACCAAGAAAACCATCCTTATTACCGGAGCAACCTCAGGCTTCGGCAAGGCTACTGCCGAACGGTTCGCCGGTCCGGCATGGCGCTTAATCCTGATTGGCAGACGTGCCGACCGGTTAGCCTCAATCAAAAAAGAACTAATAAAAAAAACGGATGTGCTGACATTCACCCTGGATGTCCGCAACCGCTCAAAAGTAACTGCTCTGTTTAAATCCCTACCCCAGGAGTATTCCTGTATAGACGTACTTTTAAACAATGCTGGTTTGGCGCTTGGATTGGAACCGGCTTATGAAGTAAGTCTGGATGATTGGGATACCATGATTGACACCAATGTCAAAGGTTTGGTTTATTGCACCCGGACAATCCTTCCCGGAATGGTCAAACGCAATAGCGGACTAATCATCAACATTGGTTCGATATCGGGCAATTGGCCATATCCGGGCGGCAATGTCTACGGTGCGACGAAAGCCTTCGTGCAGCAATTTTCCCGCAACCTGAGGTCGGATTTATTAGGAACGAACGTCCGGGTGACCAACATTGAACCGGGCATGGCTGAGACCGAATTCTCCATCGTTCGTTTCAAGGGAGACCGGCAGAAAGCAAGGAAATTTTACGAAAATACTAAATCCTTATCAGCCGCAGATATTGCCAATATTGTCTGGTGGCTTACCAATCTGCCAGAGCATGTCAATATTAACCAGATCGAAGTAATGCCGACCTGCCAGGCTTGGGGTTCGTTTGCGGTATATCGGGAGGGCAAACAAGCATGACCGACGAGATCAGTAAACGTAAAAGAGAGCATCTGCAGATTGTTCATGATCAGAAAGTTAACTTTCGCGAACAGACAAGCGGATTCGAACATTTCCATTTCGTTCATAATGCCTTACCGGAAATTGACCTGGAAGAAGTTGATACCCGAACCGAATTCCTGGGATACAAACTGGCAATGCCGTTAATGATCTCTTCAATGAGCGGCGGTGAGGAGGAAGGTGAAAAACTCAACCGCGATCTGGCAACGGTTGCCAATCAACAAAAAATCCCACTTGGCTTGGGTAGTATTCGACCAGCCCTGGAAAATCGAGCGGCTTTGCAAAGCTACCTTGTTGCTCGCCAGAATGCACCGGATATTCCGCTAATCGCCAACATCGGGGCGACCCAGCTGATCAAGGGTTTGAATTCCCAAAAATTGCTGGATCTACTGCGAGAAATTCAGGTTAATGCACTTTCCATTCATCTCAATCCACTCCAGGAAGCTCTGCAGCCCGAAGGTCAACCGCACTTCAAGGGTGTCAGCCGGGCAATTGAAATCCTGAAAGATACTTTGCCTTTGCCAATCATCGTCAAAGAGGTCGGATTTGGATTGTCTACCGATGTAATCCAACGCTTGGTGAAAATCGGCGTTCAGTGGATTGATATTGCCGGCGCCGGCGGTACCTCCTGGTCACGAATCGAGCACCTGCGAACGAAGAACAAAATTCGCCAGGAAGTTGCAGCCCAATTTTTTGAATGGGGCATTCCGACAACCACGGCAATTCAAAACGCCACCAAACAAAAAAGACTACAGGTAATTGCTTCCGGCGGAATTGATAATGGATTGAAATTTGCCAAAGCCATTGCGTTGGGTGCCGAACTGGCTGGTGCTGCGACGCCTTTTTTACTGATTCGCAAGCAAGAAGGACTTAAAGGACTCTCGCGGATGATTCAAGTTTACGGCGAGACGCTCCGCATCTGCATGTTCTGCACTGGCTGTAGAGACCTCAAAGAATTTCGGGGCAATCCAACGCTAATTAGTCGTATTTAATGAACACCTCCGAGGTTTTAAACAGTAGATACCTCCGAGGTTTTGGAAACCTCGGAGGTATAAAAGTCATATCAATAATTTTCTATCGAATTTCAAAAAAATTATTTGTAATATAGATGCGATGCGATTTAGAATTCCAATTCGACTGCTTTTATCAGGTTTAGCTCTCTGGTTGTTGACCTTGACTACCGTCCTGGCAGAAGAATTCTCTATCATCTTTTCGGCTTCGGTTCAGGGCGAAACCGAACCCTGTGGGTGACGAACTCACAGGCTTGGCGGTCTGGCCAAGAAAGCCACTGCGATTAAGCAGCATCAAACTACTCATCCTAATCTCCTGATTCTGGATGCGGGTGACCTGTTCTTCCACGGGCGCGGTCTTAGCCCGGTCGAGCGGGAGATCCGCCTGCAGACGGCAAAAACAATGATCAATGGCTATAATGCCATTGGCTATCATGCCTTTAACGTGGCTGCTCAGGATTTAATGGGCGGTCTCGATTTCATCCTGGAAGTCCAGAAAACCGCCAAATTTCCCTTCATCTCAGCCAATCTCGCCGACAGCGCCACTAATCAACTTCTGTTTCAACCCTATATTATTCACAAAATCGGAAAAAAGAGATTTGGCATAATTGGAGTTACTACCGCGTATCAAATACCCATTCCAGGCGTAAAGATATTACCAGTTGACGATGTTTTGAAAAAAATCATTAAGGAATTACGCAAAAAGACCGACTATATCATCCTGCTTGCTTATCTCGACCGCAGTTACGAGAACGAATTCCTCGCCAAAGGTTATGACGCTGACTTTGTCCTAACCTCGGGAAGTTATCGCTATTCCCGGGACCTGGAAGACCGCAATAATATGTTGATCGCCCGCTGCGGCAATATCGGAAAATATCTCGGCATTATCAAATTTGATCTGGTCAATGACAAACTGAAATTAGTGAATATTTCCGGTAAGCTGTCTCAGATTAGCTATGCCCAGAAGCGCCTGGATTCATTCAAAGAAACTGCGGGAAACAAATCCGTGGAAGAATACTATGCCGATCAACCGTCGGTACTAAATGCGATTAACAGCATGAAAAATCAGGTTGAAATTCTATCAATCGAAATTCAACAGGCGGTTAATCCGGTTTCCTATGACCTGATCGAGCTGGATGCCAACATTCCCGATGATCCAACCATCCGGGCAAAATTAGACGAACTAAAAAAAATCACCGATAAAATCCAAAATCAACCTTTCGAGTTACATTAGGAAAAATTTATAACCGCAAAGTATCCTAAGAATCCGCAAGGTTCGTAAAGATTGAAGAATTATTAATCAGGTTTTTATCTATAATTATTTTTGCGACCTTAGCGTCTTTTTAACGCCTTAGCGGTTTCTTCTCTTTTTAAGTTCAGATTTTTAGCTATTGATAAATGAACAGGCATTTCTTATAATTATTCAAAATGCCGACGAACTTACCACCTGAATATTTCGAAGCTGAACGGAAATTCCGGGCAGCCGAGTCAATTCCAGCTAAAATCCAGGGTCTGGAAGAACTGCTCAGCACCATTCCCAAACATAAAGGCACCGACCACCTGCGCGCCGACCTGCGCCGCAAACTTGCCAAACTGAAAAGCGAACAGCACAAGAGCAAGACTATTGGCAAATACGATTCGGAGTACCACATCGAAAAGGAAGGAGCGGGCAGAATTATTCTCGCCGGTCCAACCAACGTCGGTAAATCGTCGTTATTAGCGGCTGTCACTCACGCCACTCCTAAAATCTCCGACTCACCTTTTACTACCTGGTCACCGATGCCGGGAATTATGGAAGTCGAGCAAATCCAGCTGCAACTGATCGACACTCCACCGTTAAACCCGGAGGTCGGTAAGTCGGAACTTTTCGACCTGATCCGGACAGCTGACCTGATCCTGCTGATGGTGGATATTCAGGCATTTCCTATCGCCCAATTCGAAGAGTCACTCGCCATTTTTGAAACGCACAAAATCGTACCGTCGCACCTACGCGATAATTATCCGGAGGATAGATCATTATTCTTCATTCCAATGGTGTTAGTCGTCAATAAAGTTGATAGCGACCAGCAAGTTGAGGATCTGGCGGTTTTTAGTGAACTGTTGGAGGATAAGTGGCTCCCCATTTCAATTTCCGTCCTGAATCGCAAAAACTTAGATCAGTTAGGAAAAGTCTGTATCGAGCAATTGAATCTCATCCGGATCTATTCCAAACCGCCGGGGAAAGAGCCGGATACCAGTCAACCCTATGTGTTGAAAAAGGGAGCGACGATCGCCGATTTTGCCGGAAAGGTTCACCGGGATTTCTTAGAGCATTTAAAGAGCGCCCGG
>CAZAKO010000093.1:0-7171 GCA_964485745.1 uncultured bacterium
GTGTTAGGATTGCTAATTCTTTTGTGGGTGGTAATATGATCAATAATAACTACTCTTTAATTCCGGAGGAATAAATGCCAATAGAAATATGGTTGATGTTCATTCTTGGCTTTATGATCGTGGGATCAATTATCGCGCTGGAGCTGAAAGATTTATTGTCCTCGGTAATTGCAGTCGGGATTGTCGGTCTGGGAGTGTCAATGGCTTTTCTGCTGCTGGAGGCTCTGGATCTGGCTATTGTTCAGTTTCTTTTTGAGATATTTGCCTTGATTATTTTAGTCCGGGCGTTTATTGGTAAAGAGTATCATCTGCAAGAGCCATCTAAAGTACATCGCATTCAGACATTAGTTACAATTGTTGCATTGGGGTTAATTCTAATACTCAGTCTCAAGATTTTTAAGTTATTACCGCCTTTCGGGGAGCCGCTATTCACCACCGCAAAATATTATGTTGAGCATGGAGCGGCTGAAACCGGCTCGGCTAATATTGTCACGTCTATTATCTTGGATTATCGGGCTTATGACACTTTAGGCGAGGTAACCGTGCTATTTACGGCAATTTTGGGGGCGCTTTCGATCTTGCGGGGTGCGGCTGACAAATCAGCGGGAGGTGACCATGAAACAGAGTGAAGGGATGACCTTAATTGTCAAAACAGTAACCAGAATCAGTGTCTGGCTCATAATCCTTTACGGGATTTATATCATTTTACATGGTCATTTGAGTCCCGGAGGAGGATTTGCCGGCGGGGTTATCATTGCGTTGGCATTTTTGAATGTAATGCTGGCTTATGGACGTAATTTTATCACCCGTTGGGTCAATATTGGTTTTTTGCATGATATTGAATCCTCCAGCGCGGCGATCTTTCTGGCAATTGGAATCTTAGGAATATCGGTTGGTGGTGGCTTTTTAGCCAATTTTATCAGTCATGGGAAATTGTTCAATCTACTAAGTTCCGGAACGATTCCATTACTGAATATCGTCATTGGTGCCAAAGTGAGCATGGGCTTATTTATCGTTGTTTGGACACTCTCAATTTTTCATTTGTTAGATAAAGGGGAGAAGAAGTAATGGTGATATATATCCTTTGTTTTGCCCTGTTGTTGGTTGGCATTTACGGAGTCCTGACAAAAAGAGATTTGATTAAAATCATCCTGTCATTGGGGATCATGGGCTATGCGGTCAATTTGATGTTCATTCTTTTCGCCTATCGAAGCGGTGCCACCTACGCCATTTTGGTAAAAGGCAAAGCGGTTGCCGAGATGGTTGATCCACTACCGCAGGCTTTGATTTTAACCTCGATTGTAATCGAGTTGGGAACCACTGCGATGCTGGTTGCTTTGGCTCTGCGGTTATTTGAGAA
Organism: uncultured bacterium; assembly: GCA_964485745.1. Lineage (GTDB taxonomy): Bacteria > Fidelibacterota > UBA2242 > UBA2242 > UBA2242 > CAZAKO01. The sequence goes on from CAZAKO010000093.1 coordinate 1,361, forward strand.
ATATAAAACTTTCGATATTACTAAAATTAGGAGACTGTCAGGATGATCCTCCCATTTTTAATTATTATCCCATTGTTGGCGGCTTTTCTAATTACGCTGATATCCGGAGAAAAAGATAACTGGGCGATTGTTCTTTCTATTCTGGCAGCGATATCTCTGTTGGCATTATCCACTTTCAGTTTCTTTACTACCGGTAAAGACACCTTTATTTACGAGATGAGTGGATGGAAAATTCCATTAACAATCTGTTTGGTACAGGATGCGCTTTCAACCTTTATGCTAATAATTGTCAATTTGATTGCCCTGACCTCACTTATATTTTCGGTGAGTTATATTCGGCGCTATGCAACACCCTATAAATATTATGCCTTATTTATGCTGCTGATTACCGGAATGAACGGGGTGATTGCTACTGGTGATATTTTCAACCTGTTTGTTTTCATGGAGATTGCCTTATTTGCCGCCTATGGATTGGTGGCTTTTGGTTGCAAGGCAGAAGAATATGAGGCAGCCTTCAAATATGCTGTCATGGGTTCGGTATCGTCAACCCTAATTCTGTTGGGAATCGGAATTTTATATAGTGCTACTTCGACCTTAACCATGGCTAAAATTGCTGAAATATTGCCAACCTTGGATAAAAGCTTGACTTATTGGGTCGGCGCAATTTTCCTAACGGGTTTTGGATTGAAAGCTGCCGCCATGCCATTTCATGCCTGGTTGCCTGATGCCCATTCCTCGGCACCTGCACCTATATCAGCCATGCTTTCCGGGGTCCTGATAAAATCGCTGGGGATATATACCATTATCCGATTCTTCTACAATATTCTGGGAACACCCCAAATTTTCATGATAATTCTCATGGTTATTGGCTCAATTTCCATTATTGTTGCTTCCTACTTGGCGCTTGGTCAATGGGATCTGAAACGACTACTGGCTTATTCAAGCATTAGTCAAATTGGTTTTATTTTATTGGGACTTGGAATCGGCACACGGCTGGCGGTCTTAGGAGCGGTTTTTCATATTTTCAATCATGCCGTTTTCAAGGCATTACTATTTTACAATTCCGGGGCGGTTGAGATGGCAATTGGAACGCGGGATCTGCGCAAAATGGGCAATCTCAAAAAGGCACTGCCGGTTACTTCGGCAACGTCCATGATCGCCAGCTTATCAATTGCCGGATTGCCACCATTTAATGGCTTTTTCAGTAAACTGATTATCATTATTGCGGCAGTGCAGGCAAATTATATTGTCTATGCAGTAATTGCGATTATCGGAAGCCTGCTAACACTGATCTATTACATGAAAGTTCAACGCTACGGATTCCGCGGAGGAGAAGTAGTAGAAAAAACCGAAGTTCCGGTCAGTCTGGGCATGAAATCCGCAATGGTCATCTTAGCGGTTTTGTGTCTTCTAACCAGCCTAATGATTATTCCGGGCATTCGGGAACTGACCCTCGATCCGGTCGTTGCTATAATCATCAATAAAACCGGCTATATTTCGGCGGTTCTCGGGAGGTAATCATGACCTTACAAAATCGAAGTCGGATCTTTGTTTTCATCTTTTCTTTTTTAATTTGGGTGGCATTGACCAGTATCCAGGATGTGCAGGAAGTAGTTGCCGGTTTGATTGTGGCTTTTATTGTAAGTTTGCTGGCTGGCAAATTTTTAATCACCTCGGAAAAAAGTGAACATGTGGTCAAGCGCTACTTCTCAGCCTTAAAGTACTTTTTCAAATTCTTATGGGAAATGGCAAAAGCTAATCTGCATGTGGCATTTATTGTGATTCACCCATATCTGCCGATCCGACCGGGAATTGTCAAAATCAAAACCAAATTGACGAAAGACTCAGCTCTGACGGTATTGACCAATTCGATAACCCTGACTCCTGGTACTCTAACGGTTGATATCAATCCTGAGAAGAAGGAGATATATATTCATTGGATCGAGGTTTTATCCAGGGATATTAAGGAGAATACTCGAACCATCGGGGGCAAATTTGAAAAACTTCTTACGGAGGTCTTCGAATGAGACTATTACGCTGGTTTCTGGGATTGCTGTTTATTGCAGCCTTTCTCTATGGTAATTTCTTTTATTATCAGGGTATCATCTTTTATAAGCTGATTAACGTAATTCTGTTCTGCAGTTTATTCGTGCTATTCCGGGTACTTTTTGGACCTTCACCCGCAGATCGGATTATCGCCGTGGATATCTTGGGCGTTTTGATTATTGGCTTACTTGCTCTTTTGGGATTGGTACACAAACAATCATTTTTTATGGATATCGGTCTGATCTGGGCTTTAATGAGTTTTATTGCCTCACTGGCTTTTGCTAAAATTTTGGAAAGGAGGAATCTGGATGACTAGAGAATTCATCGGCATGATTTTCATCGTGCTGGGAATTATGTTTGATTTTTTTGGAGTTTTGGGATTAGTGCGTCTGCCCGATGTCTATAACCGTTTACAAGCGGCAACCAAATGCGTAACCTTTGGTTCTGCCGGAGTACTTTTTGGAGTTTTCATAATTCAAGGATTCAACAATTTTGGATTTAAAGTACTGCTCGGCGTTGTGTTTATTTTCCTGACCTCACCGGTAGCTGCTCATGCCATTGCCCGGGCAGCGCATCGCAGTGGAATTCCGTTGACTAAAGCAACCGTTGTTGATCAATATCAAGAAGATAAAGAGTTGAAGGACTGAGTCATGTATCTGCCAAAAATTCGCGAAATTACCGAAGCATTGCGCTCTTTTTTCTCGCCCGCCTATACCACCAAATATCCTTTTAAACCCTATCAGGCACCCAGGGAGTATCGCGGCTATCCGAAATATTATCAGGCTGACTGCGTCGGCTGTGGAACGTGTGCTCAGGTTTGCCCTACCAATGCCATCGAAATTATTGATGATAAGGAAAAGCGAGTTCGGAAATTGGTGCTCGATTATGCTGCCTGTTCCCAATGTGGGCAATGTGAAGAAAAATGCATTACCCAAAAGGGAATCAAATTATCCAACGAATATGTACTTTCGACACCCGATTTGAAAGCGCCGGAAGTCTTTGAGACCGTCGAGAAGGAATTAGCCTTATGTGAAGTTTGTGGTGAAGTGATTGCCTGCCGGGACCATCTGTTATTTGTTAAAGAACGGTTGGGCGCGAAAGCCTATGCTCATCCCAATCTGCTGATTGAGACTAAACTTCAATTTACTCCGGTTGATCCATCCCATGTCAAAGATAAATTACGTCGGGAAGACCTGATAAAGGAGGTCTGCCCAAAATGTCGCCACCGAATTGTGCTAAAGGATGAATTTTGAAGAATTAAGCCGGAAATTATCGCTAATCCCCGATCAAAAAGTCGTCTTTGTGGGATTAGGCAATGCAATCCGCGGTGATGATGGAGCAGGATTGGAATTTATCAACCAATTGAGGCAACATAAACTCGTTCCCGATAAACAGCTAATTAAGGGCTATACGACTCCCGAAAATTATCTGTCAAGGATTATAAAACAAAAACCAAACAGGGTCATTTTTATTGATACTGCCAGAATGCAAACCCCTCCAGGAACAATTCAGGAAATACCAGCAGAGTCAATTGATTCCCAGGGATTCAGTACCCATACATACTCAATGAGATTGATAGCCGAATATTTAAAAGCTAATGGAGTTTGTGAAGTCCGTTATCTTGGCATCGAACCAAAATCTACTACCATAAACAATCAAATTTCTCCTGAGGTTATCAAGGCGATCAATTCTTTTTTTAAATGATTGATATTATGTTTAAAATGAATGGCAAACATAGTAATCCGGCTAAACTGATCCTACCGTTTTATACCATTGATACATTAAGAAACCGAATCGGCTGGATTATTAATATCAGGTGGATTGAACTTTTTGGGGTGTTGGTGGCTATTCCAATTAGCCAACGGGTATTACACCTGCCAATTGCCTATCCCCAATTATATACAATTTCAGCAATCGTATTAGGTTTCAATCTAATCTACTTTTTCTTATTCCGTTATTTTCCATTTAGAAACTTTCAGCAGGAACTGACCTTTACAGAAATCCAATTGATCTTAGACCTGATTATTATCTCTTTTTTAGTCCACTATATTGGAGGAATAAGCAATCCCTTTTTCTTTATTTATATGGTAGCAATTATCATTTCCGGGGTCTTATTGCCCTTAAATTTGCCCTATGTCAATGCCACCGTTGCAGTCATTTTGTTGACCATCTGGACTATTTTAGAGTACCATCGCATTGTCCCAGTCTATCCAATAAGTGAGGAACCACTGCGACTTTCGGTGATAACCATTTCCCTGGGTGCTTTTTATATCCTGATTTTTATAACCACCTTTGTCATCAAAGATTTTATTTCCGGTTACCGCCAGTTGAAAAGGTTAGTTGATGAAAAGAGTCGCCAGCTTGAAAATACCATGCAGGAGCGCGATAAAATCTTTCGCTTTACCGCGCACGAACTCAAGTCGCCAATCACGACTTTACGCAGTATGCTGGGCGTAATTGAGGAAATCTATTCCAGTAAATTAAATGACGAGGTTGCGGATATGCTTAATCGGGCGGTTATTCGAACTGACCAGATTTTGTTGATGGTGAAGGATATGATTGATGTTACCCAATATCGTCATGGCAGCCGGGAAAAGGTGATCGAAGAGGTCAATTTTGAAGATTGGATCGAAACTGTGACGACTCAATTCGATGATTATGCCGAGCAGAAAAACATTACAATTGTGATCAATAAACAAAATAAAAAGGAAATGGTTCGCTTAGATACTCCTGCCATCGAAAAGGTCCTGGCAAATTTGATAAATAATGCTATTCGCTATAGCCCACCTGGTTCGCAAGTGACAATAACGCCTTTTGTTAAACGAAACGTTTTTGGTTTTGCGGTTCAGGATGCCGGAATCGGAATCTCTAAAGAGGATCAGACCAAGATATTTGAGGAATTCTATCGCGGTAAAAATGCCCGGGAATTGGAACGCCTTGGATCCGGATTAGGATTGCCCTTAGTCAAACAGATTGTTGAACAGTGTCAGGGAAAAATATTTGTGGAGAGTATATTGGGAAAGGGGAGTACTTTTACTATTGAACTGCCCAAAATTCCGCTTGCAATCAAGTAACTTTTTTTTAACTTACTGTAGCACGATATTTAATTTTGTGATACGAGGATAGTCAAAATGAGTGAGTTAATTCGCTTTGGTGTGTCTTTGCCTGATGATTTATTGGAACGCTTTGATACGGAAATCTCCCAGAAAGGGTATCAAAATCGCTCCGAGGCACTGCGGGATTTGATCCGCAATTATTTAGTTAAACGCGACCTCGATAAGAATGAGGAAATTGTCGGGGTTCTGTCTCTGGTTTATGATCATCATGTCCCGAACTTATCCGACAAATTAAATGATTTACAACATGATCATTATCATGATATTTTGTCAACCACGCATATTCACCTTGACCATTATAACTGTCTGGAAGTAGTCATCCTTAAAGGCAAGTATAGTGAAGTCAAACCATTAGCTGATAAGATAATTGGTATCCGGGGTGTTAAACATGGCGATTTGACCTTTACCTCAACTGGGAAAAATTTGTCAGGAGTCTAATTAAGGAGAATTTCGTGAAAAATGTGTTGATCTTTTACCTGGTAATTATTTATGTAACTTTTGCAAGTGCTTATCCATCGGTTTTCAAAGATACCTTAAAAGTCTATCCGTTTGATCCGGTCGTTGTAACTGGGACGCGGGTGGAAATGTCAGCCAGAGAATTGCCTTTTAGTATTTCTCAAGTATCTGAGCAGCTGATTGAAGAACAAAA
>CAZAKO010000094.1:0-2343 GCA_964485745.1 uncultured bacterium
GGTGAACATGGAATAATTGCCCAAGAGACCGATTGATTTATAGGCATAATCCAACTTTAATTCTTTGTTATGCATCAAAGCCCAATGGATGCCGCCACCGTAGGTCAATCCGTATTCCGATCTGTCCATAAAAAGACCATGATAGCCCACCCTCAAGAAGAATTTAGTCAGGCCTGGTAGAGTCAGCTGGTACTCCCCACCTAAGTTGGTTGATTCGCTGTTATTGTTAGGATGCAGCGCGTCCGCGGCTAAGATCAGTTGGCTGTGACTGTTTTTCAAGGCAATGAGGGAGATACCAACCCTAAAAATCAACGGCAATTCCCATGACTGGAGCCGGTACTGACCCTCAACATCTTTGAAGTTGCCGCTTGCATCAGGAGAAATATCAATGGGTTGGAGCAAATCCATTCCATCATATTTCATCCGGGTTCCGTAGTTGGAGATACTCATGCCGATTGACAGGCCATTTTTCCGATTTCCGTCAGGAGAAAAGAAAGCCGTGTTGACCATGACTCCCAGGTCTAATGCCGCTGCATTAGCGCTCATGTGCCAGATTCCGGATCGGATGTACTTTATCGAGCTTCCGAAGCCAAACCACTCCGCCAATTTCCGGGCATAAGAAAGACCAATCGTCATATCCATCGCCGAATAGGTCTCGCCTGTCCCCTCCTGCATTTCTAAGGTGGTAACCTCGATCCGACCAAAGTTCATACCCGTATACGACACGGCAAACGTGCCATACTTAGGTAGAACAATTGCCGCTCCTCCGTAACTTAAATTAATCCCGGCAATCCACGGTTGATATACAAATTGAACTTCATTCATGGTCATATAGGAAAGTCCAGCCGGATTCCAATAAATGGATGCAAGGTCACGCGTTACACTAACATACGCCTCGCCCATTGCACAACCGGCACTTCCGATGCCCATTTCAAGAAAATTCGCAGATGTTGTACCCACGCGATAGGGTTTATTTTGTGCCAGAACTTTATATGAGCCCAAATATCCCATAACAAGCAAGAAAGTAAGCAATTTCTTTTTCATAGTGTATCCCCTTTTCAATGCCATGATTTGCCAGCTATTCGAGACAAATCATTTGATCACCGCGAATTTACCGACTTTTTCATCCCCGGTCACTTTCGATTTCACGTGAAAGATGTACATCCCCGCCGCGATTTCAAGACCTTCATGGGATAACAAATTCCAGTAAACTGTGCCATTGGTCGGCTCATTTTGGACCTCTATCTTATCAACCAGAACCCCTGATGATGTAAAAATCCGAATGACACAGTCCGCCGGGATGTGGGTGAAAAGAATCCGCCGTCGCTGGTTTAAATACTGGTTGGCTACCGCCGTCTCCATCATATTGGTTGCGATATACGGATTAGGCACTACCTTGATTGAATCCATCGCGATTCTTAGCTTCGATTTGTTGACATTTATCGCTGGGTTGACCGTAAAAACCAAGGAATCAATTTCCGCAAGTGGTTTATGAAAGGAGATGCGATAGGTATCACCGGTTGCCGTAGGATTACTCTGGCTCCCCATCTGGATGAAATCGAAAGCGAAGATCGTCCCACCCCACCAGTAATCGGTTTCCTTCTGACTTGCATAACCCACGAGGATTCTATCGGTATCCCAGTCAAGGACACCATTTTCATTGGTATCGTATAAAACACAATCTAATTTTTCATGGTGGTTTAAACTATCCGTGACTAATTTATTAATAATATAAAACGGATACTTTAAACCCAACACGCGATATTTACTTCCGACTACAATTCCATTCACGTCATAAATGTAACCTGTTTTATTGGTCAATGATTGGTATTCTTGGGTCGGATCAAATACAATTTCATATTGATAAGCAAAATAGGACGCCGCCGGACCTAACTGTATATTTATTAGCGCCTGTCCCTGAATCCAACCAGTGTTTTCCAGATCCAGCTGGATAGAGTCATCCGGAATCGAGATGGTACACTGCAGTCCTTGGAAAATATCGGTAGTAATATCGCTGTTGGCTGGATATATCCAAGCCTTTTTATCGGCATCATATTGCAAGTTGTAATCCGGAAAACCGCTCTCGACATTCTCGACATAAACCAGTTGAGCTGTTTGGGTAATGTCATACACCGCAATCCCCGTTGTTGCCCGTTTTCCGTCTCTGATTGATCTTCTTGACAATATTTGGTAATAGTCTATCGGGTTGCTTTGAAACGTCAGTTTATAAGTGTGGCCTTGCCGCACCACACTCTGATCAACAACTGCAGGAATTATCTGACCACCCGTCAGTCGCTCCGAGGAATGCTCTAAATCAATCGAGATTTCAGGCGGCACATAACC
>CAZAKO010000094.1:2443-3735 GCA_964485745.1 uncultured bacterium
CGACCGTCCTGTTCCCCGCCAAAATCACAGTAACCCGTAATCGTGTCGATTTTATCACATTGGAAAGTTGGTGCCCGGAATTTCTTAGACCCTTTTCCGTCAGTTATTATTTGAGGATCGGACATGAACTTATCAGTTGATTTATACAGTTTGTATCCCTCAAAATCATTGATGCCCTCAAGGAGTGGTTCACGGGTCTTCGTATCAGCAAAATTATCCCAGGTGAGAATCACCTTACCGTCTCCCGGAGTAGCCTTCAACGTCGGCATGATTGGCGGCTGGGCAAATTGATAATCCCGCTCGTAGATGATCTGAGCCACCTCCTTGAGACGGAACAGGTTCGACGCCCGGTGGTCGGCAGCGTTGAGTGCGGCGAGGTTTTCATACGCGCACATGAACGCCATTGATACCCTTTCCGTGCGGCCCTTGTAGAAGGGAAAAGGTGAAGAGGCAAAAACCATATACATTGATCCGACTGATCCGGCAACTAGATATTCGGCTAAAGTATCGGAGATCATCACATCCCAGACATTTTTGTCCTCGTTAAGCGTTAGATACATGGTTTGCTGCCACTGCGCCCAGTCGAACATAAGAAAACTAGTCAACCCGACCATGTCCGATTCATCCACGTCCATCGCCCCGAAATTCGGTTCGCATCCCACACCTTCGCGGTAATCCGGTTGGTGGTTGCACTCGCCCTCATCTGGTCCATCGTAATTCAAATCCCCGGGTCCGACTCCGTCTAACCCGACGTCATCGCCCACAAACGCACCATTTTCTAAAATCCAATATCCATTGTCATTCTGGTCAGCATATCGTCCGTCATTGTCTGGATCAACGCCGTCCCGCCAGTCCTGGTTCTCATCTCCTTCCCAATGCGATTGAGGCTCGCGATGGTAGAAATTGCGAAATTTTTCCGCATCGATTGTCTTTCCATCCACCCCAATATCGGGACCAACCCATTGACCCGCCGGATTGTCCCTTTGTTCGTCAATGATACCATCATCGTCATTGTCTATCCCGTCATAGGGCATACCCGGACTTTCCAGGTAGGCATATCCCATTGTCCCGGGCATTCGTCCACCTTCACCCGCACCATACCTTTCCCAAACATAGGATAAATCAAGTAATTTGTTGCGATAACCCACCTCGTTTTCCCCGCTGGCATCACCTCCGATGCTATTATCAACAAAATAACCAAAGCCGCTGGTTGGCAGGTTATAATCGGAAACATTAGCAATGTTGTATTCCCAGAAAACAATATCCTGAGCTTCGGTATTAGCCCATTGATA
>CAZAKO010000094.1:3835-6955 GCA_964485745.1 uncultured bacterium
TTCCATTCGCCCGGCCATTTTTTCTCAAACCTCGTGGAGGGCCAGCCCTCCAACGGCCAGGAATTGGGTTTATTGCTCATCGCCGGATAATCCTGAGTTGGATTTAAATACCCGGGTACCGGGTAGATACCCCATTCAACGGTCCTGTCATAATTCATGTCTGGATTATTGGATGCGTAGGAATGGGATTGAACAAAATACATAGTGTCAATCGCTCCAGGTTCACTCAATCGTGAATCACTCAAATCGTCAATGGGGATGGAATCTTGATAGATATAGACTTGGCATCCGACCAAAACCGAGGCCACATCAATCATCCGCTGACCCGTGTAATCATTTGGCCAGCGGCTCGTACCCACCTCGGGCCAGGATGCAATCTGAGTATTGTTTTCATAATAGAGCAGCAGCCGGTTTCCATTCATATAACCGGAGCGGATGGCAGAGATGTCGCTTGCCGGATCCTCGGGACCCATGTAAGGTTTCCCCTGCGCCCACAGATTGGACATGCATATTGCCAGCCACAAGCATCCTGCCAGAAATTTATTCCCTGTTTTCATGCTCCTATCTCCTAAATTGTTTGATCTGGTTCATCCTGGTAATAAAACCTTACTGACCATGATATTAAAAGGTATATCCTATGGTGAGCTTGACTGATCGGGGATATGAATACATGGTCGGATTCTTAACCTGATCATAATAATCGTTATAATCACTGCGGAATTTGCTCAAATCGGATTGGGTTACGATTCGGGTATAAGGCTGCCCGGTATCGCCATACACCCAGGTGGCATTCAGTTTGTCTAGCAAATTGTACACATTAAGCATGAATTTAACCGAATGCCCACCGAACAAAGGAACCAAGTACGAAGCCGTTAGGTCAAAGCTCACGGATGTTGGTTTGGATGAATTGTTTTCATAGAGATTGATGCGATAAAGTGAGCTGTAATCGGGGGGATCATAGGAGTACGGTGTCCCAGAATTGAGGTACCCAGTCAGTCCGACATTCAAATTCTTTGTTGTATAGGAGGCACTGGCATTTGCCGTATACCGTTGATCCCAGGACATGGGGATCAGCCTGGTAATTGGATCCATGCTGTTCCCGGCGCGCGTGTATGTCTCGCGCGGATTTTCCGCATTCCCCCGGGTGAAGGAATAAGTGAAATTGACCTGGGTGTAGAATCCACCCAGTTGGTAATCCCAGGTCAGCTCGATGCCCCGGGCATTGCCGTAATCCTTATTAGTAAATAATCCATATTTAATCTGGTTGTAGGTGGTCATGATTTTGGTGCTGAGGAGGTTGTAAATGTCTTTATAATACAGTGAAACCTCTAACCCCATGCCCGTCATGAGCTGTTGCCATAAGCCGATTTCATACTGGACAGTTTTTTCCGCTTTGAGTTGGGTATTGCCCATGGTGGTTTGATAATCGAACGGAGGTACCCGGTAAATGTCATTCTCAAACAAGGCGTACATCTGCGGCATCTGGAAAAAATGCCCATAGCTAAAACGGAGAACCGCCTGGTCACTCAGCTTGTAGGACAAACCCAGGCGCGGGCTGAGCTGGGTCTGTGGATCGTTAGACAACATCGTGGACATCATGGAATCCGGAAGTGACAGCTGGTTGGACGGATTCCGCCAGTTGGACGGGTAATGATAATTGGAGTTGAAATAGTCATACCGCAGCCCCAACTTGATCACCATTTCATCAAATTCCATCTTATCCTGGACGTAAGCCGACATCTCATACGGTCTCACCCGATAGATATCGATCGTATTATCCGTGATGGGGATGATTTCAGGTATATAATAAGGGAAATCGATTTTCCCCGTCAGTGGATCCATGACCATCTCATTCGCAACCGGCAGTCCCTCATACTGGTTTCGTACATCAACTCGAAAGCGATCAACGACATGGGAAGTGTACAAAAAGCCTGCCTTGAAACCGTGAGTCTTGTTAGCCTGCCAGTTCAGATCAAACTTGGCGTCTCCCCTCAAGAACGTATCTTTTCTTTTGCCGGGGTTTACCATGCCGCCGGTGTAAAAACCAGTTGTCAAATCTCCCCGGTAATTCGGACTGAGATAACGCGAATCCAGCGGATCTTCATATAAATATGACTGTTCCACCCTGCTGGCATAAGAGAACTTTAGATCATAGAAAAGGGATCTGGAAATCATCTGATTGACATCCAACGAGCCAAAGTGGATCGTGCTGAAATTCCACCCCAGTCCACCCGGATTATACTTGTACATAAAATCGTACTGTTTGCTCCTATTTCCGTTGAACGTGTAAAGCAGGTTCACCTTGAGATTGTTGGTGATTTTAAAGGTTAACTTGCCCATGGCATTATGATAAAAATCCTGCTGCATCGCCACGAATTTATTGTCTCCGGTATGCTCGATGTGCCAGGTCCCGGGATCCGTTGATGGATAAACGCTGTAGTCCCAGGGATTAAAACGATGGATCCCGTTGAGCGGTCCGCGGTTGTTCTGGTACCGGTAATTGACAAAAACGGACAATCTATCTTGGAAAATAGGTCCATCTAATTGAACCTTGTAATCCTGACTCAGATTGCGCTGCAAGTAATCAGTTTTCCCGATCCCGATGAATACATCGTTATGCGCAGTGAAATAATTGCTATACCCACTCGATAGAAAGCCATGCCAGACCTTACCTCCCTCTTTCGTTACCGCATTGACCATCCCACTCATGGCTTGGCCGTATTCCGCGTCAAACGTACCTTTGATTACTTCCAGGTCCTGAACCACCTCTTTTTCAACATAAACGTTATGTCTGGTATACTCGCTGAACGTGTTGACAACCGGCAATCCATCTACTAAGTATGACACCTCGCTACTCCGGCCACCCCGGAAATGTCCCTGCACAACGCCTGCCTGCATATTCACAACTTGATCGACCGACTCAACCGGAAGCTTGGCTATTTGCTCAGCCGACACGTTGCGGACCGAACTGGTTTGATCCTTCTTAAATGAAACCGCGCTCGCGGTCACTACCACTGCCTCACCTTGAAGGACTGTCTTTTCCAATTCAAAACTCAGATTAGTAGTAGAATTAACGCTAACCCGAACGTTTTCCATTTTAACCGGCGTGTAACCAATCAT
>CAZAKO010000095.1:0-2545 GCA_964485745.1 uncultured bacterium
CTGCGCCAGCTGTTTATTGACTGGAATTATATTGATATGAAAGATAACAATTTCAAAGTCCAGGAATCCAAAATAATTAAATTGATTGAGGAAAATAGCGAAGATGCAGAAGGTTTATAATAAAATCCTGAGTGTGACCGGGAACGTCATTACGGTCAAAGCCGAGAACATTGGTTATGAGGAATTAGCGGAGATTACCACCAGCCGGGGTAAATCGCTCGCTCAGGTAATCAAATTGGATAAAGACATTGTGTCACTCCAGGTTTTCGCCGGCAGTCAGGGAATTGCCACCAATGACGAAGTCCGGTTTTTAGGGCATCCGATGCGGGTGACTTTCTCGGATAATATGCTGGGTCGGATTTTTAATGGTAGTGGAGTACCGCTCGATAAAGGACCTACCTTATCAGAGAACCTGATAGAGATTGCCGGTCCGGCAGTCAATCCCGCCAAGCGCATCATTCCCCGCAATATGATCCGCACCAATATTCCGATGATTGATGTTTTTAACTCGCTTGTCGTCTCGCAGAAACTGCCAATCTTCTCGGTGTCCGGCGAACCTTATAATGAACTTTTAGCCCGGATAGCCCTCCAGGCTGAAGTGGATATGATAATTCTCGGTGGGATCGGCTTGAAGTATGACCAGTATATGTATTTCAGAAATACCCTGGAAGAGGGTGGTGCTCTGAGCCGTTCGATTTTCTTTATTCATACGGCATCGGATCCGATTGTTGAGGGGTTGATGATTCCTGATCTCTGTTTGGCAGTGGCGGAACAGTTTGCCTTGAAAGGTCGCGAGGTGTTGGTACTACTGACCGACATGACCAATTTTGCCGATGCGCTGAAAGAGATTGCGATCACCATGGAGCAGGTTCCTTCGAATCGTGGTTACCCCGGCGATCTCTATTCACAGTTAGCTGCGCGCTATGAAAAGGCAGTTGATTTTGAGGGAGCCGGTTCGGTCACGGTGCTGGCAGTTACGACGATGCCGGGCGACGATGTCACTCATCCGGTGCCCGATAATACCGGTTATATCACTGAAGGTCAATTTTATCTGCGGAATGGTCGGATTGAACCTTTCGGTTCACTCAGCCGCTTGAAGCAGCAGGTCAATGCTCGCACCCGGGCGGATCACCGGGCAATCATGGATGGCATGATTCAACTTTATGCGCAGTATATCGAAACCGAAGAGAAACGCGCTATGGGTTTCCGCATGAGTGACTGGGATAAAAAGTTGCTGAAGTATGGGAAATTATTTGAAGCCAATATGATGGATCTGTCGGTCAACATTGCGCTTGAAGCCGCGCTCGATAAGGGCTGGCAAATTCTGGCGGAGTGTTTTACGCCGGAGGAAACCCGCATGAAAACCGATTTAATCAATAAATTCTGGCCTAAAGCAGCCCAATAATGGCAAAAATTCGGTTAACCAAGAACGAACTGAAAAACCAGCGCGAAGCGCTCAAGCGCTATACCCGCTATTTACCTACCTTAGAATTGAAAAAGATTCAGCTGGTTAATGAAATCCGGATGATTACCCAGCAGATCGAAAAAATTCAGGAAGAGATTCAGCGCTTCGAGCAGGAACTCTTTCAATGGGTAGCCGTTTTTGGCGAGGAGATTGACCTGCAATCGTTTTTCAGTCTTGAAAAAGTTAGTACTATTACTGGCAATATTGCCGGCATTGATATTGAAATTTTTGAGAATGTCGTCTTCAAAGACGAAGAGTACGATCTGTTCATGACTCCCCTATGGATTGATCGTGGTATCGCTGCCTGCAAGGAGCGGATTACTCAGGCGGTGAGAATCCGGATTCTCGAGCAGCAAATCGAGGTATTGCGCGAGGAACTGCGGATCACCATCCAGCGCATCAATCTGTTCGAGAAAGTTAAAATTCCGGAAACCCGGGAGAATATCCGAATCATCAGAATCTATTTAGGTGACATGATGACGGCTGAGGTGGTGCGCGGTAAAATTTCCAAAAATAAGATTCAACAGAAGAGGGAGATGGCTACCGCATGATTACTCCAATGCAGAAAGTGACCCTGTTTATTAGTGCCCGGCATCAGGAGGAAGCCCTGCGGCAACTGCGTAAATTGGGAGTGGTACACATTCAGCACCTCAAGCCTCCGATTTCCGACGACGTTGCGGCTCTGGAAAGTTCGCTGCGGGCGGTCGAGAAAAGCCTTGGTATAATTGCAGGTTACAATCAGCCGGCAGTTGTAAAAAAAGGAGAACCCGAAGATTGCCAAAAGATGGTAACCGATATTTCCGCCTTAGCGGCTGAAATGCAGCAGTTGAAATCGCGGATTGAAGAAAAAAGTGCACTCTTAGACTGGTATCATCGCTGGGGAGTTATTTCTAAAAATGATCTCTTGGAATTACGTGAAAAAGGAGTATACCTGCGTCTCTATGGAGTTGACCGTAGCGTTTTGAAAAATCTGCCTGAAGCGGCTTTTGCTGAAATTCTAATGGAGGATAAAAATCAGCTCCAGATTGCCTTCATTGCCGAATCTGAGAATATTCGATTAGATCTCAAAGAGGAGCAAAT
>CAZAKO010000095.1:2645-6827 GCA_964485745.1 uncultured bacterium
CTATTCCAGGCTGCGGCGGCGGAAGGGTGGGGAATAATGAGCGAAGAACCTGAAGCAACCGACAATCCACCGACCTTGTTGAAGATGAATAAAATTTCCCGACTCATCAAACCGGTGTTCGATTTTCTCGGCACGGTTCCCGGTTATCGGGAATATGACATCAGTCAATATTTTCTGGTTTTCTTTGCCCTGTTTGTGGCAATGATCGTGGGCGATGCCGGCTACGGTTCGATTTTTCTATTAATAACCTTTTTGGCACATCGTAAATCGGCGAAACGCGGAGCTACCTTATCACTGGTTATCAAACTTTTTTATTTGCTCAGTATCTGTACCATCGGCTGGGGAACCATCACCGGCAACTGGTTTGGTGCGGTGCAGATTGCGGCGCTGCCATTGCTCAAGTCGTTGACGATTCCGCAGCTGGCTACTTTTCCGGAATTATTTCCAGATTTGACGGTCAATCCCCAGCAGAAGGTCATGCTGGTCTGTTTTGTAGTTGCGGTAACGCAGCTGGGGCTGGCAAATATTATGAATTTTATTAATAATCTGCCTCAGGTAAAAGCTCTTGGTAATTTGGGTTGGTTTGGAGTATTAGTGGGAGTTTTCCTGGTCGTTTTAAGATTGGTATTAGGATTACCTTTACCTTCCTTCACGGTACCACTTATTGGTTGCAGTATATTGGTGATAATCGTGTTTATGCGTCAGGGGAAGGGAATTAATTTCGTAAAAGGAGCGATCCTGGGGCTTGGTGATGTTTTTACCACATTCTTGAACGTGATTAGTTCATTTTCGAATATTATCTCCTATATTCGACTTTTCGCCGTGGGGATGGCGACGGTGGCAATAGCCACGAGTTTTAACCAGATTGCCATACCGATGCTGAAAGGTTTTGCTTTTCCGGCTGGTATTCTGGTATTGATCGTTGGTCATGGACTTAATATTGTGATGAGTATCCTTTCGGTGGTGGTCCACGGAATTCGTTTGAATGTACTGGAATTTTCCAGTCAATTAGGCATGGAGTGGTCGGGCTATAACTATGAGCCATTCAGGGAAAAAAATACAAAATAAAACAGAAAGGGAAGTAATATGAATATTGGGATGATCGGACCGGCTGCCGCCTTAGGATTGGCAGCCTTTGGCTCGGTGCTGGGATGCGGAGTTGCAGCCCAGGCTGCGGTTGGGAGCTGGAAGAAATGTTTTGCTAATAATAAACCGGCACCCTTTATGTTAGTGGCATTCTCCGGGGCGCCATTGACCCAGACAATCTATGGATTTCTATTGATGCTTTTTATCAATGGCAGCGATAAGGAACCACTGACGCTATTATGCGCCGGTGTATTCGGCGGGATGGCAATCGGTTTATCGGCTCTATTTCAGGGTAAGGTTGCCGCCCGATCGGCCGATTCACTGGCAGAAACGGGAAAGGGCACCGCAAATTATTTCATGGTCATCGGTATCGTAGAAACCATTGCCGTTTTCGTGTTAGTTTTCCTATTGCTGATGCTTTAAACTATTCCGAAGATAGGCGGCAGAACAACCATTTGGTTGGATAATCAGTTTTGGATTACACCTCCGAGGTTTTGGAAACCTCGGAGGTGTTAACTATATTAAATCAATGATGGTAAGTTCTGACAACATTTGACTTAAGAAAATGTGAGCAAATTCATACTCGATAACAGCTGAATTTGAGTTGGTAAAAAGGAATTTGAATCTATAGTAGTAGGAGAGAGAATGGTAAGGATTAGCTTTCTGGGGGCGACGGGCACGGTGACCGGTTCGAAATTTTTATTGGAAGCCGATGGTAAAAAATTTTTAATTGATTGTGGATTATTCCAGGGACTCAAAGAGCTACGTCTGCGGAACTGGGAAGATTTTCCGATTGATCCAACTTCGATTGATGCCGTGATTCTGACTCATGCTCACATTGACCATACCGGTTATTTACCGCGTTTGGTCCAGCTGGGCTATCATAATCCGGTGTATGCCACCATTACGACGACGGATTTGTGTTCGATCATGCTGCCAGATTCGGCTTACCTGCAGGAAGAAGATGCCAAATACGCCAACAAGATGCAATTTACCAAACACTCGCCGGCTTTACCGCTTTATACAATCAATGATGCCAATACAGCCCTCACCTTGTTTCACCCTGTTCCCTATGGAAAGTTGATCCAACTCGCGCCAGCAGTAACCCTTACTTTCCGCGATGCCGGTCATATTCTCGGTTCGGCTTTTGTTGATATCCGGGTAAAAACTGCCAACGGCGAGCGTCGGATCCTATTTTCCGGTGACTTAGGGCGTCCGGCTCAGCCGATTTTGCGTGATCCACATACGGTCTATGGTACGGATTATCTCGTGCTCGAATCTACCTACGGCGATCGGCTGCATGGGCAAACCGATAAGAAAACCGACTTGGCGCGGGTTATTAACGAAAGCGTCGAACGCGGTGGAGTTTTGATTGTACCCTCATTTGCCGTCGGTCGCACTCAGGAACTGCTGTTCACAATTCGGGAATTGGAAACGGAGCAGCGGATTCCCAAACTGCCGATCTACGTAGATAGTCCCATGGCGCTCAGTGCAACCAGTATTTTCGCTAAAAATAATCAGGATTACGACCTGGAATCCAAGGTAGCCGAGTTGAGAGGAATTGATATTCTAAAAACAGCACAGCTCTTTTTTATCCAATCCGCCGACGAATCCAAATCGCTGAACGGGATTAAAAGTCGAGCAATTATCATCTCCGCCAGCGGAATGGTTACTGGCGGGCGAATTTTGCATCATCTGTCCAATCGTTTACCCGATCCGAAAAATACGGTATTGTTTATTGGCTATCAGGCTCAAGCAACTCGAGGGCGGACAATTATGGAAGGTGCCGCAACGGTCAAAATCCATGGGGAAGCAGTTCCGATTCGAGCACATATCGAGCAAATCAGCGGTTTCTCAGCCCATGCCGACTATAATGAGATTCTTGCCTGGTTATCGAATTTCAGCGAATCGCCGCGTCAAATCTTTATTGTTCACGGCGAAACGCAGCAATCGCAGGCACTGGCAGAACGGATTAACACTACCTTTGGCTGGTCTTGTGAAATTCCCCAATATCTGCAGGGTTTTACATTAAATTAGATCATTATGGACCTATTTGAAAAGCAGAACGACAGGAACAATTTATTACCGCCCTTAGCGGAAAGAATGCGACCGCTCAAGATTGAGGGTTTCATCGGTCAGGAGCATCTGACGGCAAAGGGTAAAATATTGCAGCGGTCGCTGGAAGCGGGCAAGATTTTCTCAATGATTTTCTGGGGACCGCCTGGTTCCGGGAAAACGACCCTGGCGAAAATCATTGCCAACCGAGTTAAGGCACAGTTCTTTCAGATTAGTGCCGTATCAGCCGGGGTCAAAGACATCCGCAGCGTTATCAATCATGCCGAAGACAACCATCGCAAAGGAATCACAACGATCCTCTTTATTGATGAGATTCATCGCTTCAATAAAGCCCAGCAGGATGCACTGCTGCAGGTAGTCGAAAAAGGGCTCCTCATCCTGATTGGGGCGACAACTGAAAATCCCTCATTTGAGGTAATCGCGCCGCTACTATCCCGCTGTCGGGTGTTGAAATTATTTCCGCTGAGCAGTTCGAATCTCACTCAAATTTTGAACTCAGCCCTAACTGAGGATATTATCTTAAATCAGTATCCAATTCAGCTTAATCAGCAAACCCGCGATTATCTGATTCGGTCAGTTAATGGTGATGCCCGCAAATTACTGAATGCAGTGGAAATCAGCCTGCAGCTATTAAAAATTGGAAAAGGAGAAACAGTCGAAATTACTCTAGAGCTGATTAAAGAGGCATTGCAACAGCGTCATCTGCTATACGATAAAAAAGGCGATTATCACTATGATGTAATCTCGGCTTTTATCAAGAGTGTCAGGGGCAGTGATCCTGATGCGGCAGTCTACTGGTTAGCAGTCATGCTTGAAAATGGCGAAGATCCCCTTTTTGTCGCCCGACGGCTGGTAATCTTAGCCAGTGAGGATATTGGTAATGCCAGTCCCTTGGCTCTAACGGTAGCAACTGCAGGATTTCAAGCGGTTCATTCCGTGGGCATGCCTGAGGCAGCAATAATTTTGGCGCAGGTTACCACCTACTTAGCAGCTTCGCCAAAAAGTAATACGGCTTACCTT
>CAZAKO010000096.1:0-4596 GCA_964485745.1 uncultured bacterium
ATTCTTTCGTTACTGCGGATGCGATTTTCAAGGTTTCCTGTGAGCTGGATTCCCACGATTTCTTTAAAAAACCTTTCTCCATATTGAAAGGAGAGATCATACTGCTTAGCCGATTGCATCAAATCATTATAAATGCCTTTCATATCAGTTCTTATTTTGCGCTCAGCGGGTGCTTTCTTCGTAACTAAATTGATGCTTCCGGCTAAGGCATCGCCATCTTTATCGGGCGTGATTGCTTTGTATAATTCGATTCCTACTAGTGAACTTTGTGAGAGGGTGCTTAAATCAACTCCTCTGCCGGTTGCGTCAGTAGGCGGGATTTTCACTCCATCAATGGTGATGTTGGTAAATTTATCCTCGAGACCGCGCAGGATCACTTTGTTAGCTTCACCGCCGGATCTTAATAGGGAAACACCCGGCAAACGTCCGATAGCCTCAGCTGCATTCGCATCCGGCAACTCCTTAATTTTTTCTTCCGAGACGACATTGACGATGGTATTTGAGGTGATTTGCTGATTGATTGCCGCCGCCTGACCGACAAACTGCCCCCTCACGATGACAGCTTCACCCCGGATAACATCTGGCAGAAGATCGAAGTTGATCTCAAGCTGCTCATCATCCCGAATAGCAATACCCAGGCTTTTCGAAATATAACCGATGTAAGAGACTTTGAGAGTGTAACTACCGGCAGGAACCTGGACGATGCGGTAAACACCATTCAGGTCGGTTGCCTGACCTAAAGCAGTCCCCGTCAAATACACATTAGCCCCAACCAGTGGTTTGGTCGTTAATGAATCTGAGATGACACCATGAATGATCCCCTGCGCAGAAAGCGATGATAGCATGCTTACGATCAATACAATTGATAAGATGAAACAACTGTTAACCTTATCTTTTGGTATTTGGTACTGCACACCCAACCTCACTTTTAAAATGTGGAGAAAATTTCTGTTATTTGGATTATTTTGCTATTACCCCTTGTTTTAGAATAAATAAAAGGCTACTGCCGATAAAAGGAAAGTGAAAAACGGTGAATAACATTTCTTAACATTTGGCTAACAATTGTTGACATTTGGATTTGTGGTGAAGATGAGGATTTCAATATTTCTATTGCTTTTCAGCGAAAAAATGTAAAATTTTAACCAACAATGTTACATGAAAGTGCCCAGAAGAAACTGCTTGAAAAGATTGTCAACAGCAGCGAATTTGTCGCCTCGAAAATTTATGCTTCCTATTTAAGCTATCTGGTTGAGGCGACTAATCAGGAGCGGACACTCAAAGAGATCACGATCGCGATTGAGTTTTTCGGTAAAGACAGTACTTTTAATCCCGCCGAAGATACAATTGTGCGAGCCCACACCTATACGTTGCGAAAGAAGCTCGAAAATTATTACTTGAATGAAGGTAAAGACGATGAATACCGGTTGCGGATTCCCAAAGGGCATTACGAGGCTAAATTTGTCCAGGCAAGCGAGGAATTATATCATTCCAAAAAGTTCTTCCGCTGGCTTAAAAAGAAGTACTATCTGGTCGTTATTGGCTTGCTTGTCTGTCTGGCGGCGTTTTTCTGCGTCAAGTACCAGGCTAATTTGCACCAACTGCATAAGTATCAGTTTGTCGAAAAGAATGATCCAATTTGGAAAGATTATCTGCGATCACAGCTGCCTGTCATGATTGTAGTCGGCGATCATTTTTTCTTTGATGAATATAATCCAAAGTACAATCAGGTAGTGAGTATCAGATATGGCCGGATCAATTCGAGCGAGGATTTAACCGCACTCAAGGCTCAATATCCTGACGATTCTGTCAGACCGACCGATGAACCTTATTTTCCGTATCATAGTATCTGGAGCTTGCCGCCGATTCTCAATATGCTTTTTGCGGTTGACCAAAAACCGCTGATGCGCAAATCTTCCTCAATCAGTCCCCAGATTTTAGGTGAATATAACATTATTTTCGTGGGCAGTATCAAAACCCTCTATATCCTCAAGCATACTTTGTCCAATACACATTTCAATTTTGAAATCTTACCGCATAAGGTTACCTACACTCCACCGGATTCCGGGGAACCGCAGATTTTTAGGACCAGTCTGCATTCAGCCGGACCAAATGAGGATCTGGTATTGGCGCTTAAATTACCGGGTCCAACGAATAACTCGATTTTTATTATTGCCTCCTACCACTCTCTCGGTGCTCCGGAGGTGGTGACCTATTTAACCCAGACTGAAACCCGCACCAGCATCGAGCAGCAATTCATTGAAAAGTATGGCGCAATGCCGCGGTTTTTTGAGATTCTCTTCCGAGTGACCGGGATTGATAAGACCGCTTACAGTAACGAAATGCTGGTTTATAATGCCATTGAGAAGAAGTAAGCATTCAACTAAAATCCAATAAATAATTTCTGAAAAATTCCCAACTGATTTACTACCGCCAGCTCAGAATGCTATCCGAAATTATTGCGATCTCAGATTATTTGAGATAGGCGATTTTACGGATTGCTGAGACTGCATCATCGCCCGTGATCCGGTAGAAATAGAGACCCGATGATAGATCACCAGCTGGAATCCACTGCAAAGTGTGTTGACCGGCAGTCAATCTGCCATTCCAGAGAACGGTGACCAATCGCCCGCTAAGATCGAAAATCTCAATCTTGATCCGGTTGGATTGGTTCAAATGAAATTTAATGGTTGTCGAAGTATTGAACGGATTGGGATAACTAGCAACCAGAGTGAAAGCAGTAGCCTGATCGCCATTTGTTGGATCCAGCGAACTAAGTGCATTCGGTGTGCCGGGTGTTCCGTGTCCGGCAGAGGCGGTCCAGTTGAATGGATTTGCATTATCTCGATGGGGATCAATCAATGTTAGGGTCGGACCATTGCCATCTGGAGTAGCTGGCCAGGGGTATTGGTTGCTGTATTGCAGTGAATCTACCAGAAAGTCAGCCGGATTGAAAAGGTAAAGACTCTCTCCATCATTATTCAGATTGAAATGAAATTCACCGGTAAAATTTGGGACTGAAGGAAATAAGTTGTGAAAGGCAGTCGTGTCATTAGCGAGAACCAGATAGGCTCCCGGAAGTAAGGTTATGCTAGAAGGGATGGTAAACCGGTTATTGGGATTGGAATCCTGGATAAGCCAGCCGGAGAGATTTACTAACTGTGGGGAATTATTCAAAATTTCAATCCATTCACCGGGATCGAAGTCGGGTGAGGAATGGTAATTGATTTCGTTGATGACGATTTCCTGATCGCCGCTGCTATCACTGACAAAACAGGCGGTAATATTCAAAGCGGTTTGGGGAGTAATAGTAACAGGATTATCGAGAGGGAAAGCGCTGCCAGTCCATTGTTCAAAGCGGAATCCGGGGCGGGGGATCGCCTCGAGTTCGATTGGAACTCCCTTGAAATACTGACCCTGCCAGGATTCTTGCTGGGTATAGATCGAATTTATCCGCACGGCACCGCCGGCAGGTGTAATGTGAATCGTTAGTGGAATAGTTCCGGCTAAGCCGAATTTTGATTTCAAGTGCTCGATCATGTAAGCCGGGCGGAGTCGGGCGAAGGTCTTTAAAACCTCGATTTGATTGTACCAGCCGTTCAGGCTGCTCCAGTAATAACTATCCTTCCAGCGTGCGTAATGCCGGGGCATTTCACCGGCGATCAGGTTTTGGAAAGAGTCAATTTGAGTGTATACAAAGCTGGGGAGAAATCTGGTATTGAGAAAGTCGGCAAAACGATTGATGAATTTCCTGCGAAAGGTCACATTTTCCAGAAGTTTTCTAAGGAACAGGGTAGACCAGTCCGGATTAGGCCAGTCGGGTCCGTTGGTTGCAGTCGCGAATTCGAGAGTATTATTTTGGTAACCGGATGCGTTGTAGAGTCCGAAACCAAAGTCGGTATCGAACATGATCCAGCGCCAGCGTCCGGATGCCGACTTTTCCCGCCAGAACTTCAGATTATTACCGGGCCAGTCAGTATTGTCGAAATAGATTTCAGCGACCTGATAGTCGATGAAATTTTCAATATCAATCTTAGTTGTTATGTAGGCATAATTAGCCGCGGTTGCCAGATTATTGTTCTCGATGAAAGCAAACAGGGCATCGTAATCCTGAGCATCGCCACAGATTACGCCATTGCGGTTTTCTAACAGGTCAATATTATCTGGGTCAACCTCGAAATGGGCGGCGATGTAATGTTCGTTAATCTTTTCCCGAATATTTTGGATGCCCCAGTACTCGCCATTGAGATAAATCACCGCCGGGCGATAGGCTTGGATGTCTATCTGAGTGCCCCTAACCAGCTGCTGCATTAAGGCATCTCTGAACAGGGTATATTCCCGATCATTGCCGGATGTTCTGAGCACGAAAGTTTCGAATTTGTCAATCGGCAGGTCGGGAAAGATCTGATAATCAATCTCGCCGGAGCCGTATTTGGAACGGGCAAAAAGAGCTAACGGTTTTTGGGGACGGGCGCGACTCCAGCCGCCATAGATTTTCAAGCCGGCATCTAAGGCAAAGCCTAAATTACCATTTGGTTCGAAAAATTCTACATGAACTGGTTTTTCCCAATCCTGCCAGAAATTAGCCCCAAAATTGGG
>CAZAKO010000096.1:4696-6793 GCA_964485745.1 uncultured bacterium
TTGCAGTTGGGAAGTCGGCGCTAATTGCTATCTGGATAGCCGAATTATAAAAGCCGCCTGGTGGTGAAAAAGATATACCAGAGCCGGGATTAGAATAACCATTGTCTTGATTGGTTGTTCCCGGAGTTGGTTGAGCGTAATAGAACCAGTCTGTAGTACCATCGGGGTACCTACCGAGAGAGATATCCTGTGGAATCATTGGCAGGTTGATTAAATCGCACAATGTTCCGGATTCATTATAAAGCGCAATTTGTTCACCATTAGCACTAATTTTAAAATTGGTATGCAGTCTGACGGGAACGATATCAAGAATATCCGACGGCTGGCGATAGGCTGCCGGTTCGGATTGGAAGCCCAGTGTCAGAAATGGAATGATGGTCAAGTCAGATGAGGTTGAACCGGAATTGTGCAGCTGAATAGCCAGGACATTTGTGCCATTACGAAAAAGAGATAGAGCCGATCCGAGGGGAAATCCATCCGGTTTCTGACCGTTGCAGATTTTTGGTTCAGTGTAAGTATCTGTTGCCTGATTATAGGTAGGATGCTCGATGCTGATGTTCGCCCGGGCGATTTCCGTGCCGTTCAGATAGGCAATGAAGCCGTCGTCATAATCCACATGCAGGCTGGCATCTTTGATAATACCTGCATCAGTTAGAGTGAAGGACTTTCGGAGGTAGATGGACATAGTTCCCGCCGGCACTTCGGTGGCATCGTCATTATCGCCGTAGCCAATACCGGTCGGACCTTCCAACCAGTTTTGATCGTTGAAGGCAAGCGACATCCAGTTGGCAGGTGGTTCGGAATTTCCGATGAAGTATCTCCAAATATCGCCGGCGGTGAACACGGCATTCCAGTAGGGCACACAATCCTTCCGGTCTTTGTTCGATGCAAAAACAACCAGATATTTTTGGGGCTCGATAACGATCTCCGGGAAAATCCACTTGCGAGAATCATCAATATCATCAGTCAGGGAGTAACCATTCAGATTCAGGGCGGCATCACCGGAATTATATAATTCGATCCAGTCCGGGTAGTCGCCGTCTTCATCCATCAGGGTGCTGCCGTTGGATGACATGACCTCGTTGATTTTGATTTGAGCGGAAAGGAATGACGATCCCAGGATTAGGAGAAGTGTAAATAGGAATCTGTATCTATTGTATCTTTTCAGGATTTTTTTACTCATCAACTGGTATTTCAATCATCATCTGCCCGGCGAACGGCATAATTTCTCGATTTAAGGGCTACAAAGCAAATGATGGGGAGCAAATCCTGGAGAATATTCCGCCCATAGAAGTATTAATCCGGCGTTATTTATTAAGATAATCCTGCAGGAAAAATATTTATTCTTAGAGATTATATGTTACCTTATCGAAAAAAAATTATTTAATCGATATCTCGCTATTTTAAGAAAGTCAGTTTTGTCTTCAGATAAGCGCTTTTTGTCTTGAAAGTAAAGATGTAAATACCCGAAGGCAATTCCAATCCGTCGTTGTTTTTACCGTTCCACTGAACAGAATACAGACCGACATCCTGATGATTATTGATGAGTGTTCTTACTTCTCGTCCCAAAATGTCGAATATCCTAATTTCAGTCCGACCCGGTTCGGTGATAGAGTAACTGATAGAGGTGGTAAAATTGAACGGATTGGGAGAGATGGATACGATCTTATCATCCGGCAAGGTGATGGATATAGGTCTATCTTCATTATCTGCTACATCTGTGAAAGATTCCAGCGCAACTTTAATGTCTTGTTCAACATCCCTATCATGATGCCGGCTGCGCATTATATTAGCGACTCGGTTAGCATTATCAGGATCATTAGCCAGAGTGTATTTGGTAATAAGATCCATAAGCAACTCTCTTTCTGACAATGATCCTTGCGGCGAAGTGAAGATGATTTTTTCTGCTTCTGCCATGTTCCCTTGGCTTGCATAGTAATCAGCCAGAAAACCACGGGCAACTTTTTTTGAAGGTTCATCAAAATTACTATTAGTGACATAATTCATGAATTCGAGCTGTTTATCTGCCATGTCTTCTTTATGAATTGTGCTAAAAAGTTCAAAGAGAATTTGATGAACTAAAATATGACCTCGATT
>CAZAKO010000097.1:0-2304 GCA_964485745.1 uncultured bacterium
GCCAATGTCCTCAATGATTCTGCCCTTGTGCAGCATAATTGTGCGATTACCCAGTTCCAGTGCCTGTTGCATGCTGTGAGTCACCATCAGGGTCGTCAGGTTTTCTTGGGCAATGAACATTTTGGTAAGTTTGGTCACCTGTGAAGCCGATTTCGGATCGAGTGCGGCGGTGTGTTCATCTAACAATAAGACCTGGGGCACGGTGATTACTGCCATTAGCAATGACAGTGCCTGGCGCTGACCGCCAGACAAGGTCCCGATGGTATCATCCAACCGATTTTCCAGCTGCATTTCCAGGGCCGCAACTTTTTCCCGCAAGAATTGCAGACGAGCTGTGTTTAAACCTTTTTTGGGATAGCATTTTTGGCTGCGCAAACTGGCAATATGCAGATTTTCAGCGATGCTCATCCCGGGTGCCGTGCCACTGAAAGGATTCTGGAAAACCCGCGAAATCAGTTGAGCTCGTCTAAAATCCGGAATCCGGGTAACATCGTGCCCGGCGATTGTAATCGAACCCTCATCCGGTAAAAAGGCGCCGGCGACCGCGTTCAGGAGGGTCGTTTTACCACTGCCATTGGTGCCGATGATGGTGATAAAGTCACCGTCATTAACATCCAGGTCAATCCCCTGTAGGGCATAGACTTCGTTAACCGTACCGGGATTGAACTTTTTATGCAAATTGCGGATTTGAATCATTGCTTATCTCCTGATTAGGGCGACCCGTTTGAGAAAAGTCTCCGGCAATTGCAGGCCGATTTCCTTGGCCAGTGACAGGTTGAGTCCGATCTGAATCGGTACACAATCTTGAATCGGAATATTATTGGGTGGGATACCACTAATAACTTTTTCCGTCAGCTTTGCCACCGCGCGACCGACCTCGTAGTAATCCGCACCGACCGCAATCAGGGCGCCGCGTTCGATATCCGAAGGACTATTGCCAAAATACGGGATCTTATATTTTCTGAGAACTTCCGCGATAGATTCCATCGCCATCAGCACGGTATTATCACCACTGGTAAAAAATATGTCTATTTTACGATCCAGCATCGAATGCAGGGCGTCCATGACCTCGGTGGTGCTGGTGACATTGGCTTCAATCAGTTCGAAGCCGTATTGCTGAGCAACCGTCCGGGCTTTGATTGTACAAGCCTCGGAGCAGGCTTCGCTGGGATTCCAGACGATTCCCACCCGTTTGGCGTGCGGCAATAGTTCCCGCATGACCTTGAAGCTCTCCTCGACTGGCTGAAAAGTCGCCACACCGGTTAGTTGCGGCAGATGCTCGGCGGGACTTTTCGCGACTCCCATCCGATAGGGATCGGTAACAGATCCGAAGACATGCGGGATTTTTTGATTAACCTGAGCCATGATTTGCAGCGCGGGGGTCGAGAGAGAAACGATAAAATCGTATTTGCGACGCACGATATCCTGGGCGATTGACTGCCCCAGGGTAAACTCGTTCTGAGCATTTTTCCGTTCAACGACAATATTGTATTTTTTTAGAACACCGCTGGCGTTCAGCTCATCCATTACTCCCTGCGCACATTCCTCCATCATGCTGTGGGAACTGAATTGGAACAGGGCAAGGGTTTTAGAATTGGATTCAGTTTCACTGGCTTCATCTTCGCCAATAATTAAAGTCGCCCGCTCGAGCACCGCTGCCGGGATTTTTATGCCTATTTCGCGGGCAATGTTCTGGTTCAAGCCGATTGTCAACTGGCGATAAATCTCAAAGGGGATCTGAGCTGGATCGGCGCCTTTGATAATCCGGTCTACTAAGTGAGCGGCTTGAATGCCGCTGGAATTATAATCATAGCCAAGAGTCAATAAAGCGCCATCGGCGAGTCGCTCCACGTCGCTGAGAAAAATCGGAATATTGCGGATTCGGGCAGCTTTAACGACAGCATCGAATGCCGAGTAAATAATATTATCCGGGGGCAGTACAAAAACATCAATGCCTTTGTTCACCAACGACAAAGCCGCCTGGTAGACTTCCGCCGAATTGGAGGCATTGGCGCCTTCGAAACGATATTGTGGATATTGGGCTAAAGCCTTTTTCAAGTTATTGACATTGAAAACGACGTTAGCCTGCGACGGGTCCCAGAGGCAACCAATTTTCAATTGATCCGGGAAAAACAGGTTGATCATTGAGAGCGTTTTATCCATCGGCACGGCGCCATAGACGCCGGTGACATTTGCTAAATGCAGGCTGTCGTTCTGACCGGCTCCGATGATAAACGGATTAGCGACAGTCGCAAAGACGACCGGACGATCTTTGACCTTATTAATTGCCGCCTGAGTAGCCGA
>CAZAKO010000097.1:2404-6721 GCA_964485745.1 uncultured bacterium
TCGCAAAGACGACCGGACGATCTTTGACCTTATTAATTGCCGCCTGAGTAGCCGAGGTCGAAATCGTCAGAATTAAATTAACCTCATCGCGGAGGAATTTATCAATAATCGTATTGATGGTCGGAGCATCGCCGTGCGCATTTTCGAGGATTATCCGGCAATTCTTGTCGTCAACATAGCCGAGGTTTTGCATTTCCTTGATAAAACTATCGCGGGTAACATCTAACAGACTATTGTCGGTAAACTGGACCACCCCAATTTTGGTTTTTGGGCGATTGGGATTAGGTTTGAAAAGCAAAAATCCAGTGGTAATTAGAATCACAGTGACTAGTCCCCCAAGAATCCAGCGGCTGATTTTAGGATGAAATATGTTTTTAAGGTTGAGACGACGCCGCGCTCGGGTGACCGATTTATCGGCGAGGGTTTTTGAGATAACCAGAGTGAGCAAAACAAACAGGGCAGTGAGCAATTTAAGGTCAATCGGATTCATGCCGATAAAGAGGGCAAAGGCAATCATAAAACGAAAAACTACCGAACCGATAATGACGCTTAGGAACTGCAGGTAGACCGAACGGCTTTTGATGATTGACTCGCCGATAATAACTGAAGCCAGACCAATCAGCACGGTGCCAATACCCATCCCGATGTCGGCAAATCCCTGATATTGCGCCACCAACCCACCGGATAGCCCAACCAAACCGTTGGCGAGAGCTACTCCAATTAAGGTAAGATATTTGACATTCTGCCCAACTGCCCCAGCCATTGTCGGATTGTTGCCGGTGACCCGCATCGCGATGCCAAGGTCGGTTTTAAAGAACAAACTAATTAGCAGCCAGCTAAGAATAATGCAGACAACCAGCATAACAGCAAACCAGATTTCTTGCGGCAGACCGGGATTGAAATGCGCCATCTGCGTAAATGCCGTCGTTTGCGCCAGCAATGGGATATTCGACCGCCCCATAATGTGCAGATTAATCGAATAAAGTCCGGTCATTACCAGAATGCCAGCCAGTAAACTATTGATGTTGAGTTTGGTGTGAATCAAGGCTGTCGCGGCACCTGCCAATAGACCCACGCCAAAGGCTCCGACTAAAGCGATTAGCGGATTACCGCCTAAAACGATGATTATTGCCGCCACAGCTGCGCCACTCGTGAAACTGCCATCTACAGTAATATCGGCAAAATTGTGAATGCGAAAGGTAATATAAATGCCCATCGCCATCAGGGCATACAGAAAACCAAGGTTGAGAGCGCCAATCCAAAGCTCCATTTAATCTGTCTCCTTGAGTGCAACCTGAAGCATTTAAAACTCGAGATCAATCAATCCGATCAAACCGCTGCTAAAACGGCTGCCGTCTAAAATATGAATGACTTTACTGACCTCAGATTCGCTGGTAATGCGTTTTAACTCCTGCTGAAAATTAGCCGCTTTCTTATTCAGCGGTCCCCTTTCGAAGATTGCCGCATGCAGGTGAATATTCGATTGATCCGGTAATAGATGGCTAATTACATCCGGCACAGCATCTTTCTTAGGGACTACCAGCCCGCAGCCAATTGCGGTCTTATTGAAATCGGTTGGTTCGACCGGAAAATCCATCCATTCGGCAAAATTTTCGGGGCTGTAGATGCTCAGTCCATTGCCCGGCTTATTCTCGCTTAGCGGTACTCGCTTCAGGTACATTCCCAGTAATCCCTTGCTCTCGGCAATCAGGACGACGCCCATGGCTTTAGCTGGACTCAACTCGGTGATAATTGCTACCAATTGGCGCAGGTCAACCAAGCCCTCCTGGCATTCGAAAGCCGCGATTCGACTGAAATTTCCGGTAAGATTGATGCCGAAGAAGAACTTGTATTCAATATTCGAATCTTCCTCAGAAATCAGCATGTAATCAACAACCGGTCGCCTGACAGCCGGGAAGTAGAAGAGACTGCCTTGGATAATTACCGCTTCGCCGAAGAGATTTTTGGTGCTTTCATAATCGTCGCCAAGGGCGGCGAATCCCAGACCAAATTGCAGCTCGTCAGCCTTGACTGTTTGTAGGTCGTTTGGACCGTAAGTTGAATCCGCCATCTTCTCCTGTGAACCGATGAGAGTCAGGTGACCCGGGGCAGCATCAGGCGAAAAATATTCAATGGCAATGCCATCCTTAATCAGCAACTTAGCCGCGGTATCTCCTTTCAGTTGGGCTTGCAGGGTGTTGATTTCATCCAATGAGGTCAGAATCCGGAACAAATTGATAAAACCGCTCATCCGTAAAACATCGGCAATCGCCGGACTGAGATTGCAGAGAATAATTTCACCGTCAACTTTTTTCAGTTGTTTCTGAAAGAGCAAAAGAATCCGCAAACCGGCACTGCTGATGTAATTGATTTGGGTAAAATCAATGACGATTTTGCGTTCGCCGGATTCGGTCAGGTTTTCCAAATACTGCTGGACTGTCTGGGATGTCAGACTGTCAATCCGACCGATGATCTGCAAGGTTACTACGCCGGCAATATGTTGGGGATTAATTTCGATCATGCTGTCAATTTCCTGAGTTTGCTTGATTCTTATTGATTTCTTCTGGGTACACTTGCCTATTATTTACTCTCTGGTATTAAATATAACCTCTTGTTGGTTTAGAAAAAATGGTTCATTGCCGATTCACTGAGATGAGCAAGCAATAATTCTATTTTTTGTGGCAATGCTCCCAGCCTGCTTCTGAAATTAGAGGATTGGCAGGTGCGTCGTAATGTTTTTGACTACCCTGCACCTGACCGACTTCGCATTCAGGCCGGGAATGATGTAGTCAATGATGATATTTTTATAGATTAAAATTTACCACTATTCGTGGACCAAAATACTCGCTGGTGTACATTGCCAGCTGGATGCCAGCATTCATATAAAGTTTGTTCCGGATGGGCCAGCTTCTGAAAATGCCCAATTGTGCCGATGGATAGATATTAACGTCATAAATATCATTCCAAATACGGTGATGCATCTCTTTACGACCATAACCCAGTGCAACTTCGAGGAATGAGTATTTAAAGAAATCGGGAATATATTGATAAAGAAAGTACAGGTTGAACGAGTTTATGCGGTAGTTATAATGAGAGGTTTTCCAAAAATCCATTCGGCAACCCAGCGAATGGCTCGATTTGGAGGGATACCCGAAATAAATTGAAATTGGGATGGCATAAATCTCACGGTTAACCGCATAGAAAAAATTGAGACCGGCACCGTAACGAAGAGCAGACCAATTGATTCGTTGGGGATTCAAATATATTTCGTATTTGCTGGTATATGCTGGCTGGATCTGAATTCGCCGATAGTGAGAAGCGTAGTTTTTCTGGCGAACGATCAGACGGTGATCACCGATAGAGATTACTTTATCGTAAATCGGCAAAATACCAAACGGTTTACCGTCAATCAGGATGGTGGCTCCGATTGGATTTCCGGTAACGGTGATAAATCCGTTGGCGTTTATTAAAATTGCGTTGAGTCTACGTTTCTCAGCCGGATAAATAGTAAAATTCTGACTATAATCGAGGAAACCTGGTTTTTTAATTTTTATATCATAGATGCCGGAATTAATATTGTTGTAGGTGTAGGGTGTCGTGCCGATATTCTGACCATTTAAATATATGTCGGCTCCCTCAGGTCTGGATTCGATCGTGAGACTGGTGACATTATCTGGTAGCTGATTAATTACTGGCGAACCTAAGAGCTTTTCCAGGGCAGCCGGGATGGCGTCGGTCAGCAGCTTTTCTAATTCACCTTGGAAGTTATGGGTTGCGGTCAGCTCGATGCGACCGGTCTCGACGTCAATAATGCGGAGTTCAATGGTGAATAGTTTCCCAAATTTGCCAACCGATCCCGTCAGCATTTTTTGCACTCCGAGTAATTGTCCAGCTTCGATGACGCATTCATTGGAGGTACAGCCGCTTTGCTGAAATCCCTGTTCTTTAAGAATCTCGTTCATTTGGCTGCGGTCCAGTAGATTGTATTGAGGATAGTTGATTACCGATGCTCTTAGATGGTTGGTTAGGATTTGAGCCTCTTCCTCGGATATCACATTATTGCTGGTTAGTGAATAGACGGCAATTGTCATACGGTTCTGAGAAAAAGTAAAATAGCAGGAGATGAGAATCAATAAAATTAGTTTTAACTTTTTCATCGCAACTCACGGTGATATTATTTTGAATTTAAATTTAGAGGCATTGACTTGATTACCAATGAATTATTAGAGGGAGTGTTATAATCTGTGAGCCAGATCATAACGGTATTTCAGGGAACCTGAACCCGGTGAATAGTACAGGCGGGTTTTCCGGTAACAC
>CAZAKO010000098.1:0-1227 GCA_964485745.1 uncultured bacterium
CTGACCGGCAGATGTGTTGCGGTATTATGTGATCGCAGCTACCCAGTGGGGACATATTCGCTTCAGTTTGATGGTTCAATGCTTGCCAGCGGGATTTATATTATTCGTTCACAGATGACCTCTACTGAAAATCCGGGGAAGTCGCAGATTTTTACCCGCAAGATGATGTTGATGAAATAGCCGGAATCGAATCAGAGAAATGATCTTCTTACACCCCCGAGGTTTTAGAAACCTCGGAGGTGTTTACTACTAGATATCGCCAGAACAAAGTTTTGCGCAGGATTCTATATGATAGCAAATAAAATTAAAAATCGTTATTTTTACCGGAAAGATGAATTGTTACGAATCACTAAATCCAGATTAGTATTAAAAAGAGAATGAAGAAGATTAGGGCAGCATAGTGAATTACCGTTCATCCAAGTTTAGTGTTAGTGTCATCCTTCATTTTACCGATAGTTACTCGGCGGATTTAAATGCGTTTGCCCGGATTTTGGATTCGATCCTGAATCAATCGTTGCCGGTCCATGAGATTATTTTATTGAATCAGGGTGAGGAGTTATTATTAACTAAAGAGATTCAATCGGTACCGGTGAAAATCCTGCAGGGTGAATATCGCAATTTAGCGGAATGGCTGAATGCCGGCTGGCAGGCGAGTGAAGGAGATTATCTCTTATATCTTGCAAATATATCTGCAGAAATTCAGCTCAAACAGGCTTACCTTGAAACTGCGTATCTAAGTGTTCTCAAACATCCCCGCCTGGGTATGTTATATGCCGATTATGAATTGTCGGGAGGAAATGGGGTCAAGGAAATACGGCTGTTAAAACACCATGCCGGACGACTCAGGGATAACCAGGATTACGGCTTGGTTTTTCTGTTTTCAGATGCCGCCCTGATGGAAATTAATGGATTTAATGCTTCGATTCACTACGATAATAATGTCCTCTACGATATCCGTTTGAAACTCTCGGAAAAATATGAGATTATTCATATTGCCAATAAAACCGGTGGAGCTTTATATCGGGTAATTGCGGAAGGTCAACGAGCGGATGTTTTTGATTATTTGATTGCCCAAAAGGAGCTCCAGCTCGAAGCGGAAAGAGTATTATCTAATCATTTGAAGCGAATCGGTGCTTATTTAAGACCCGGATATGGTTACCGGGCACGCCCCAAAAGTAACCGGCAGTACGATTATCAGGCTTCGGTCGTAATTCCAGTCAACAACCG
>CAZAKO010000098.1:1327-6651 GCA_964485745.1 uncultured bacterium
AAAATCCCGGTTGTCAAACACGACGAATGGACGGATGAAAACGGGCGCAATAATCTGCTGCGGATTAATGGTGCCGGAGCGCCGCGCTGTATTCCGATAGAAATTATTCAGGAGATGGGTTATTTCGGGATAAATGATGAACCCTACGCCTGCAATTACGGCGAAGATTACGATATGGTGCTGAAGATCAGTGAGAAATATAAGGTTGGGCGGATCTACGATCCGATTTACGAGGTGATTCGGCATGCCGGCGGAACCGATCACCGGATTGATCAGAGTACAATTGATCGCAACGACGAGGCGAAGGATTATATTCGTTTATTGACGCTCCAACGCCGCATTTTGCTCAATCGCTCAAGAACTAAATGACGGATCGTTCTCTTCTTAATTTTAATTTGGATTGTCATTGGTGACAGAGAATTTCGTGATCATCGGAGTGGATGGTGGAGCTACTAAAGTGAGTTCGTGGGTAATTCAGCGTGAGCAAAATGGACAATTTGCACTGACCGAGATTCACTCCGAGAGAATATACCGTGAATATCCCGAATATAATCCGGAATTTATCCCGATTGATTTGCATCGGCAGCTCAAAGAGAAGGAAGCCGATAGGATCAGTTTAACCCGAGCCGAAAAGCAGCAGGGCAAGGCATATCTGAATGCTTGCGCCGACACGATAATCGAAGCAACTCAAAAAGCACATGCGCAGAAAGTATTAATCGGGATCGGCATGCCGGGACTGAAAACCGCCGACCAAAAAGGGATTGCGGTGATGGCAAACGGACCGCGCATCTTGGATTATGCCCGGCAGATTGAGATGCGAATAAGTGCTGCTGGAATTGAGCTGATTCGACCAATTGAACGAATTGGCAGTGATGCCTATTATTGCGGGGTTGGGGAAGAATATGCTGCTAACGGCAATTTTGGCGATGTTCCCAATGCCTACTATCTGGGCGGCGGCACCGGGGCGGCGGATGCCTTGAAGTTGAACAACGAGTTAATTTCCCTGGATGATATTCGGGAATGGTTTGTGAAAACCTGGGAGATGGAAGGTCCCGAGAATGAATCCATGGAGAAATATGTCTCATCCAATGGAATCCAAAGTCTCTATGGGCAGCTGGCGGGAATAGCTGTTACCGAATTGAATCAGGCGGGAATCTATCCAATGCAGATCTGTGAGCGAGCTGTACGGGGTGAAAATGCAGCCATTTTGACGTTACAAAAAGTTGCTCGATATTTAGCCTTGTTAATCTATGAAAGAATAACGACATTATTCGCCGGATGGCAAGGGTATTTCAAATTCAATAATCCAGCGCGAGTGACTCCTCTTTCAGAACATAAGTATCAGGGTTGTCTTTTGGATAAGATCATTTTTGGGCAGCGATTGAGTGAAATATTCGAAAAAACCAAATATTATCGGATTTTAACGCAGCCTTTTTATCAATCGCTCAGTTTGCTTTTAAATGAATCAGCCGTACTTGATGAAGCTGCACGTCGGCATTATTGCCGGAAGGGAAATTTTAAGGATGAGTTGATGGTTTGTTCGAATTTACGTGAGGCGCCTGCTCTGGGAGCGGGAATTGATGCTTATCTGCAATATAAGGAGCAAAAACTATGTTAGAACCCGATATTGTTCCGGTCAAAGAACCCGAATTATGCGTGGGAATCATTTTACCTGAAGATCAATATCTGAGTATCGAAATCGAATTGCCCCTGGCTCCGCGCTATAAATGTTATTCCGAGATGAACTTTGTCATGTGGCTGAATGCCAATGATAACCTAAAATTTGAGTTAGTGAACAAAGCAATCAATTTCAATTTGAATGGCAAATTAATTCAAACGGCAAAGATCTGGCACATCACACCAGCGACTAAAAAAATCACCTTGGCGAACAAGACCGGTTTGAAGGTTATGGGAGTTGCCGTCGGCAGGGGTTTTCACTGGGTCAAGAAAATTGATATATACTTAGCCGGTTCGCTTGAGATTCGCATTGTCAATAATGTGCTGTTGGTTTCGAATTATATAGCGATGGAAAAGTACCTCATGTGTGTCGCGACTTCCGAAATGGGAGCCGCTTGTCCGCAATCGTTGATCGAATCGCAAACCATCGTCGCCCGTTCCTGGATGTTAGCCAATGTCGAAACCAAACACTCAGCTCTCGGATTGGATGTCTGCAATGACGATTGTTGTCAACGCTATCAGGGTACGACTTTTCTGAATGAGCGGGCGATTCAAGGGGCGATGAATACTTTTGGAAAAGTGCTGCTCTTTAACAATAAAATTTGCGATACCCGCTATTTTAAAAGTTGTGGTGGGATAACTGAATCCTTCAATAATATTTGGGAAGGAGCAGAAGTCCCTTACCTTAAACCGATAGCCGATTTTGCCGATCAATACCGGCACGAAGTTGTAACTCTCGATTCGGAGAAAAATGTGCGCAAATGGATCGAATCTACCCCGCACAGCTTCTGCAGTACTCATATTGTCCCCGAGAAAAATTTAAAGAAATATTTAGGGAATGTTGATGTTGAAGGTGAGTATTTCCGCTGGTCTTTCCGCTATCCGCAAAAGGAGATTACCGCCCTGCTAAATTTAAAACTTAACCTCGAAGCCCAATCAATTCTCGATATTCGACCACTCAAGCGGGGTTATTCCGGTCGCCTGACGCAGGTCGCGGTTGATTATTTAGATTCCAAGAGAAAAAAGCAAACTATTAAGATCAGCGACCAGTTTATTATCCGGCGGACCTTTCATGAATTATTTCTCTATAGCTCTGCTTTTGTCGTGGATATTGAGAAGGGTAAAAATAATAATCCGGCAGCCTTTATTCTCAAAGGAGCCGGTTGGGGGCATGGGGTTGGATACTGTCAAATCGGGGCATTGGGAATGTCACTGTTAGGTTATTCAGCCGAACAGATCGTATATCATTATTATCCGGGTTCAGTATTAAAGAAAATTTATTGATGAAATCCCGCGGAAAATGGGCGGGGGAAGGGATTAATTAACTTGAAAAGTAAATCCAGATCCAGCTGGTGGTGGGTACCTTCACTCTATTTTGCGGAGGGGATTCCGTATGTGGTCGTGATGATGATCTCGACTTATATGTACAAGAATCTGGGCATTTCCAATACCAAAATTGCCTTTTATACTGCCTGGTTTTATCTCCCCTGGGTCATTAAGCCGCTGTGGAGTCCACTGGTTGAAATCCTGCGTACCCGAAGGTTCTGGATAATCACGATGCAATTGGTAATTGGTGCGGGTCTGGGTAGCCTGGCGCTGATAATTCCATTACCAGGTTATTTTAAGACTTCGTTGATTTTTTTCTGGCTGTTGGCGTTTAGTTCGGCGACCCATGATATTGCAATTGATGGATTTTATATCTTAGGTCAGAGTCAGCATAACCAGGCTTATTTTGTCGGTATCCGCTCGACCTTCTATCGCTTAGCAATGATTTTCGGGCAGGGAATTTTGATTATGCTGACTGGTTTGATCGAAAGCCACAGCGGACTGGGCGAAGTGAATATTAACGTGTACGCCATAACACCAACATCACCGGAAATTGCAATTGAAGCCCAACCGTCGAATCAAAGTGGATTGGTTATTGAACCAGCAGTACTGAAAATTAAGATTATGCCACTTTCCAAGACTCAGGCTGATTCAATTTTAACGGAAGTTAAAGAGTGGAATATTGCCCAGGGTCAAGAATCTGAGGAGTTGAATGATACTGTATCAAAAACTACCTGGTGGCAGCAACAGGTAGCCGCTCCGCTCACACAATTCCTTAAAACCCGGTTTGCCGCAGCACCAGCTCCAGCTTATCAGGCAATCGGGAATATTGGGATAGTTCAATTACGGCTGCGGGCAAAACCGACCTCGGATAAGGAAATCCTGGTTCATTTCGGTCGGAGCGGCGGCGATAAATCAATTGCCCTGATCGAGGGAACGAGTTTTATTTTCAACCAAGAGAATTGGAATCAGCCGGTGCGGGCAGCCATTCAGCTGGATCCAAAACTGACTACCACAACCGCGGCGGTTTTTACGGCTCGTTCGGGCAAC
This sequence comes from uncultured bacterium, assembly GCA_964485745.1. Lineage (GTDB taxonomy): Bacteria > Fidelibacterota > UBA2242 > UBA2242 > UBA2242 > CAZAKO01. Next base: position 5,381 of record CAZAKO010000098.1, read on the forward strand.
TCCAAGTTGGCGTGGTCAATAACCTTTTTGATCCTCGGTGGCTTATTCTTGGTATTTTTTATTTATCATAAATTGATCTTGCCTTTTCCAGAAGCGGATATTAGTCGGGACAATGCTCAGTTTACCCAATTCTTACGTGATTTTATTAATACCTTTGTGATTTTTTTCAAAAAGAAATCTATCGGCATATCAATCCTGTTTTTATTACTCTTTCGTTTGGGAGAATCACAGCTGGTTAAGTTGGCATCGCCCTTCCTGCTCGATTCGCAGGAGGCGGGTGGAATCGGTTTGACGTTAGGCCAAATTGCGTTGGTTTACGGCACAGTTGGGACGATATTTTTAATGGCTGGTGGAATTTTGGGCGGCATGGTCGTAGCCCGGCATGGCTTAAGGAAATGGCTAATCTGGATGGTCATCGCAATTAATCTACCTGACGTTTTTTACATCTACCTGTCGCAGGTTCAGCCGGATAATATTTTCTTTGTAAATATTTGTGTGGCAATTGAGCAATTTGGCTATGGTTTTGGTTTTACGGCATATATGTTATACATGATTATCATTGCCGAAGGGGAGCATAAAACTGCCCATTTTGCGATCTGTACCGCATTTATGGCTTTGGGGATGATGATTCCCGGCATGTTTAGCGGCTGGCTGCAGGAAATCATTGGTTATCGCAATTTCTTTATCTGGGTGATACTTTGCACGATCCCCGGATTTCTCCTAATTAAATTTTTACCAATTCCCAAAGATTTTGGTATTAAAAAATAGACAAATTTCGAATATATTTGTGACCAATATGCAGCTTAAAATAAAAGGAGAATTTTTCATTTGATTTTCAGGTGGATCAAGGTAATTGTAATCGTGGGGATAAACCTCTCTTTACTCTCGGCGGAAGAATTCAAACATACTAAGATCATTCGCTATGAGCCAGTTCCCAGTACAACTACACTCCAGACCGGACTTGATCTGCTGACTCAGCATGATTTTAAAGTCATTAGCGGGAAGAAAGTCGCAGTGTTGTATAACGGCGGCAGCTATAATCACGCGGGTGAGCATATTCTCGATATTATGAAAAATCCGTTGAATTTTAAATTGACTGCCATTTTGGAGGTCAGGGAAAAAACCTTTGGCACCGAATCTTCAAAGATGATGTTCTATAGTGGAGATAGTGCTCAAAATATTAACTATGTCGTCGTTACTCCCGCCAATCCGCGGGTTTATGAGAAAGACTTAAACGGCGCAAATTTGATTTTGGTGGATTTACAAAATAT
>CAZAKO010000099.1:0-6625 GCA_964485745.1 uncultured bacterium
TATACATTGCCGGAAATGATCGAGTCGGCGATTTGCGCTCGGATAAGAAGCCTTATATTAATGATCCCAAATATTCGTTTTGGTTATATGAACAACCGCGTGACATCTGGTTTGGGGTACGATTCAATTTTTAATTGTGGTTTTTAAAGGAGTCATCGGCTTGAAAAGGCAAATGCATGAAAATAATCTCCATGATTTCCTCCACGCGCCATCCTTTAGATTAATATTAATGTTTTTAATGACTATCCGGGCTGGTTGGTCTCAAACTCAGCCTGAGTTAGTTACCGCCATGATCAATATGGGACATGTGTGGTGCGGCGTCAAAGCCAACGGCGATAAAGGCAGTTTCTTCTATGGCAGTTTTTGGCCAAATGACTATGATATCGTTTTCAATCGCGGGCAGGAGTGGGACGTCTGGGCAGGTGCCGGCTTTCGTCTGGCGACAACCAACTGGCATGACCCGATTGATACCTTACATAGTGTTGCGATTTATGGACCGACGAATGAATTTCAGGTTACTGGTCAGGTCGTTGAAGGATTGACCAACTACGTCCGCTATGATTATCCGGATCAGACCATAGATTTCACTGCAGTTGATCTGCCCATGTTCGGCACTTATGATCCCAGTCGGTTTGGCGCGGCAACCTGTGATCAGATTGTAGAAGTTACCACTTTTAATATACTGGGAGTTAATATTCACCGCAAAATCCTGGCCTGGAGCCAGAATTTTAATGACGACTATCTCATTGTGGATGTGGAGTTTAGCAATGTTAGTGGCGATACTCTGACCGATTTTTATATCAATACGCAATTTAATGGGGCAAACACCTTCCGTTCCTATGCTACCAATCCAGCTCCAACTTCAAGTGAAGCCTTTAATCCCGTTATGACCTGGCAGCATTATTACGGTGGACGAGTTGGTGATTCGTTGCGGGTCTTTTATGAATACAGTGCGGATGATCCCGAAATGGCTGGTGATAATATGGGAGCGCCAGCCATATCCCAGGGGGGACGCTTGGTGGGCGCCAAATTCTGTTGGTATTCGATCCTGCATGTCTCGGGTGAGCCGTATGTTAATCCAGCCGATGACCGGGATGATTTCGTCCAACCCCGCATAACTTATATTGGTACGGCGACCAAAATTCCCTATAATGATGCAAATGATGAATTTGGGGATAAGAATTTTTGGGCGATCCGCGGCGCCTACTCGCGCTACTGGCCGATGAGTGGTGATACGATTCCCGGGACCTTTCATGGTGGCAATAGCGATGAGACCGGCAATCCGGATTATTCTAATTATCCGGCGGGTACGAAAAGCAGTACCAATTCGAAAATGTTCAGCAGCTTTGGACCCTATACCTTTCTCCCCGGGCAGAAAATCCACATCGTCTATGCCTGCGGCTATTCCGGGCTTGAGGCACAGATAGCCTCACAGGTGGGGAAAAAATGGCTGAATGGCACCCTTGAAAATCCGCCCAACTTACCTGATGCGCGTACGGGCTATTTCCCGAGTAATTTTGCCTTTCCCGTTGATGCTACGGAGCAGGACATGCGTAAAGATCGCTGGATCAGCACCGGCATAGATTCGGTAATGCAAAGTGCCCGACGGGCCAAATGGAATTATGACGTCGGCTATCAAATTCCACAAGCCCCCCCGCCGCCTTCTTACATTGATATAACTGCCTGGGGTACCGGGGTCGAAATTAAATGGACCGATCTGGCAGCCGAAGCTCTGCCAAATTTTGAGGGCTACCGGATTATGCGTCGGTTAAGCGCCGCGGATACGGTCTTCTATCAGGTTATTTATGATTCGGGTCCAGAGGATAAAGCCGAGCAACATCTGTTTATTGACCGCACCGGGATTTATGGCGCAATCTACTACTACTACATTCAGGCCAAAGTTAGAATTTCAGCGGATGATCCATTAGCCGATCCCGCTACCCGCGGGAAAATCATTTATAGTTCACGGGTTTTGATTCCCAATCTCTATTCGATTAAACCGGTTGCCCTCATGCAGGATGATCTGACAAAAATCCGGATTGTGCCTAATCCATACAACATCAACGATCCGCTGCTTACCGAGCAGGGTTGGGATAAAACTGAATTACGTGGGATTGTATTCTATAATTTGCCGTCCAAAGTAACAATTAAAATATACACCGAAAATGGCGACTTAGTGAAAGTAATCAAACATGACAGCCCGGTTGGTGCCGGGTCGGAATATTGGGATATGCTGACCCGCAGTCAGCAAGTGATCAACAGCGGTGTCTATCTGGCTTTTTTTCAAAAACCGAATGGCGAGACCACCGTGCAAAAATTTTTGGTAATCAGGTAATGGCAGGGGGCTAGAATGATGAAAAGACCGATTTATTGTATTCTTTCCGGCTGCCTGGTTCTGACCCTGATTTTTCCGGCTCACGCCCAGGTCGGGCTGAAAAAAGTCGCCCAGAGTACCATGAATTTTCTGCTGGTCAGTGTCTCTCCCCATGCCAGTGCCCTGGGTGAAGCTTATTGTGCTCTGGGTACCGGCGCGGAAAGTATTTTTTTCAATCCGGCGGGGATTTCGGAAACAGCAAGCCGGTTTGAGCTGCGGATGTATAACACAGGCTGGATCGCCGATATTAATTATCTTGGTGGTAGTTTTGTCTGGAATTTCAAAAATTATGGCGCCCTGGGTTTAAGTCTGATTTCGGTGGACTACGGCACGATCCATGGTACGGGTCTTTTAGCGGCAGCGGAGCGGGACCTGTATCCGCTGGGCTATAAGGATCTCGGCCCAGTGAAGAATGTTGGTGCCTATTCCTGCGGAATAACTTACGGACGTTCGATTAGTACCCAGTTTTTGATTGGTGGTGAGATGAAGTTGGTCGGACAGAACCTTGGTCAAAGTCAGCTCGCTGGGGGCTTGAAGAATAACAATGCCGTCAAACTGGCATTTGATGCCGGGGTCAAATATCGAACCGGTTTCCGCAGTTTCCGCTTCGGCATGTCAATCCGCAATTTCTCCTCGAATATCAAGCGCGAGGAGGTGTATGAGCAACTGCCGTTGCTATTCACTATGGGCATCGCGGCAGATTTGTTTCAGTTATTGATGCCTGCAAAAAATAGTAATAATGCCCTGATGCTGGCGATTGATTTTCTGCATCCGAATAATTACTCCGAACGGGTGAATTTTGGAATTGAATACAAGCTGTTCGATAAGGTTGCACTCCGCGGCGGCTATCAGACCAATCAGGATGTGGCGTCGTGGTCTGTTGGTCTCGGTGTGAATGCACCCATTGGTCACAATCTGGTGATATTCGATTATTCATATTCCAGTTTTGAAATTTTCGACAATGTCAGTCGCCTTGCCATCGGGTTTGCTTTTTAAGACACGATTGGAACTATCCATTGCCAATGACAGGTATTATTAATCAGAATAGACCAGAGCGAAAGTCCGGGTTGGGAATTGTCGAACCGGTCCGGTTGACGGCTGCACTCTTGATAGTGCTAATGATATCCGATCGGCTTTTCGGCTTGCCAATCCCACCACCTAAAACTCTCGATCGCAATCCCGATTATCGCGAATGGGCGGTTAAAACAGCCGATTCCTTTATCAAACGTAATCCTGATTATCGCATGACCTATGAGTCGGATCGGGCGCCGGCAAAATGGAATTACGAACAGGGTTTAATGCTCAATGCCCTGTATGCCTTATGGCTCACAACCGGTGATCGGCGCTATTACGATTTTATCGTTAAAAATATTGACCAATTTGTAGCGGACGATGGAACGATCCGGACTTATCAACCGAGTGAGTATAAGCTGGATGATATTGAACCGGGTCAAACGCTGCTGAGGCTATATCATCAAACCGGCGACGAGAAGTATAAAAAAACCGCGGATCAGCTGCGCCAGCAGTTGGCAAATCAACCGCGAACTTCGGAGGGTGGATTCTGGCACAAGCAGATTTATCCCGGGCAAATGTGGCTGGACGGGCTGTATATGGCTGAGCCTTTTTATGCCAAGTATGAAAAGGAGTTTACCGCTCAGCCCGATTACGCCGATATTATCAGCCAATTCCAGTTGATCTATGCCCAAACCTACGACCCCGCTACCGGCTTGCTGTATCACGGTTGGGATGAGCAACGCCAACAAATTTGGGCTGACACCACAACCGGTCGATCAAAACACTTCTGGGGACGCGGCATCGGCTGGTACCTGATGGCACTGATGGATGTGTTGGAGATTATTCCCCAGGATACTCCTGAGCGGGAGCTATTATTGCAACAGCTCAACGACCTGGCCAGAGCGGTTGAACAGGTCCGCGATGCCAATTCCAAAGTCTGGTATCAGGTTCTAAACTTGAAGGACCGGCAAGGCAACTATCGGGAATCTTCGGCGTCCGCGATGTTTATCTACAGTTTTGCCAAAGGTGTCAATCTTGGTTATTTGCCGCGAGAATATCAAAAGTTGGCAGAAGAATCCTTTCTGGGTTTTTTAAAGGAATTTGTGGTGGTGAACGATACTGGACTGGTTGATGTCCAGCATGCCTGCTCCGGTGCCGGCCTGGGGGGTAAGCAGCAACGTGACGGCAGCTTCGAATATTACGTTAGTGAACCCCAGCGGGCGAATGATTTTAAGGCTATCGGTCCGTTCATTATGGCGGCGATAGAATTAGAAAAATGCCGGAGTAACAATAAATGAAACTTAACCGATTACAGATTATCCTGTTGCTTTTGATAACCATGTTTCTCTTTTCCGGGGTGAAGAAACCTGTAATCCACCTGATTGGTGATTCCACCATGGCGGATAAACCGCTGGACGATAATCCGGAACGCGGCTGGGGGCAGCTACTGCCGCTCTATTTTAACCAGGAGATTCAGATTATCAATTATGCCCGCAATGGTCGCAGTACCAAGAGTTTTATTGACCAGGGATTGTGGAATGAAGTTTATATTAATCTGAAACCAGGGGATTACCTTTTCATTCAATTCGGGCACAATGACGCCAAGCTCACGGACAGTACCCGCTACGCTCCGGCCCGAACGGCTTACCGCGCCAACCTCATCAAATTCATCGAGGAATCTCGCTCCAAAGGCGCCAAGCCGGTGCTGATTACGCCGGTTAACCGCCGCAAGTTCTCCCCAACTGGTGAGTTCATTGACCAGCACGGAGACTACCCAGGTGTCGTCCGGGAAGTAGCTGCGGAATATGATGTGCCGCTGATTGACCTTCATCAAAGCAGTCTGAAATATTTCTCGGAACTGGGACCGGAAAAGTCCGAAAAGCTATTCCTGCGTGCTCCGGCTGGCGTATATAAACAATGTCCCGCCGGAAGATCCGACGATACTCATTTCAATCGTTACGGCGCCATCCGGATCTGTGAACTGGTAATCGAGGAAATGAAAGCCATGAATCTGCCGCTGGTGAAATATCTCAAAGAGGAACCGGTGTTGTCTGAGATCGGCGTTGGGAAGGTTGTGGGTCTGGATTATTATTATAATCACGAATTCAAAAACGGTCGCCAGTACCATTACATTTGGGAGGACCGGGAAAATTCAGGCTTTTATGAATTGGGCAATCTCTTTGAAAATACCGGCGCATTCATCTCCGAAATAATCGAGGAACCGACGCCGGAATTGTTGAGCCGGCTCAGCCTTTATATCATCGTTGATCCCGATACACCGAAGGAGACCGAAAAGCCAAACTACATTTCGAAGAATGCAATTTCCATAATAACCAAATGGGTGCATTCCGGCGGAGTACTGGTTCTGCTCGGCAATGACGCTGGTAACGCCGAATTCGAACATTTTAACCAATTGGCGGAGCAATTCGGTATTCAATTTAATGCGGTCAGCCTGAACCGGGTTGAGAACAATAATTATGACATGGCTAAATTCGACAATTTGCCGGATCATCCGCTTTTTGAAAATGTTCATAAAATTTATCTGAAGGAAATCGCAACGCTGAAATTGTCTACCTCAGCCGAACCAATCTTGACGTCTGACGGAAATGTCATCATTGCCCAATCGAAGTACGGGCAGGGAAAGGTGCTGGCTATCGGCGATCCCTGGCTATATAACGAGTATATTGACAACCGCAAACTACCGGCTGATTTTGAAAATTTTCAAGCCGCGCAAAACTTCTGTAGCTGGCTGTTAAGCCAGGCGCAACGCGTCCGATGATAAAAACAGGTTATCCAAAATAGGGGAGGATCAGATGTCAGCTAGAAATAATCTTATCGGCGTGGTTTTAAATCTGAAAGACATGATCGCTTATCAGCCCGGATCAGTTGTCAGTCGCACTCTTATAGATAAGCTGGTTGGAACGGTTACGGTGTTTGCCTTCGATTTAGGACAAGGACTGAGTGAGCATACTACGCCTTTTGATGCGCTTGTTCAGGTTATTGATGGGGTTGCGGATATAACCATAGCCGGGTTAACATATACGGTTAGCGAAGGGGAGATGCTTATAATGCCTGCAAATAAACCGCATTCTTTAAAAGCAAATTTGCGATTTAAAATGATTCTTATTATGATCAGACAATGATAATGAGCACTGCAAGGCAATTTAGTTAGTTCGCTAATATTGCGATTGATTTTAACGTTGAGTATTGATAAAGGAGATAAATATGAAGAAGTGG
>CAZAKO010000100.1:0-6607 GCA_964485745.1 uncultured bacterium
TGCAAGGCTTTCATTTGTCTGAATTCGTTTCAAAAAGTCTGAAGGTCGTGCTGGGCGGATTGGGTGGCGATGAGTTGTTTATCGGGTATGACATTTATCGTTATTTGTGGACGCTCCGCGGATGGCTGAAAAATCGTCCGGGCATTTTGCAAAAAGCCCTGTTGAATCCGATTAGCGCCTTGCTCTTTGCGGTGCAGAATGCCTCCAAAATCCTCAAATGGGATGAATATCGGCGCGGTTTGCAAATGCTCTGCTCTGTTGGTGATTTGAAGAAGTACTATCTAATCCTGCGCAATTGTTGGGACTATGACCGGATATTTGCAAGGGAAATCTATCAGCCGGAATATTTACAGACGCCGCCGACCCCGACACATACTTGGCTTGATCCGATTTTCGCGGCGTGTCGTGACCTGCCGCCACTGGATGCGATCGCTTACGTCGAATTTCATTCCAAGATGCTGAACGACTATATTCTGACTGAAGATCGCATGTCCATGGCACACGGCTTGGAACTGCGGGTCCCTTTTCTCGATAAAGATCTGGTTGAGTTCGCTTTTACAATTCCAGCTAATCTCAAAATGAAGAATGGTCAGACCAAATATCTTTTCCGGCAAGCCATGGCACCATTTTTACCGCTGGAAATCCTGCAAAAGAAAAAATGGGGCTTCGCGGTTAATCCATACGAGCAATTCAATAAGGATTTAAAAATAGTCGCCCAAAAGGTGCTGACCAAAGAATTCACTCGGCAACAGGGGATCTTCAATTACGAATATATTCAGCGGATTCTGAATTATCCACCGGATCCCCGATTGCGCTGGCATTACAATTTCCTATGGATCGTGTTAGGGTTGGCGGTATGGGAAAAAATGTTTATTCAATCTGATAATTTTAGATACCATCGCGTCGAGGCTGAATTGTACTATCATCAGGGTAATTAATTATTAGGTACGCGAGCCAAGGGCAATATCTGACTAAAATGAAGAAGCTGTTAATCTGGAAGAAACTAACGCAGCCTTCACGACTGGCTGAATATCGTCATTTATTGGAATTTGCCCGGAACCGTGGGTATGTTCTTACCTCTTTGATCGATTGGTACCGGCATTACCGTTCTAAAGAGCAAAGGGTGTTAATCCTGAGGCATGATGTGGATGTTGACCCTGTGGGAGCCGCTAAGATGTACGCGATAGAAAAACAATTAGGGGCGCAGGCTACCTATTATTTCCGCTGGAGGACGATTGATGCCAGCCTGATACATAAAATGCTCCAAGATGGCTTCGAAGTAGCTTTGCATTACGAGACCCTAGCGACATATTGTAAAAAACAACGAATCCGAAAAGCAGCTGCAATCGATGCTCCAATCCTCCGCCAGTGTTTTTCTAAATTGGTCGACGAAATAAAAATCTTCCGGCAACGGTTTGGTGAAATGAGTACCATTGCCAGTCATGGTGATAAACGAAACCGCCTTCTGGGGATTCCTAATTGGGTGATCTTAAGTCATGGCGATCGAAACCTGCTGGGCATTGAGTTTGAAGCCTATGATCCTGAGATTCAGCAACAATTCGAGGCATATATATCTGATAGTTCGATAACCAAGGGTTTTGCCTGGCAATATGGTACTACTCCTGAAGAAGCGATCAAGAATGATTTATCTCCAATTTGCCTTTTAACGCATCCCGAACATTGGAATTTCAGCTTAGAGAAAAAATTGAAAAGCTTTGTAGTAGATTTTTGCGAGCGGCTGGGATGAAAATCGGAATGTTACTAGATAAAGAATTTCCCCCAGACGTTAGAGTCGAGAATGAGGCTCGTATTCTAACGCAGAACGGTTATACAGTCTATTTATTATGCTTTACCTTCGATAGGAATATGCCTCGGTATGAGGAATACCATGGAATAAGAATTATTCGGATCTATAAGAGCAAGTACTGGTACAGAATTTTTTCTTTGACTAGAGGTCACGACTCGTTTCCATACGAGCGTTTTTGGCGCAAAGCCACGTTGCAATTTGTCAAACGGTTTAAAATTGATGTCTTGCATGTGCATGACCTTAACATGATGGGTGCTGGGAAGAACGCGTATGAAATACTACGTATCCCTGTGGTGCTCGATAAACATGAAAATTATATGGCAGCCTTGAAAGCTTTCAAGGGCAGCAAAGTAAACTGGAGATACTTTTTTCTTAGTATAAGTAGGTGGAAGCGGTTAGAAAGTAAATATTTGACGAGTGCCCATAAGATTATCGTTCTCACCAATTTCTTTCGGGAAAAGTTATATTTGACCTATCCGCACCTTGAAGGCAAAATTTACGTTTATCCGAATGTACCAGATGTGGCCGAGTTACAAAGTTATCCTATTGACGCCACGGTCCAGATCAAAAATAATAGGTTCATTCTATTTTATTTCGGCGTCGTTGCCGAACGGCGCGGGATTTTTACCTGTTTGGAAGCCCTTAGGCGGCTGGCTTCCCAAGTCCCCACTATTTTATTCTTAGTTGCCGGTCGTATCGATAAAAAGGATCGTAAAAAATTCTATGCTCTAATCGAAAAATTTCAAATCCAGGGGTACATTAAGCATATTCCCTGGATTGAGCTCTCTCTTTTACCCTCATATCTAACCAAAGTAGATGTTTGTCTATCTCCTTTGGTCAAGAATGAACAGCATGACTCCGGGGTGGCTAATAAAATTTTTCAATATATGTTATTTGCAAAACCGATAGTTGTCAGTGACTGTCATCCTCAACAGGAGGTTGTCGAATCATCCAATTGTGGTCTGGTACATCGCAGTGAAGATGCCGCCGATTTAGCAGCAAAAATTGAATTCCTTTATCGTAATCCACAACCAAGGCAAATGATGGGAGAAAATGGAAGAAAGGCAGTGCTGGAAGAATACAATACAGAAAAACAAGGGCAACAATTATTGAAATTGTACCATTCCATCTCGCAGCAATTCCAAATACCCTGAAAATTAAAATGAAGATTTGTTTAATCGGGAATCAGAATATTTTTATCTATAATTTTGCCCGATATTATCTTGAAAGACATGGGTTCGATGTCTACTTGATTTCACGGGATAAAAAAAACCATACAGCAGAGGATTTTAGTTTTATCAAGGTGTACATTCTCAGAAGCGAAAAGTTACTCTATAAAATATGGCGGATCCGGAGCCTCATTAAGCGCTTGAAACCGGACATTGTGCATAACTTTTATTTGGCGCGGGATGCCCTTGCACCTTGCCTGATCTATGGTCGGCAATTCAAATATGTATGTTCAATTTTTGGGAGTGATATTTATTGGGAGACTAATAGCAAATTTAATCGCTGGTTAAAAGGATTGATCTTGCAGCATTGCGATATCATTACTTTTAACTCTTACCAAATGATAAGTGACCTGAGACGCCTGTATCCCTGGTTACCTCCAGAAAAAATCAAACCCATTATTTGGGGAGTGAATTTTGAACTATTTAATAAAGTGGATGCTGAGGCGATTCGGAAAAAGAAACAGGAGTTAAATATCCATAACGAAACTGTGATTCTCAGTTATCGCGGTTTCAAGCCGGTTTATAACCAAGACATCATTTTAAAAGCCATTCCTCTAATAGTCAATAGAAACGATCGGGTGAAATTTATTTTTATTTTAGGGCATACGACTTCTGAGGAGGTTAAGCCTCTATTATCGTTACTACCTGAAGAGATTTTGAAGAAACATGTCATTCTGATCGAAAAATTTTTGAAACAGGAAGAAGTAACCCTTTTCTTGAATCTGGCTGATATAGTAGTCAATATTCCAAAGACTGACCAGATTGCCCAATCAGTATTGGAAACGATGGCAAGCAGAGCTATACCAGTTTTGAGTAATCTTAGGGTCTATAAGGATATTCTAGTAGACCGTCGCAATGCATTTTTTTTGAAGGAACTGAATGAACGTGAGCTTAGCGATTGTATCTTAGATATAATTGATAATACTTTATCTCGGCGCGAGCAGATCGTTCGCGATAATAATCGATTAGTCCAGGAAAATTATGACTTTGGGCAGCAAATAGAAAAAGTGATTGAGTTATATAATTGAAAAATATTAGCATTACATATCGAGGTAGATGATGCGTGACCATGACTTTTGGAGTGATGATGCTGTGACGATAGAAGCACAAAAGAGCGCCAAATCCCGGGCAAATCAAGCTAAGACTATCGAATTAATCGATTCGATTGGCGGTTTACGGGGAGCTGTGCTGGATATTGGGGGGCGTAATCTGTTCACTGAAATACTTGAACAAAGGTACAATATAAGCATTGACTCGACTCAAGGCGACCTAGACCTAGAATTGAATGCCCCTCGCAGGAGTTATGATTTTGTGCATTATAACCATGTAATTGAGCATCAATTCAACCCGTTGTTTACCCTATTGGAAATCAAAAAGGTGTTAAAACCAGGTGGAATACTGATTTTGGGCACCCCAATGAAATCGAATTGGATAACCTGGCCCAATTGTCATTTCCATGAATTTGATGAATATCGCCTGATGAAGCTTATTGTCCGAGCAGAGTATAAAATCATCAAGTCGGTGCATTTTTATCATGAAGTGAGTATCAAGGGGATCAGACCCCTTTTAGGTAGTTTTTATAAACGCCTTTTCATAGGCCTTCTGACCGATAACCATCATTAGGTCTATATAGAAAATAATTCATGCTAAACTACGTCAAATCCGCCTTAAAAAATTCCCTGATCTACAGTACCGGTAATATTTCCATCAAATTAATCGGAATCATATTGGTGCCGTTATATACAAAGCACCTGTCCCTTCAGGAATATGGTGTACTCAGCCTATTGGAAGTAACTGCCCAGGTCTTGATCGCTTTGTGGGGACTAAATCTCTATTCGGCTTTATTCCGTTGGTATTGGGACAAGAATTATTTAGAGCGCCAGCAGGCAATGTTCTTTACGGTGCTATTGACTTTAGTTTTCAGCGGGATGATAATGGTCGGCGGGGTCATCGGCATCGCGGACAAGCTCTCGGGATTACTATTAGGTACAGAAATTTATGCTGGGGTAATCCGACTCATGGCGCTTGCAGCGGGTTTGCAAATTTTAATGGAATTGGTGACGGGATTGATGCGGATCCAAGAGCGGGCGCTGCTGTACGCTCTTACCACGATATTGAAATTTGTCACTGACTTATCTTTTACGGTTTTTTTCATCGTCAAATTACAGCTTGGTATCGCTGGGATTTATAAGGCTCAAATCATTGGTTATTTGGTTTATTTCCTGGCTGTAAGTGGTTATCTCCTGAAGAACATTCAATGGCGACTGGAACTCCGTATTCTGGTAGAGATGTTGAAATTCAGTCTACCCCTGATGTTGTCCTCGGTGGCTAGTGTTCTATTAAATGTGGCCGATCGTTTTTGTTTGAAGGTATTCGGGCAGTTGGCGTTTGTCGGACTTTACTCTTTGGGATTCAAAATCGCAAATACTTTAAATGTGCTGGTGGTCAGATCGGCGAATCTGGCCATTTCGCCGATGATTTATAAGATGATGGATGCCCCGGGGAATAAACGTTTTTATGCGAAAGTAATGACTTATTTGGGTTACGGCACGGTACTCTGTGCGTTGGCATTGTCGGTATATAGTCTGGAGATTGTGAAAGTACTGGCTAAGAATCAGGAATATTGGGCAGCTTATCGAGTCATCCCCTTGATTGCCCTGGCCATCGTCTTTGGTAGTTTAAAAGATTCGGCATTGAGTGGCTTGAACATTAAGAAGAAATCTTCTATTATAGCGGCGATAATTGCTTTGTGTTCAATGTTGAATGTAATTTTGAACGGCCTTTTTATCCACTTTTTCAATTATTTGGGGGCGGCTATAGCCGGTCTGGTTACCCAGTTCCTGTTCTTCCTTTTGATCTATCGCAATGCTCAGAAACATTATCCCATCCCTTACGAAATTACCAAGATATTCAAGATGATTGGAGTAGCAATCATTTGTTATATAGTGGCGAGTTGGACAAATCATTTAGCCACCTTGTATCGAGTAATTTTGAAATCCGGGATCATTGCTGTATTTCCCTTTCTGCTTTTTCTGCTCAATTTTTATGAGCCGGTTGAACTTACAGTATTAAAGGGTGCCTGGCGGAAATGGCGCAATCCTTTAAATTGGAAAAAGAACCTTTCTAAGATTAAATTTAGTGATAAACAATAAGTATCGAATTATGAGCAAAAAAAATAAGAAGTTAGCCTCCTCACGAGTTATTTCTCCAGATAATCGAAAACCTAACAACTGGCTGGCAACAATCAATCCTCGATCTGCAACATTTGGCATGTTTATTATCCTGCTACTACTACTAATTATCTTCTATAAACCCTATGTCATTGACCGTCTCGAACCCGCCGGCAGCGATAAAATGGCGAGTGTCGCCCAGAGCAAGTATACGAGCGATTATCAGGAAAAAACTGGCGAAATCCCGCTGTGGAATCCGGCAATCTTTTGCGGTGTACCAACATATTATGCGAACTGGCCTAACTCATTTAACATTGATTTTCTAATTGGTAAAATAAGCAAAATAATTGATTGGAAACTCAGCTGGTTCATTCTGGCGACAATCGGGATGTTTTTAATTT
>CAZAKO010000101.1:0-6490 GCA_964485745.1 uncultured bacterium
AAATCTTGATAAGAAAGGCGTTCTTTAACTAGGACGCCTTCTTTGCATGAATGGAAATATATTGATTATCGCATCATCTTCTAATAAATTTGCGACCGATCATGAAATTAAGAATTAACACACTAAAAGAAGGTCATCAGACGATCGAAATGACCCTGGCCACAGGGGATCTGGCGATCGTTGACGATTGTTTTGCTAACCCAATCGCCGCCTCTCTCAGTATCTACAAGGGGACTCACGAAATTACCATAAAAGGAATCCTGAATACCGATCTGGAGCTGGAATGCGATCGCTGCCTAACAAGTTACCGACTTAACCTTCAGGTTGATTTCCAGGCGATTTTAAGTCAACTCAAAAAGTCCATTCCGGAGAATGACGAAAATATCATTCCAATTACACCGACGACCTTCGAAGTGGATTTGACCCCTTTTGCGCGGGATGCGCTGCTGCTTGCCATTCCCATGAAAAGACTCTGCACCGAGAATTGCCGGGGATTCTGTGCCGGCTGTGGAGCCGATCTAAACCATGAGAAGTGCCGCTGTAAGAGGTCGGTTAATGACGACCGTTGGCGACCTCTAAAAAATCTACTAACCCAGACTATGGAGGAATAATACTTTGGCTTTACCAAAACGTAAGATCTCAAAATCCAGACGAGATAAACGCCGAACTCATCAGAAACTACAGCCATCTAATATCACAACTTGTCCCCAGTGCAAAGAACCAAAATTGCCCCACCGGGTTTGTCCTAATTGTGGATATTATCGTGGCAGACCGGTAATCTCGGCTAAAGAAAAAAAGTAGTGCCGATTACGATTTAATTGGATGCTCGAAACTCAAGACAAATCGAGTAAAATTGGAGATAATTTAGCCCCAACAATTTGCTACCAATTTTCGACCTAAAATAATATATTTCAGAATTAGAAGTAATCATGAAAAAAATACGTGCCACAATTACTGCCATTGGTAAATATGTTCCGGAACAAATCCTGAACAATTTCGATCTGGAAAAAATGGTGGATACCTCTGATGAGTGGATTCGCAGTCGCACCGGTATCTTCGAACGCCACATTGCCGCTAAAGGTGAAACGACTTCCGATATGGCCAGCGCCGCTTTCGCGGACATGCGTCGAAATTATCAGGTAAATCCGGCTGAAATTGATCTAATAATCGTCGCCACAATTACCCCGGATATGTTTTTTCCTTCGACGGCAGCTCTCATCCAGAACAATATCGGTGCCGTCAACGCCTGGGGATTCGACATCTCCGCCGCCTGTTCAGGATTCATCTATGCTTTAACCATTGCCACCGAATTCATCGAAAACGGACATTACCGGAAAATCTTAGTTGTGGGTGCCGACACGATGAGCAGCATTACCGATTATACCGACCGCGATACTTGTGTGCTCTTCGGCGATGGCGCAGGAGTCGTGTTGGTTGAGCCGTCTACCGATAACACCGGTGTTCTGGATTACATTATGAAAATGGACGGCAGCGGTAAGGATTACCTGTACATTTTAGGTGGCGGAAGTAAAAATCCCGCCAGCCAGGAGACAATTGATAAACGCATGCACTATATCTATCAGGAAGGTCGGACGGTTTTTAAATTTGCCGTCAGCAAAATGGCTGATGTTTCGGTGGAGTTAATGGAACGCAATAATCTGAAGGGTGAAGATATTGGCTTGTTTATTCCTCATCAGGCAAATAAACGGATTCTACTTTCCTGCGGTCAAAGGATGAAATTACGTGAAGATCAGATCATGATTAATATTGATAAATATGCAAACACTACCGCGGCTACAATCCCGCTGGGTATAGTTGATGCCTGCACTCAAAACCGGTTAAAAAAAGGTGACCTGCTGCTGATATCAGCCTTCGGGGGTGGCTTTACCTGGGGTAGTATATTGATGCGTTGGGGACTCTAAACCGATGGAAAAAACTGCCTTTCTTTTCCCCGGACAAGCTTCTCAATATGTCGGTATGGGGTTAGATTTTTATAATCTAAAGACTACCGCTCAGCGTTTCTACGATTACGCCAACCAGATTTTCGACTTCTCAGTCAAGGATCTCTCCTTTTATGGACCTCTGAGCGAATTAACCAAAACCCAAGTAACTCAGCCAGCTATCTTTATCCATTCTCTGATTATTTTCGAAGAACTCATAGCCCGCAAGCTTAAACCCAACATGGTAGCCGGGCACAGTCTCGGCGAGTACTCGGCTCTGGTAGCAACCGGAGTATTGGATTATGAACCTGGACTGCAGCTGGTCAAGGTCAGAGCGGAGGCAATGCAGCTTGCAACCGAGACCAATTCAGGTACGATGGCGGCTATCGTCGGTTTAGACCATGATCTGATTCAACAAATAATCGAAAATTCCCAGTTCACCGGAGTATGCAATATCGCCAACTACAATGCGCCCAACCAGATTGTAATCAGTGGTGATACTCATACCGTTCAATCGCTGATGCTGAGCTTCAAAGAGGCTGGCGCCAAGCGGGTAATCGAACTATCGGTTGGGGGCGCATTTCATTCGGAATTAATGCAAAGTGCCAGTGCCAAGCTCAAACAATCCCTGGACAAGCTCCGGTTCAACAAACCCTGCTGCCCAATTTATTCTAATGTAACTGGAACAGCTTCCAGCGATCCGCAAGTCATCCGCGATCGCCTTTATCTGCAGTTGACTCACCCGGTGCTCTGGACGACAACCATTGAAAATATGATCAAAGATGGAGCAACCAGATTTCTGGAGGTGGGCCCCGGAAAAGTCTTACAGGGACTAGTCAAGCGGATCAACAGCGAGGTAACTCTCGCCGGCGTTTCGAATGTCGCCGAATTGGAGGATTTGCAATGGAATTGACTTTTCGGGAATATGTAGTAATCGTTACCGGTTCGGGGCGAGGTATCGGTCGCACCATCGCCGAGCGCTTTGCCGAGTGCGGTGCGGCAGTCACCCTCACCGACTATGATGAGGGATTGCTTCGTGACGCTGCCGCGGCTTTCACCGCAAAATCCCATCGCTTCATCACTCTCCCCTGCGATGTAACCAAGGCAGATCAGGTCAGCAGGTTAATGGAGCGTACCATAGAAGCCTTTGGTAAAATAGATATCATAGTCAACAATGCCGGGATTACCCGGGATGCCTTGCTATTCCGGATGAAAGACGATCAGTGGGACACGGTCTTAGCTACTAATCTAAAAGGTGTTTTTTTAACCACCCGAGCTGCTGCCAAGTATTTTATCCAACAGCGTTACGGTCGCATCATCAACATTAGCTCCGTAGTTGGGATAACCGGTAATGCCGGCCAGGGAAATTACGCCGCCAGTAAGGCTGGAGTAATCGGATTCTCCAAAACTATGGCTCAGGAATTAGCCAGTCGCAATATTACCGTTAATGTCATTGCACCCGGCTTCATTGAAACCGAGATGACTCATAATCTAAGTGATCAGGTAAAAGAGGAATTTTTAAAAAAGATACCGCTCAAACGCGCGGGGTCAGCCACCGATGTAGCCAACCTAACTCTATTTCTGGCATCACCTCTGGCGAATTATATCACCGGTCAGGTTATCAAGGTTGACGGTGGCATGGTCATGTAAACTTAAGTAGGAGGATAGAATGAGTAGTTTTGAAAAAGTTCAGGAAATCGTTGCCGATAAGCTCGGCGTGGAAAAGACCAAGATTACTCCTGAGGCATCATTTATTGATGATTTGGGAGCCGACTCGCTCGATACGGTCGAATTGATCATGAAAATGGAAGAGGAATTCGGCATCGAAATCCCTGATGAAGAGGCGGAAAAATTAAAAACCGTGGGGGATGTCGTAAACTACCTCGACAATCTCAAATAAAGTCCAATTCTTTATGAAAAAAAGAGTTGTTGTAACCGGTGCGGGCATCATTTCCCCCGTCGGGAACGATGTCGCAACCTTTTGGGCAAACTTGGTGCACGGTGTCAGTGGCGTTGATAAAATCAGCGCTTTCCCCTGCGCTGATTTGCCCGTCCAGATTGCCGCCGAAGCTAAGAATTTCGATCCAACTAAATGGATCAACCTGAAAGATTCGAAACGCATGGATCGGGTAACCCAGTTCGGAGTAGCCGCTGCCGAACAAGCACTCCAGGACTCCGGACTCCTCGATTATCACGTCAATCCCGAGCGGGTTGGGGTGATTGTCGGCTCCGGGATTGGTGGCATTCAGACCCTCGAGCAGCAGCATGCGAATCTCTTGACTAAGGGCAGTCGCTTTGTCAGTCCCTTTTTTATCCCGATGATGATTCCGGATATTATCGCGGGACATATTGCCATAAACCATGGCTTTCTTGGACCTAATTACTCGATTAGCTCGGCGTGTGCATCTTCATCTCACACGATCGGAATTGCCCTGCAACACATTATGAGTGGTGATGCGGATGTCATCATAACCGGTGGTGCCGAGGCGAGTATTTCACCCCTTTCGCTGGCTGGTTTTACCAACATGAAAGCCCTCTCCCGGCGCAATTCCGAGCCTCAAAAAGCCAGCCGGCCATTCGATCGCCAGCGGGATGGCTTTATCATCGGTGAAGGTGCCGGCATTGTTGTATTAGAAGAGCTGGAGCATGCTCTGAAACGCGATGCGAATATTTATGCCGAAATAACCGGTTACGGATTCTCTGCCGATGCCTATCATATCACCGCCCCTCATCCGGAAGGTAAGGGGCAAGCTTTAGCAATTGACGCCGCGATCAGGATGGCAGGCATTCCGAAAGAATCCTATGATTACATTAATGCTCATGGAACCTCGACCCCACTTAATGACAAATTCGAAACAATCGCAATTAAAAAAGTATTCGGTCAGAATGCATATAACTTAAGTATTAGTTCCACCAAATCCATGACTGGTCACCTTTTAGGAGCTGCCGGAGGTGTTGAATTTATCGCCCTGTGTCTGACTCTCCGTGACCAGATCATTCCTCCCACAATCAACTTAGAGGAACCGGATCCCGAGTGCGATCTGAATTATACACCTAATCAAGCTGTCGAAAAAGAGGTCATCCACGGACTCAGCAGTAATTTCGGATTTGGCGGTCACAACGCGGTATTAACTGCAAAAAGATTCGAGCCCTGAGCATTGTCATTTTTTAAGCGATTTTGCATAAGAAGATTTCCGAGCAATTTAGAACAAAAACTCGGATACGCTTTCAAAAATCCACAATTACTGGACATAGCCTTAACCCATCGTTCTTATGTCTCAACAACCAACGATTCCTATGAACGACTGGAATTTTTAGGCGATGCAGTACTCGAACTGGTCATATCAGAATATCTATTTCAAAAATATCCAGCCAAACCGGAGGGTGAGCTAACCAACTTGCGCTCGCTATTAGTAAACAGCAAAATATTATCCCAGGTCGCGGCATCGCTGGATTTACAACAATATGTCAAGGTTGACAAGGGTCTGAACCTAAACTCTCCCGCCACACGCCAAAATTTACTCTCCAGCACCTTGGAAGCGGTAATTGGAGCAATCTATTTAGATGGGGGCATCTTACCCACTCAGAAGTTTATCCGGCAATCGCTGACCTCGCCGCGCGAAAAAGATGTCGAGCCGGCACAGTATAATTACAAAGGACAGTTAATCGAATATTGTCAGAAAAAAGGGTTGGGTCAACCCGTGTTCCAAATCGAAAAAATTGAAGGTCCGGACCATGCGCCGCATTATACAATTGCCGTCTATATTCGGCAGGAACTTGCCGGTCAGGGACAGGGTTCGACGAAACGGATTGCCGAACAGCAAGCCGCCGAAATCGCTTTTAAAAACCTCAATCAAAAAGGGTGACAAAATTTGTCACCTTTTCATCGTATTTGTAATCCGCCTAATTATTTTTGGCTTCTTTTTCCAGTGCAATAATCTGATCTCGCAATTTAGCCGCTAACTCGTAATTTTCATCATCAATGGCGACCTGCAATTTTGTCTTCAACTCCACCAGCCGATCAAGTATTTCGTTTTCGGTAGGAGCGGTGGCAGGAGCTCCTTTATTCTCCTGAACCTCAAGACTACTGGTCAACTGACCAGCCTCTTGCATGACTTTGTCGCTGACTAAAATATTCGCATTAACTCGCAGCGCAATTGCGATGGCATCACTGGGGCGGCTGTCAATTTGATAATTGGTATGATTATGTTCATTAACTAAATTAATTTGAGCATAAAAAGTGCCCCCGATAAGATCATTAATAATTACCTCCTTGATACTAAGGTCCAGCTGGTTAAGAAAGCGGACAAAAAGGTCATGGGTCATCGGGCGGGGCATTTTGACCTGCTCTAATGCCAGCGCAATAGATTGAGCTTCGAAAACTCCGACAATTACCGGCAAATGGCGATTACCATTCCTCTCCTTCAGGATAATGGCATAACCCTTACTGGGCGGATAAAAGAAAATTTTATCTATGTCTACATTAACCATTCCGTTAAAATATATTGGGGTAATTCAGGATTCGCAAGGACAAAATTCGCTTTTACCTG
>CAZAKO010000102.1:0-6367 GCA_964485745.1 uncultured bacterium
AACATCACGGCATTGACGATACTGTAGACGAAATTGATATACGGACCACAAATCTTGCGCAGCTGCCAGTAAAGCGTTAAACGGGTTTTTACCGCAATCGGAGCGCAGTAAAAAGCCCAGGACAGCACCGCGAGGATGTTGCCGACAATTAATCCTAAAAAAAGATCCGGTGCAGACACACCGTGGGCAACAAAAAGCGGTCCGATGACGAATTCCGTGCCCGCCACATGCTCACCGGCATAAAGCCCTAAAAAATTACCAAATCCCTGCAATTTTTCCTGACTGACCGGTTCACGATCGAATTCATACAGGGCATCGAGACGAGAAATCAGGCGGCTTTGTTTCGGCATAATTGCTTGTCCCCTCGGTTATTTCATTTTCCTTATTTCAGTTATGGATAGGTTTTGAGGGTTATGATAAAAAATTAAAATTCATTTTCTCTTGCTCAGAACCTGTTCCTCATATTTTTCAACTTCCGGAATCCATTGGTTGGCGGGTGGCACATTGGCTATCAGGCAGTAATAGTCCCACACCGCATTCAAGGGCATGGTTTTATAATCTTCAACCAGTGAAAGTGTAATATGAGTTTTGCCGGTTTTTTCGGATTCCTGGAGTTGATCAACTGGTTCCA
Source organism: uncultured bacterium (assembly GCA_964485745.1). Classification (GTDB taxonomy): domain Bacteria; phylum Fidelibacterota; class UBA2242; order UBA2242; family UBA2242; genus CAZAKO01. The sequence continues at coordinate 632 of CAZAKO010000102.1, forward strand.
GCAGGGCTGCCAGCAGGGCGATCAAAGTTGCCCGAATGCCGATGACGAAGGCGCTGATGCGGTTGATACTGGCATCGAAAAAGTCGAGTGCCAGGAAAATGCGGTCCAACAGGCGATTGCGAACAATCTCTTTGGTCAATTCCAATAATTCCTGATTCAGAATGGGCACATGGTCGCTGTCCCAGCGCACACTACGGGTGATGTGGAGTAACAGATTATCGCTGAAATGCAGAATGGCGCTCAACTTATCCGCCACGGATTCGGTCGGATGGAAGTGCCCCATGTCAAGGCAAATCATTACCTGTTTTTTGAGAGCATAGCTCAAGTAAAAATCGTACGAGCCGACGACAAAGGTCTCACTGCCTAAGCCGAAGAGCTTGCTTTCCACGGAATCCCGCAGGTGTGTTTTGGGATAAGGCTTACAAAAAATTTCGTCCAGGCTTTTCCGTAAGTTTTCCCGATAGCCCCATTTGTCAATGACCAGGTCTTTGCTGCCATCGGGGATCCAGGTGTTATGGATGCACGGACTGCCCTGAGCTGCACCAATGCGGGCAGCAATTTTGCGGCACCTTTTGCCGTGCTCGACCCAGAAGCTGCGAATGGTTTCATCCTTGCTGCTCAGGGTAAATCCCGAATTTGCCTTGGGATGAGCAAAGTAGGTCGAGTTGAAGTCCAAACCAATCCGCAGCTCTTTTGCCCAATCAATCCAGGATTGAAAATGAGCCGGTTCGATCTCGTTGCGGTCAACTTTTTGCCCCTGGAAATCACCATACATTGCATGCAGACTGATGCGATGTCTGCCAGGAATTAGTGTGAGTACTTTCTCCAGATCCATCCGAATTTCGTTCATATTGCGCGCTCGTCCGGGGTAGTTGCCGGTGGTCATAATCCCGCCGTTATTGGTGTGTTTATCCCGATATTCCAAACCGGTCACATCATCCGTCTGCCAGCAGGGCAGGGAGAGCTGGATACTATTTAAAACATTGAGGGCTTTGTCGGTATCCACCCCTTTCTCGGCATAGAGCTCCTGCGCCAATTGGTAATGCTTTTCAATTGATTTAGGATTCACTTATCTCGCTTCCCTTCAATCTAAATTTATGCAGAAAAAATTAGCACTCAAGCATAGTATCATCGGATTAATCTATTGAAATCAACTCCTCGAATTATACAAAATTGACCGCTAAAAAGGAAATGAAAAAGGCTGACCCTTATACGGGATGCGGGCGTTCTTAATCCTCCAAAACCTCAAAAACATTTTAGATATATTGATTAATGTTGATTAATTATTAAATTTCAACGGATAAAATTGCGGATTGGGATATTGGTTATGGAATAATAGAAATGAGGAATAGAAATGCCACTGTTAGAAGTTTGCCTCGTAGATGATTCGCCGCTGACCGCCTATCTCGGAGCGATATTAAGAAAGCCGGAGGCAATCGTCTGGTTGCGCACGAGTCAGCAAAAGACGATGGTCAGCCGGATTGAGTCGGCGCTCTCGGGTAAAATCAATGCCACCTATGAGAGTCGCGAAATCCAGCCGGAGATCGAGGATTTCGTCGAACAGTGTAGACAGGTTATCAAAGACTATCCCGAGCATGAAATTGTCTTGAATACCGGTGGTGGTGATCCGCTTTATGTTTTACTGGCGGCAGAGGTATTCAAACAGGCTGATAAGGAGGTAAATTTTATTGATACCAACCATTCGCGGCTGGTTAATGTCCGGAGTGGCGAGAAGAAATCCTTTCAATTGAATCTGACGGTTAATGAATATTCTGCCCTGCAGGGAATTGAGATCGAGTCCGGAACCCGTTATGATCCGGAGATCGGCAAGCGCAGTGGATTATCCTATTTTATCGGCAATAACGTAGATGATGTGATTCCGTTTATTGATAAAATTCGCCAGGAATGGAATGACATGGGCGATAATAAGCAAGATATCCAGTGGAAGATGAACGCCCAGCATCGTTTTGTGGTGACTTATGAAGCCGCTGGTGATAAAATGCGTTTCCGGTTTGGGAATCCTGAGCGCCAGAAAACAATGGAAATCGTCGGCAGCGGGGCTGATTATCTGTTCAACGGAGGTTGGCTGCGCGAACTGGTATTTTTGCGTGTTCACCGCAGCCAGTATGATGATGTGCGCTTAGATGTCCGGCTTAACCGGAATTCAATCCCGGAAGGCATGCGCGCCGAATCAATGATTGATATTGCCATGATGAAAGGCTGTCATTTCTATATCTTTCAGTGTTTTTCGTATCCGATTACCAGGGAGTCATTTATCGAATTGAGTGCCGTGCAGAATACGATTAAGCTCCTGAATGCCAAAGGTTTTGTCTTTCTTGCCCATCATCCTTATCGGGGATTCTTAGAGCGGGCGAGTGATTCCGGAATCGGTGTAATTTACGGTAAGCGAATCGCCAACTTTTCAATCTAAAAATTAAGCCAACGCAATACAGATTGCGCCGGCAATGATGATCATGCCACCTGCCAGGCGCTCTTTTATTTTTATTTCTTTAAATAACAAAGCACCGTAAATAATCGCAAACAACAAACTTAGACGCTTAAGTGAAATCATGTAAGCAATCTGGATCATGCCGATGGCGCTGAAATGAGTAATCGCCATCAACGCCATGGCCAGCCCGATGCCGAGCTTTTGAATTGGACGAGCAAATAATGTTGGCATTTCTCTGCGTTTGAATATTATCAATATAAGTGTAAATATTCCGGCTAACAGTGAAAAGTAAACGATTGCCATAAAGAGCGGCGAGGACTTGATAATTGCAACCTTGCCATAAGTCGCCGTGACCGCATACAAAATTGCCACAATCAGCATATCGAGCGAACCACGATTGCGGAAAATTGCCAGCCAGGGTTCGAGAAAACCGTACTTGGCGCGGTCCAACTGGAGGACATAGGTTCCAAGTGAAACTAAGATAACACCAATTATACCGATTAATGAAAGGTGTTCACCTATGACAATTACCGGTACGATTAATAAAAAAAGAGGAGTCAGACCCAAATAGGGAATCGTCAGCGAGAGCGGCGCAATTTGGATTGCTTTCATATATAAAAACGTGGTGATCAGGTCGATTGCGACACATAATAATATGGCGCCCCAGAAACCTGGTTTTAATTCTGGTATTTCAATGAAAAATAAAATTGGGAGTAGAAAGGGCAGGGCATAGAATTCCCGAACCCACGCCAGGACAATTGCCGAAGTTCTTTGGGACTCTTTTTTGGATAGGGCGTCGGCGCTGGCAAAGAAGAAACCGGATAGGACGCTGATGAAGTACCACATTATTGAAAGACCGCTATTAATAACGAGGTGGAATTTAGGTTGGTGCGAGGCTAACCACAAGCTGATTTACTGCCTGGTCGGATAAACAGCTTGCATTATGAACATAGGTGCATTATATTGGTTATGAACTTAGGTTCAATATGGAGTGACTATGCCGAGACCTACCAAAGAACGCAAAGTGCTGGAACCGCCAAAAATTCAGGGCATGAAGCCAATGGGTGTGCCAGCCAGGTTTTTAGAATACGTTTATTTGACTCTCGATGAATATGAGGCGATCCGCTTAGCCGATTCAGAAAGGCTTGATCATCAGGCGGCAGCCGAGATTATGGGAGTATCCCGCCCGACTTTTACGCGCTTGATTGAGAAGGCTCACCAGAAGGTTGCCGAGGCGATTGTCGGAGTGAAAGAGTTAGTGATCGAAGGTGGTCATTATACCTTTTCGACTCAGCTCCTGAGATGTTTCAATTGTGGCGAATTTGAGCGGGTTGATAATCCCGGCGAATTATCCCAGAATTGTACCAATTGCGGTTCGTCAAATGTGGTTCATTTGAATCAATGGTTTGGTGGTCACGGCGGACATGGTTGTGGGCAGCGGGGGAGATTTCGCGGTGGCCGTGGTTATTAATTTAAAACTGAAAGGAGGTGGATAATGCCTCGAGGAAACGGAACAGGTCCTTTAGGTCAGGGTGCTGGTACCGGGCGAGGAGCCGGTCGGGGTGGCAGAACCGGACGCGGAGGCGGACAATTTGCTGCCGGTCCTGGCGGTGAGTGTGTTTGCCCGAGATGTGGTTTTAGAGGACCTCATATTGTCGGGCAGCCCTGTAATCAGCGAAATTGCCCGAAATGTGGGACAGTAATGACAAGAAGTTAAATAATAGAAAGGAGGCAGTTATGCCCAGAGGAGATCGAACCGGACCTACAGGAATGGGTCAAATGACCGGACGTGCAGCGGGATACTGTGCTGGTTATTCAGTACCTGGATATGCCAATCCTGGATTTAGAGCCGGGATGGGATTTGGACGTGGTTTTGGTCGAGGCGGCGGCCGAGGTTGGAGAAATTGGTATTACGCTACCGGATTGACTGGCTGGCAGCGCGCCATGTATCCATATCCGGCTTATGCCCCGGCAGCTCCAGCGATGACCAAACAGCAGGAGAAAGAGGTGTTGAAGGATCAGGCGGAATATCTTGAGAAGTCTCTTGAGGACATTAGGCAAAGATTGAATGAACTTGAATCCCAAACCGGGAAGCAGTAGAAATGAAGAAATGAACAGCCTTGACTCAAGTCCACGAGGACTTGAGTCAAGTCAAGAGATATGGAGTAAATCGTGAAAATTGCAATTTCAACCGATGGCAACTTTGTGTCAGCTCATTTTGGGCGCTGCCCTAATTTTACGATTTTGGAAATCGAAAACGGACAATTAGTGAAAAGAGAAGTAATTGAAAATCCAGGTCATCATCCCGGCTACTTGCCTCAGTTTTTAAGTCAACATGGAGTTAATTGTATCATTGCTGGCGGCATGGGACAAAGGGCATCGAGTCTATTTGCCGAGCAAGCGATCCAAACTGTCGTTGGCATAAGCGGAACAATAGATGAAACGATTGACAAAATCATTGCCGGGACACTTCAAGGTAGTGAGAATATCTGTAAGCCGGGTTTAGGTAAGGGATATGGAGTAGCAAAAACCGAGCACCAACATGGTCAGGATTGTCGAAAGGAGGTCTAAGGAAGATGAAGATTTGTGTAACTTCGCAGGGGAACAATTTAGATTCTTTGGTTGATCCCCGATTTGGGAGGTGTCAATATTTTATTATTGTTGATACCGATACGATGGAGTATAAGGCTATCGAGAATTCTAATATTGTGGCAGGCGGTGGTGCCGGCATTCAATCGGCACAGTTGATGTCGCAGAATGACGTTAAAGTAGTCCTAACCGGAAATTGTGGTCCGAATGCGTTTCGGGTTTTTGAGGGAGCGGGGATCAGGATTATCGCCGGTGTCGGGGGTATCGTTTGTGAGGCTATCGAAAAATATAAGAGTGGAAAACTGCAAGCTACCTCTAATCCTACGGTAGCTGGCCATTTTGGATTGGGTGGCATCAAAGGATAGAGTTATTAAAGCGATAAATGAATCATTGTAAAATTACCCAACCTGACTTAAAATCTCAGGGGAGACAATCTGAATTTAAAATTAAAAATTTGTATTTTCCAATTTGAAATTTTAGAAAGCGTTTAGGATGTTTGCCTACGGACCGGTGCCATCACGACGTTTGGGACGATCCATCGGAGTTAGTCCGATTCCGCCCAAGGTTTGTTCCTATTCCTGCGTCTATTGCCAGCTAGGTAGAACCGACCACCTGCAGGTCGAGCGGTGTTCGTTTTTTCCTAAAGAGGACATTCTCGCAGACCTATCCAAAGTTGTGACGCAATCTGAGGCTGATTA
>CAZAKO010000103.1:0-1604 GCA_964485745.1 uncultured bacterium
AACTAATATATCATCAGGGGGTACTCCATGAAAGTAATTCAAACGGCATTTTGCGCTCTCGCTATTTTAATCTTAAACCAGGCACTTCTCGGTCAAACCATCGAAGAATACGTCGCCAAAGCGGAAAGTCACAATCGCGCCGGAGAGCTGGAACAGGCGGCTCAGGTGATGGAAGAGGCAATTCAAAAGTATCCGGATAATTCGACCGCATATTCGTACCTCGGTTTGTATCGCGGGATGCAGGCGGGCAGTACTAATAATTTCATGCAGGCAGGCAAATTCATCGGTATTGCCTATGAAAATTTAGACAAAGCTGTCGTCCTTGATCCGGAAAATCCGGTTGCCCGATTCAATCGTGGATTTATGAGCACCAAAGTTCCAGCATTCATGAATAAACTGGATTCGGGAATCGAAGACCTCGAGACCGTCTTGAAAATATACCAAACCACGCCGCAAGGAACTTCACCTGAATTACTGGTCCGAACCTATAATGCATTGGGAGAAGGCTATCTTAAACAAGGTGAAAAGGAAAAAGCCCAAGCGGCCTGGGAAAAAGTTGATGAATTAGCGCCCGGATCAACGCTGGCAGTAGAAGCGCAACAGAATCTTGTAAAAGTATCCAAGCCTAAAGAAGCAAAACCGCCGGTTAAGACCGAAGTTAAAAAATATACTTCTGAAGACCTGGCTAAATTGAAAGCAAGCATAGAGCAAGATCCTGAAAATTCCCTGCTTTACCTTCGCTTGGGACAAGCCTACATTGATACAAAAAACTATCAAGAGGCGGTCAATGTCCTGAAGAAAGGACTCGCCATTGATTCAACCTCAGCTGAGGCCTATCAGTTACTTATTCAGGCAATTAGTGAATTGGCAAATCTTGGTTACAACGAAAATATCTATCAAGATCAAAATTACATGACTAATATTGCCTTCGATATAACTAATGTATGTGACAAAGCCGTTAGAATTTTACCGGATAATATGGAATTGCGACTTACCCGCGGAATAATCGGTGTAATGATGCCATTCTTTGTGGGCAAATTAGATGAAGCGATTGAGGATTTGGAAATGGTGAGTCAGAGTAATGCCGCCAACGAGGTCAAAGCCGAGGCACTATACTGGTTGGGCTATGCTTATCAGAAGAAGGCAACGACTCTCTGGATTGATGTGATTAAAAATTATCGCAAGACTGCGGCTTCCCAATTAGCTTTCGAGACCATGTGTCCCTCGGTCAAGCATCTGAATCCGGATGAATATCAAAAACCTTTTGTGGCAGTTGAATTTATCCTCGGCTTTCGCGACGAACTGGCGCCGCAAACCGCCGTCTGGATTGAAGATAAAAAGGGCAACTTTGTCAAAACTATCTACGTTTCCGGATTCACCGGCTTTGCCAAGGAAAAACAGATTAATCTTCCCAAATATACCAAGTCATCCAAATTTACGGATGTTGATGGTGTTACCGCTGCCAGTATTGATCTGGGAGACCATATCTATGTCTGGGATTTGAAAGACACAAAGGGAAAACCCGTTAAAGCCGGTGAATATTTAGTCAAAGTCGAAACATCTTTTTGGCCCAGCATGGAATATCAGATCGTCGCTGCCCCGAT
>CAZAKO010000103.1:1704-4802 GCA_964485745.1 uncultured bacterium
TCGGGCAAACCGACAACCAAAGCGTCGTCCAGGAATCGCAGCTGATTCCCTATTTGGAAGTCAAATATTTTGCAGCAAAAAAATAAAAATCTTGGGGAGAATAGCTTGATAGTCAGCTAAGTTGCTATTCCTCAGTTTCCGGTTCCCTGCGTTTCCACTGCCGGGAGATCGCGCCGCGAATCAGGTATCCAAGAGCCGGTCCGCAGCCGACTAAAAACCAGCCCTGAGTCATGTGTTCGGCTTTATAAGTCAGGAAAAAATAATTCCCGACCCCGACCAACAGCCCGACAATAACCACCATCCACCAATATTTGAGCGTTAGCCTTTCAAAAAGCATGAAGAGCGCAACCGCTAATCCCGAGGTAATCAGGAGCAGATAAAAACGCACCGCATCAATTTGCTTAAAGTGATAAAAAATAAATCCCACTAAAACCGCATACAGGATACTCATTAACAGCAGTTTTAAAGTCTTGCGCTGAATTTGCCGGTTTTTTCGTTGATGACGAAATTGAATCCGGGCAATGATAATACCCAAAATCACCGAGAGTAAAAATACATTGGTAATCATTTGATCCTGCAATTAATGATTAATATGACCGAGCCAGATTTCACGGGATACGACCCGATAGGCGGGCTGATATGCTTGCATATACTCCGGCGAATGGTGAATAACCGGATAGTCATTCTTTTTGACCAATTGGTCGAATTGGTGAAATACGGTCTTATTGAGGGGAATCGTTCCACTCTCAACTTCCCGGCAGACGTTTGACCACACTCTTACCAATCGGCTTTTGGTTTGTTTTGGAATATTCGCAGATTGAGCAATGATTCTTACCAGCAGCATCGGATCGCGATTCTCAGATTTAAAGCGCTTCAAATTAATCCGGATATAACTCGAATCAGGGGCAATTTGCTCAATAAGACTTTCATCTACCGAGGATTCAATTGAATTCAACTCGTCTTTGAGATAATCTGCAATTTGCGTAGTGTCATTTCCCAGATGTCCGGGACCCATGCTGCCCTGGTAAACCAACTTATAAACATCCTCCGGCTGCATACGTGGATAAAGAACCAGATGGGCCTTAATTAGTTCATTCCAGGCCGTCAGATCTTCATGGCGAGGTATGCAACTTATACCCAGCATCAGAATTATAATAGAAATCAATTTGAGAATTGGGGTCATTGCTCAGGGGAGTTTTTATGATCAGATTTGGATTCATCAATCTCTTTGAACTGAGCATCTTCGATATTATCCGGATTAATATTGATTTCCTTCGACTTAGCGGTACCCTTAATTTCACTCTTCGGGGTAAAAATTTTAGTTATATAAGGCTCTAAAATCTTCCAAAATAGATAAATGACGATGATGATTAATAATAAGCGAAACACAATTATTCCCTTTGTTTGGGATTATAATAGACCGTTCCCGAAATTGGTTTTTGTAAAAGTACTAAAAGTTCATTCAAATCATCCTGGTTCTTGACAAAATCAATTTCATTGGTGTTGATAATCAGTAAAGGGCTGGAATTATAGCGAAAAAAATACTCGTTATAGATTTGGTTCAGCGATTCGATATACTCGCGCGAAATCTCTCGTTCATAACTCCTGCCGCGTTTCTTAATATTCATTAATAGTCGGTCAGTACTGGCTTGTAAAAAGACCACTAAGTCAGGCTTGGGAATCTCCTTTTCGAGCAGCCGGGCAATTAGATTGTAAAGCACTAATTCCTTATCGTTCAGGTTTAAATTGGCAAACAGTTTATCCTTATCGAACATATAATCGGCAACTAATAGATTGTGAAATAAATCTACCTGTTTCAGTTCGAGTTGCTGACGATAGCGGCTTAACAAAAAAAACAATTGAGTCTGGAAAGCATGCCGCTCAGGATCATGATAAAAATCCTCCAGAAAAGGATTTTCTTCGAATTTCTCTAACACTAAGCGGGCGGACATGCGCTCCGCTAACAGCTGGGCAAAACAGGTCTTGCCGACTCCGATTACTCCTTCGATGGCGATATAGTATAAATGCTTCATAAATTCACTAATCCTAACTCATAATTTAAGCACTTATCCAAGAAATTAAATCTTTAATTTTGGCAACCTGACTTAGATCTTTGCACGATTGAAACAGCTCGCTGATTGTAACCTTTAAAACAGGATGGATATATGCCGGTGCTATTTCCGTTAGTGGTTGCAAAACGAATTTGCGTTCGGCAATCCTGGGATGAGGTATATTTAGCCGCTCATTATGAACAATTTCATCGGCAAAAAAGAGTATGTCAAGGTCAATTTCCCGCGGTCCGTAGCGCACCTGCCGAAAATTACGTCCTAAATCCTGCTCTATTTTTTTACAATAAGTTAGCAGCTCGTCGGCATCTAAATCGGTGGAACCTTCAGCGACAAAATTATAAAAATAATCTTGCTCCTTCAGGTATTTGGGCTCGGTCTCATACAGACTCGAAATCCGGGTAATCTGAAAGTGATTTCGGGAGACTAAATAATCTAGCCCCTGTTTTAAAAATGATTCCCGATCGGCGATATTCGAACCAAATCCCAAATATACCGGAAACCAGGTCAAGCCAGGTCCTTTACTTGGTTTCTATCACAGCTGATTTCGACTTCAACGGTATCCAGGACACCTTTTACCGGTGCACTCGGTTTCCGGATGCGTATCGTCACCTTCTCCGGTGAAAAATGATTGAATATTTCTTTAACAATTTTACCTGCCAGCGCCTCAATCAGGTAAAACTTGGATTTAGTCACTACCTCATAAACTAATTTATAAAGGTCCTCATAACTGGTAGTATCTTTTAAATGATCGCTTTTAATCGCAGCAGTCATGTCAAATTCCAGATCCAGGTCAACTTCAAAGCGCCCGCCCAGGATTTTCTCTGACTCGGCAATCCCATGGTATCCGTAAAAGACCATATTTTTCAAACTTACTCTACCCATTTCTTCGTTTCCTTAAAAATTTTGCTCGAATTTACCGAACCGTAGATGGATTGTCAAGCCGGCACTGCTCCAAAATTAATTGGCAGCCAATTGACCTTGACTAATCGGCAATTTTATGCCAATGATGACTGTCAATATTCATGAGAT
>CAZAKO010000103.1:4902-6302 GCA_964485745.1 uncultured bacterium
GACCTTGACTAATCGGCAATTTTATGCCAATGATGACTGTCAATATTCATGAGATTGACACACCGACAGAATCAAGACGCCAAATCTTCAGCTGCATATGACAAAATAATAATTGGCACGTTGCGGCACAATGATTGTCCCAATGTATCACGGTTTTTGAAAAACGATAACCAATAAAAAGAAGGAGATAAACCATGACAATCACTAACGTATTACCCAGAAGGTCTTTGATCAAATATCACGACGATTTCGATCGGCTGCTTGATTCCTTTTTCGGTTCGTTGCCGTACAGCGAAAGGGAAGCATGCTACCTGTGTCCTAAAGTGGACATTGAAGAAAACGAGAATGAATACCAATTCCGCGCAGAACTTCCCGGCGTTAAAAAAGGTGATGTAAAAATCACCCTTAAGGACAATATTCTCAGCCTCGAAGGTGAAAAAAAGTCCGAAAAGAAATCGAAAACTGACAATTACCACTTCAAGGAGCGGATTTTCGGAAAATTCAAAAGAAGTTTTGAATTGCCTAAAATAATAAACCAGGAATCTGTTGACGCTGAATTTAAAGATGGGATTCTACGGATTTCAATCCCAAAATCAAAAGCAGCAGAACCAAAACAAATCGAAGTGAAAATTAAATAACCAAACCAAAAGGAGGTGTGTTATGACACTCGTCAGATGGAGCCCAAGAGGAGTAGTTGGATTACGTAATGAATTCGACCGTTTGTTTGACTCATTCTTTCATAATCTCGAGGATGAAGAGACAGCCTTGACTGCCTTTTCACCTGCAGTGGATATCGAGGAACATGATCAAGAATTTGAAATTAGCGCCGAACTTCCGGGTATGAAGAAAGATGACATCAAGATCAATGTCAAAGACAATGTCCTTTCGATTTCCGGCGAAAAGACTCAGGAGCATAAAACCGAAGGTAAAAATTACCATCGCAGTGAAAGAGTCTTCGGAGCCTTCCAGCGAACATTCCGGTTACCTGAATATGCCGATCAGGAAAATGTCGCAGCCGAATATCATGATGGCATTTTGCACATCACAATTCCCAAACTGCAAGAATCGCTTGCCAAACAAGTCGAAATTAAAGTCAAGTAATCCCTCCTCTCTATCAACTAAGAAAGCCGGTTTAACGCCGGCTTTTTTGGTTATACTGGAGCAAACTCAAGTAAAACCTTCAGAAGGTTTCCCGATAAATCCGACTCAAATATCAGTTCATTTTGTCAACCTTCTGAAGGTTGATTTATTCGAAGGTGCGTCAGGTCTTAGGAGCTGATAAAACAATGTAGGTCGAAATGCTATTTTGACCAGGTAATTTCACAAACCACTCTTAGCTCATCGTCATTTCAATTCCGGCTACTGACGGACGAGAAATCGGGTCAAATTATAAAGCATTA
>CAZAKO010000104.1:0-6261 GCA_964485745.1 uncultured bacterium
GATTCGGGAATGAAAAAATGTTTACGATACCAGCCAATACTGTTTTCCGGAAATGCTCGACCGATAGCCTGGTAACCATGACTGTGACTACCGCGGTGGTCAAGGGGCAATTCAACCACCCAATCGTGTGGCAGATTGATAATCCGCCAGGCACGGTCATCAAAATTGCCAGCCGCCGGACCATCACCATAGCCGGTTTTAGCAAAGTAGGAAAAATAACCGGTACCGTGATCGAAATCCCGCTCAGCATCGCTGGCATGACCCAGTGCAAAACGCCAGCCGAAATCCATCAACAAGCGCTCCCGAACCGGGGGAGATTCAACATACTCCTGGGCTTGAGTAAAGGTAAAAATTGATCCAAATATTGTAATTTGAACTAACATAACAATCATGGGTAAAAATTTTTTCGCCGGTTGCATTTTGTCAATCCTCAGTAATTTATTTTGGTTATTGGGTCACTCGTTGGATGAAATCCAACCGCATCTTAGCTGCAGGATCATATTTAAAAACTTCGTCGAGTTTATTACAAGGATATTCCTGACAATTTCCACAATTTTCCAGATCTTTTTCTCTTGCACAGATTCTTATCTGACATTTGAGACAACCGGGAAAGAGTCTGTCATTGGCTGACCAACACCCATCACAATCGGTGATATCTTCAGGTTTCTGATCTAATCCATATAGTTCTTTAGACATTTGGGCAATTACCGACTTCATCCGGGCTTTTAGAGTAGTATTTACCTCTTTAGTCGCCAAGAAAATCGGACAGCCGTTGCACAGTAAGCCGCAATAGGCAAGTGATTCATTCATGTGTCCTTCTCCCTCATTTGAACTGTTCGTATTTAAACTAAATGCTGTTAATTCTTCCCGACTATCAAGAATAAGCAAAGTTCGGGATTTTTCAAACATCATTTGGGTTTATTTTGGATCCTGTTTAATCCCCAGCATTCTTGAGATGCTATTCCCAACATTTTAAAACCCAGCTGAAAATCTCGACGAAATCTGTTTGGATGAGCTTTAATTAAAACATGATCTCACTGGTTAGTGAACCAGCAGCTGTCTTTTATTTTGCTATACTCAAAGGATTTTTTAAAATATTAGAAAGATTATGTGTTCAGCTCTGGATCAATTCCATATTTTGGAGGATATGCTGCCCACAGCTTCCGATTACTTTCCACCAGTCTCAGCCATTTAGCCCGCCAAAGATAAATCGTCACAACGATAATTATTATTCCCAAAATAATCTCACTCACAGCATCAGTCCCGATGATTAAAACGGATTCAGATGGTTTATAACTAAACAGACTCCTTCTCAGGAATTTACTTTCAGCTACTCCCATCCCATACAACAGTGCCATGGTCCAGTTCCACATAAAATGCACTCCAATACACATCCACAAAGTTCGTGTTTTATAATATATTACTCCGAGGAATAGCCCGGCGATTACGGCAAACATCACTGTAAAAACTGTCGCTTGCGGATTCCCAATATGGGCTGCTCCAAATAATAATGAATATATTCCCAGGGTGATCCAGAAATTGCTTCCTTCAATCAACGACTGGAAAATATAACCACGAAATAAAACCTCTTCATAAGCTGCTGAAATAATTGCCACAATAAGACAACATAACAAGTATAGCAGAATATCCATTGAAAATCCGTTGAATGAGTAAGAAGCCCACCCTGTTAACCATAAGATCAAGACACTAAAGGTTACAATGATAAATCCCATAAACATGCTGCGCGTAAAATCTCTCACGGCTCCTTTATAATATCCTATTCCCAAAAGAGTTACCGGCCTTTTATCCACCCATTTTAAAAGCGCCAGCCCCGGAATGAGCACCGACAACAATGCGCCAAATTTGCTTATCAACCGATTAAGTAATAAGGCATAATCACCGAGATTTTCGCCGCGAACCAATAAAAACGAATTGCTTAATAAATCCGACAGTTTGAAAAGTACTAATACAAACGAGATATAGAACAAAATCCTCCACCCGGCACGAAAATGACCAAACCGGTTCCTAAAAATTCGTATTTTGGAGCTTGACGAATGATCACTATTTTCATTATTATTAGTGTTCATAAAAACATCCTTTATAATTATTTACTCTATTCCTGATTATTCCACCACCAAACCTAATTTGATTTATTGATTGATCAATGGAGAATTAGATGCAAGTTATTTTTCATATTTTTTTTAACCTTTGACACTTCTGCAGAATAATTTGTTGCCTCTTGTACCCTATCTCGTATTTAGAATTACTCCAATACAAACATGCAGGCATCTTACCAAGAATACTTTTAACATCGATGATTTAATATCGAGAATCCGGAGGATTTTCTGAAAATGACCCTCCACTATTTGATATTTGATTCGGAGCTATGACGATTACTGCTTCTTTACCGATACGGAGAACAGATATATCGGATCCGCAGCATTGGAGGATTGAAAACAGATAGACTCTATTTTCAGGACAGCATGTAACTTATTCTCAATCGGAAGATAAAGTAGAGAATTTAAGTGAAACGCAATTTTAAATAACTCTTAAAGGTCACTATACCTATTTTAAAAAGACCATCTTTCTTATCCGGCTGAATTTACCAGATCGCAGCTGGTATAGATAGATTCCACTTTCGACCTTCTCGCCCATCAAGTTTCTACCATCCCAAACAACCCGATAGCTCCCCGCAGACTGTCGTTTACTCAACAGCACACCAATTTCGCGACCTTGAATATCATAGATTGTCAGATTAACCTGACTATTATTCCGCAAAAAGTACCTTATCTCAGTAGTTGAGTTAAAGGGATTAGGGTAATTCTGCTCGAGTCGGAAAAAATCAGCAGGCGAACTGTAAGAATGTTCTACTGCACCTACATTACCCGGCAGATAAATAGCTTCAAATTTATAACCACCCAGATCATTAAGAAGATTAGCCGCCGTCGTAATCGTCGAATCCGGCGGATTAATTTCCCCATCAGAACCATCCGGTGAGCCATAACCTGTGTAATCCAGGACCCGACTGGTATCAGCCGTGTTAGAGACATTGATACTAACCTGCCACACGACCGAGGGCTGTCCGCGATACCAGGAATAATTATGAGATTGATTTTGATCAAAGGACTTATTTACCTCAATCCAACAATAGTATTCACCAAAGGGAAGACCGGCTAATTGCCAGGATTTGATTTGAGTACTCGCCCCTGGTGTAGCACCAGATACGGCATTTATATCATCTGGATATGAGGATTGTGTCTCGGCCGGAGGATAATAACTTTCGACTCTATAAGTTGTATCAATCACCCCGCGTCGGTATGCCCAGATTGGAAAGGTGCTCAGGCGGTTTCCGGTATTGGAATCAATATTGGGATCACTAGTGCGGTTGCCGCCGCCCCGGCGCCCGATGAAATTGGTGATGTAGACAGTCGTTAGTATTCGTTATTGGAGTCCTCTATCCAAGTTACAAGTTGGGTAATATTGTTACTCGGCTTGAATTTGAAATAAAGGATTCCATTGCTGAATTCCTGCGTAAATGCAGGATTAATCAATGATAATAAAACAAATGTTGTCCAAACACTGCTGCGGCTGGTTTTTGAAATATTTACCCCAACCTTTTGCATTATTAAATCACTTGATTAATAAACACTTTCTGACGCGTGTAAAACCATCACCCTCAATTCTAATGAAATATATTCCAGAATTCAGGTGCTCCGCATGCCAGTTGAGACGATAATCACCGGCTCTTTGAACCTGATTCAGGATCACTTCCACCTCCCGACCCAGCGCATCTAATACTGTGATTTTAATTCTCGATTCTCCGGCTAATTGATAAGAAATCAGGGTATTTGCATTAAAGGGATTAGGATAATTCTGGAAAAGCTTACAAGAAGTTGGTACATCGGGATGATTGGCAATAGCACTTATGATGTTGGTAATTGTGTTCCCATCCAGGATGCCAATCTCGCTGCCATCGGGAGCGTAGACTCTAAGTTCGATCCGCTCGGCATTAGCCGGAATGGTGATACTTTCTGAAAGGGCAAGATTTTGTAATGGCGAGACTTCCAGCTCAGAACTTTCAGTCAAAATCTGACCATCGGCATCCAGCATCAGGATTTTGGCTTTACCAACGTGAAAAACTCCAAAATTCCCGGTCAGGACGTCTCCATAAATTCTCAGATACTGGTGGATTGCTCCAACTGAATTGACACTCAGAATTGGGCCCTTCACTTTTGCCGCCCACCAATTGATTGTCAGGGCAATTTGCCCGCCGTTCGCCGGAATATCTTCAATCGGACCGGTAACCTCGACTTCAAAATAATCTCCGGCTGAGGATGTATACAACTGGGCGATGCCGCCATTATCCGGATAAGTTGCCCCTTCGACAACGTCAAAGGTTTTGATATAAACCACTTCCGAATCTAAATCGGCAAAGCAAATCCAGCCAACGGGCACATCGGCAAATACCTTTTTCTGCTCGCGGGCATATTGTACTCCAAATATCCCGGGAGCGACTTCACCGTAGTAGAGCACCTTAGGTTTTCCACCAAAATTACTGCTCCAGCTTACGCCCTCACTCCCGAATTTGCTGTTGGGATTCAGGGGAAAATAGACCCAGAAATTTTCATAATCCCGCTGGTCGGGATGATGAACAATAGTCTGAGTTATATCCCAGACACTCCAGTCCTGAACACTATCGGCATGATTAACCAGAAACTGCTCCATCCGCACCCTCGAACTATTCTTGAATACAGTCATAACCCTGATAAACTGAAGATTAGGAGTGCGCCACTGTTCGATCGGACTGGTGACTTTAATTGCTGCTGAGTCTGCCGTATTGAATAAAATTTCATAACTATAATTACCATAATCCAGAGTCGGCGGTGGCGGCCAGCCCCAGCGACCGGGATCGTTCTGCGGGGCAGGCCAGTTTTTGAATCCCCCAAAATTGTACCAGTTATTACTATTCGGAGTGTAGGTTTTGCCATTCAGAGATGTATTCCGAAACATGAACTGATTTTCACCCAAATTGTACTGCATTACACGCGCGCCAATCGCCGGAACCGTCACGGTCGAAATCAGTCCATTTTCAACAACGATTGCCGACCATCCCGACCAATCCGTGACTTCCTGCAGTGTGGCATCGTACGGCTGCGCCAGCAGCGAAATCGCTAACATGCTAATCATCAAACAACTCCAATTCTTCATCAAACTATCTCCTATTTGTTAACTTTAATAATAATTCTGTGGTTTTACTGTATTCGATACATTTTTATTTTTAAAGAGCAAATCAATAATTGAAACTGCGTCTCAAAACAAAACCATTGAAATAGGATTTTTCAAATCATACTCCAATGGTCTCAGATGAACTGACTGGTTTATGAACAATAAAAATAATTACAAGATTTTGATTGTGATTCAGCCCTTTCAATATTAATAACGAATAATTTTCTTTTATGTCAAATTCCTTTACTTCGAGGCTCCTCTTAGTGAACCCATATCAATCTGAATCACGGTCCATTCATCACCGCCAATGAGCATGTATAAATACCTATCTGGTCCCCACTCTAAATGCACGGCATATGACGGAAGTATATCTTTATAAAGGAGATCAATACTGTGATCAGCTGATTTCCAGATCATTACTGACTGTTCATACTCCAATCCAAGATACAAATCACCGGTGCTTGACATGGTGAACGTCCGTGGTATTGCCGCGGTATATTCGCCAAGATTGGTCAAATCCAGGACAGGCTCCTTAGCTCCTAAAGTACCATCGGAACTTACGCTATGGCGATAGATTCCGGTCGGAGGATTGCCGATCATTAGATACAGATAATCATTGAACACCCGGATGCACTGGATTTCATCATTAAGATAAAAGCCCGATTCTACACCGGTACTATCTTCGATCGCAGTAACAACTTTTAAATCAGTCTCCACTCCTCCATAATAGAAATTCCCAAATCTGTCGTAATCACCCGTTTTAGCCTTTTTACTTGTTTTTTTCGTATCGAGCCATTCGACCTCTTCCTTTGTTGCCAAGTAATAACGATAGACTCGGCGATAGTCTTTTAATATCACCAGATTTCCATCCGGGGAGACCCTGACATCAGTCGCGCTGGTTCTGGTTGCATCTCCCAAATTGGTTTGCACTCCCACAGAATCAACTTTAAAAACTGTAGCAGGTGATTTTTGGACCACATAAAGATTACCATTGGCATCGACGGTCACCCCCCCTAACTCCACATTCTGGACAAA
>CAZAKO010000105.1:0-1377 GCA_964485745.1 uncultured bacterium
CGGGACAACCCCCGGCGTGACAAACCGGTGCTCAATCCCGCCTTAGCGGGAAACTACGACTCCAATGCTAAAGAACAATTCTCTTTCGGCGGACGGAAATTTACGATTTTTCCTTTCGGCGTGCAAGAGTTATATCGGTATTTATTTTGTTTCCACTTACCGGGAATATTTCTATTTTTAGCATCGTATCAAATCAGTTAGCAAAGAGGTTGAGGTGGGATTTAAATGTGGAATAGTTGGTTTGCCAAATGTGGGGAAATCGACACTCTTTAACGCCCTGACTCATGCCGGAGTGCCAATGGAAAATTACCCATTCTGTACGATTGATCCGCATGTGGGGGTGGTGGAAGTTGCCGATAAAAGGTTAGATTTATTGGCAAAAATTTATCAACCGCAAAAAGTAATCCCGACGGTTTTACAATTTGTTGATCTGGCGGGTCTGGTCAAGGGGGCTTCGCACGGGGAGGGGCTGGGTAACCAGTTTCTCGGTCAGATCCAGGCAGTGGATGCTATTGTACATATTGTTCGCTGTTTCGAGAATCCCAATGTGGCGCGTATTGACGCGCAGCTGAGTCCGCAGCGTGATTTTGAAATAGTCGAATCGGAAATTATCCTGAAGGACCTGGATACTGTCGAAAACCGAATTCACAAGATTCAGCTGAAAGCGCATTCGGGCGACCAGCAGCTACAGAAACAATTAGCCATTCTGGAAAAAATCAGGGACTTATTGGGGCAGGGTAAACCGGCGAAAAATTATCAGGCTCATGCTGAAGAGGAAGCCTTTGTCAAAGAATTATCATTGTTATCAAGCAAACCAGTGCTAATCGTTGGCAATATTTCCGATGAGGAGGTGACCTCCGGCAAGCAGTCACCTCAAACCGCACAATTCGAGCAATTTGCCTTATTTAGCGGAAATATATTTTTAACCCTCTCGGCAAGTCTGGAGCTGGAAATGACCGGATTGAAAGCCGACGAGCGCAAGTTATTGATGAAAGAGTGGAACATCAGCGAATCCGGTTTAGATCGTCTGGTAAGCAGTGCCTATGCGCTGTTGCAGTTAATAACTTTTTTTACAATGGAATCAAATATCTGTCAGGCATGGACAATCCAGCGAGCTACACCGGCGATCAAAGCCGCAGCTGTCATTCACTCTGGATTTGAGGAACGCTTTATTAAAGCCGAGGTGCGCCACTGGGCTGATGTCGAACGTATTCGATCCGAGCATCACCTACGGGAACAGGGATTAATTCACATCGAGGGTAAATCCTATCTGGTTCAGGATGGGGATGTAATAACTTTCAAATTAGCGCTTGACTGATCATAGATGTCAGCAATTCTCTCTGCATTTTGTCGGTTAAATCAAATCTACCAGCTGAT
>CAZAKO010000105.1:1477-6228 GCA_964485745.1 uncultured bacterium
AGATGTCAGCAATTCTCTCTGCATTTTGTCGGTTAAATCAAATCTACCAGCTGATTGCGCCCAATCAGAAAATTCTGCTGGCGGTCTCGGGTGGGATTGATAGTCTGGCAATGACAGTTCTATTGCAGGAGTATCAAAGGGCAAGCGGCATCAATCTTGACCTTCAGGCAGTTTATGTTCGCATTCCTCAAGTGGCTCTGGCGGAGAAAGATTTAGCCGCTTTTACCAATATTCTATCTGAGATTCAGGTTCAGTTAAAAGTAATTTCAGGCAAAGTCAGTCCGAAAGACGGTTTCAGCTGTTATCGCTGTGCCAAAGAACGCCGCAAACAACTTAGTCTTTATGCCAATCAGAATAATTTCGATGCAGTCGCACTGGGTCATAATTTAGAGGATTATTTAGAGACTGGTATGATGAATCTGATTTATCATGGAACCTTAGAATCGCTGCTGCCGCGACAAGCACTGTTTGATGGTGCAGTTACTTTTATCCGACCATTGTTAGGCATTCCAAGAAAGCATATCGTCGCCTATTTGAAAGGATTAAATTGTCCTGTTTTGAAAATTCGATGTTCTTTTGCATCCGAAAATAAACGTGTTGTAATCCGTCAGCTCATCCGGCAAACAACCGCCTTGCAACACGGTTTTCGGCAAAATCTGCGAGCGGTTATTAATCACTGGAATCGGTTGGCAGTTTAACTATGATTTCGGTTTACATTGCTCGGGGAAGATGACTATATTACAAAGGCGGCAGATCATGAGAACAATAAATAATATGATTAGTTGGAGTGAATTCATTTGGAGGATAGCATGAATCCGTGGGATTTCAGTCTGAATTTTAAAGATGTCATTCTGGATTTTACTTATATAGGAGCTTTTCTGGTATTTGGCACGATCATGCGTCGCTGGGTACCGTTCTTCCAGAAGTATTTAGTGCCGAATAATATTATCGGTGGATTCTTTGGCTTGCTCATCAGTCAGCAGGTGCTGGGCTGGCTTAATCTGAATGAGGACCGGTTGGGGCAATATGTTTATCATTTGCTGGCACTGACTTTTATTGTCATCGGTCTGGGCAGGTCCAAAACCAAATTCGGCAAAGGACCGGTTAGCAAATGTTTCATCGAGCTGCACTGCTATATCATCCAGGCGGCAATTGGGTTATTAGTGGCATTAATTTTTATT
This sequence comes from uncultured bacterium, assembly GCA_964485745.1. Lineage (GTDB taxonomy): Bacteria > Fidelibacterota > UBA2242 > UBA2242 > UBA2242 > CAZAKO01. The sequence continues at coordinate 2,659 of CAZAKO010000105.1, forward strand.
TATACGCTTTACCCGGATTTGCCGGCGGCGATGGGGTTGCTGGTGCCGTTGGGCTTCGGCATGGGACCGGGGATTGCCTACACCATGGGGCACAGCTGGGAGAAGTTTGGCTTTGAAGGCGGCGGGATGATCGGTCTGACCTTTGCTGCTATTGGCTTTCTGATAGCCTATTTCGCCGGGGTAGCAATCGTCAATCGCGGGATCAGAAACCGGGAGACGGTTTTAATCAAAGGTCCCGAATCGCTGAATAATGACATCCGCACCGGAATTGTCAAGGAAAACAAGCCCGAGGTTGCCGGCTGGCTGACGCTTTCGCCCGAAGCCATCGAGCCAATGGCTTTCCAGGTGGGGCTGATAGGTATTGTGTACGCCCTGACTTATGGATTAATCTATCTACTCACGAATTTAATGGTAAAACACGGTTTAAAAGACTTTGTTGATACGGTCTGGTCGTTTCATTTTGTAATCGGATTATTGATTGCCGTCCTCGTGCGTAAAATCCTCGATCTGACCAAGACCAGTTATGTAATTGATACCGGATTGATGAATCGCATCTCGGGCGTCGCAGTCGATTTCCTCGTTACCGGTTCGATAGTCGCCATCAGTCTGGTTGTCGTGGTTCAGTACTGGTTGCCAATTACAATCATATCAATCCTGGCTGGTCTTGCGACTTATTATATTATCCGTTATGCCTCACGCCGCGCTTTTGATGATTATAAATTTGAGCGCCAGGTTGGCATCTTTGGCGAGATGACCGGTACGATCAACTCCGGTCTGGTGCTGATTCGCATCACCGATCCCGATTTCAAGACTCCGGCGGCTGAGGATCTGGCGTATGGTGGAGGGATAGCCCTTTTCCTTGGTTTTCCGCTTTTAATTTTGCTGAACGCGCCGATGAATTTCTGGGGTAATACCCTGCGCGGTTACTGGTTGACTTTCGGTTTGATGTTAATCTATTTAGTGATTCTTTTAATTGTCTGGCGCTTGATTGGATTTATTAAATTCAAATTACCGGCAAAGAATAATACGCTTTAACAGGGAGACCGGAAATGATAAACTGGGGAATTTTATCAACCGGCGGCATCGCCCATAAGTTTGCCGATGACCTGAAGTTATTGCCTGAGGCAAGCATGATAGCCGTTGGCTCACGCAATCGGGAAACAGCGGAGCGATTTGGCGATGAGTATGAAATTCCCTATCGCTTTGGAAGTTATCAGGAATTGGTCGAATGCCCGGAAGTGGAAGTGGTCTATATCGGCACACCGCACCCATTTCACCAAGAGAATACCATTCTGGCTCTCAATGGTAATAAGGCAGTATTGTGCGAGAAGCCTTTTGCACTGAATGCTCGGCAAGCGCAGGCAATGATCGAACTTGCCCGGGCAAAGAAGCTGTTTCTGATGGAGGCAATGTGGGCACGCTTTACCCCGCTGTTTCAACAGGTGAAGCATTGGATTCGGGAGGGATTGATTGGCGAGGTCCGATTAATCCAGTCGGATTATGGACAGGTTATGGATTTCAATCCGGAAAACCGCTTCTTCAATCCGGAGCTGGGCGGAGGGAGTTTGTTAGATATTGGCATCTATCCAATTTCCATGGCTTCTTTTATCTATGAAAAACAACCGGTTAATATCCAGAGTGGGGTGCATCTTGGTTGCACCGGAGTAGATGAACTGGCAGCTATGATTTTCGATTATGGCGACGGAAAGATGGCTATCTTGAGTTCAGCAATTACCCTCCAGACTCGTGGTGAAACATTGATTTTTGGCACTGAAGGACAAATCCGGATTCCCGGTCCCTGGCATCAATTGCGTGAGGTAAAGGTCATTCGGAAGGGGCGGGAGAAGAGGCACAAATATCCGCGGATTGGACGGGGTTATGCCCATCAGGCAATCGAGGTGATGCGGTGTCTCAAGGCAGGCAAAACCGAAAGCACAATTTTGCCACTGGATGAATCGTTGGCTATTATGCAAACCCTGGATCGGATTCGCGAAATCTGGGGCTTCAAATACCCGATGGAATAACTTCGATAGAGGTTTCAATTATTGGCGTAGCAATAGATGCAGCGATGCCGGCAGGTATTGTAAGTGCCGATGTCGCTGCTAACATAGCAGCCGCAGCCTTTGCGAGTCGGACGGAGCTCAGCGGTAAATTGCTGGTCAGGATAAAGCTTTTGTAATAATTTTGCATCAATGCAGTGCCCCCTGGCAATGCCGGCGGCGATTGCGATTTCATCTTCGCAGCAAGTCATCACCTCGATCCCATGCCTGGCTGCCAGATTGGTTAATTCGCGTGTAAATTGGACTTGCTCGGTAAAAGTTGGTTTAAGGAAGTGCAAGTTTTCCTGTAGTGTAAGTTTTTCAAAATTTCGTTTTACCTTTTTATATAGGTCTATAAAACTAATATAACACCGGCTGACTGCCTGCTCCAGCATTTGCGCGATCTGAGAAAATGTATCAAGCCGTTCAGATGACGGAGTCAAATTGGAAAAAATAATCGGGTCGAAACGCCAGATTACCTTCTCTTTACCGTAACGGTTTGCTAAATATTGAGCTGTTTTGACGGCGGTTTTGAATTCCGGGATCTTGGATTCGAAGAGCTTTTTGGCATTTCCCTGAAAGCCGTTGATGGTGAAGTGAAACAGGAAACGGTACTGATAGCGAGATTCGATTTGTTGGAGAGTGTTTAAAAAAGGCTGATAGTTTTTTGACCAGAAGACAATCGCGCTGACTGCGTCAGGATCGAGTGAAATGCGGGTTGATTTTCCCGAGAAAGGATTGGGCACGTCTACATATTTCTGCTCGGCCATTTGGTAAAACCAATCGCCATAAAAGGCGGGAATATCGGTTCTGCGGCTGGCAGAAATGATGGGCAGGATTGGTCGCATTTTAAAATTTATTCAGAAATCTAACCGAGTAAGAGTCCAATACTAACCAGCAGGGGGGTTATAAGAATTATTATGACACTCCTTCCCATATAAGGAACCAATTGCTTGACATTCTCGGCGTGCCGATAGACTCCGATGAAGGTGGGAATAGCGAGGATTAATGTCAGTAAGCCGATGAGACTGAGCGGCGGCAGGTATTTTAAGCCGACGCCGAGTAAAATGGTCAGGTAAGTCAGCAGTAAGAAAGTGCCATAAATCAGACTGCTTGCCCGGCGACCGATGACAATTGGATAATGCCGGCGACCAATGCTCCGATCGGCTTCGACGTCGGGAAATTGGTTTAGCAGCAATAAATTGCTGACCAGGAAGAAAGGCACCAAAGAAGCTACGAATGCCGTTGTTGAATAATGACCGGTCAAAACGTAAGCCGTTCCCATAACCATCAACGTTCCGAATCCCAGTCCGGGTGCAATCAAACACAGCAAAGGGCTGCGGGCAAACCAGGGCGTGTAAGCAATTAAGAGAAAGAGCCCGAGAAGACCCAGGGGTAGAAGCATTAAACCGCGGACGAACAAAAAATAAATCCCGATTAGTCCGGTAATGATGAAAGCCGTAATCGCAGTGCCTAATGCCTGATTTGCTAATTCGGGTTTCTGCGGCAAAGTACCGCTGCCGCCGCTGAA
>CAZAKO010000106.1:0-2571 GCA_964485745.1 uncultured bacterium
CATACCAATCGTCCTGGGTCAAGGGATCTGTACTATAGTGCTGATCTCCCCAGCGGGCGGATTCGGGGATAATCGCCAGCTCAACTTCCACGGCAAGTTCTTGATAACGGCTAATCAAAGACTCAGGTGAAAACAGTCCACCATCAAAAAAGTACTTTTGAATGCGATCCGCAAAAAGCATTCGGTAATTCTCGTTTTTCAGGAGATTCACGTGAAGTTCTCCAACACCCGCTCCCATCGAAGTTAATCCAGCCACCCTATCCATATTGAGTGGCGAACGAGCCCGGTTGTTGCCCATGGTATTTTCATAGTCCCAGACATAAAATTTAAATCCGGTACTGACTTCGGTGCGGTCACGGGCAATTAGATAATTTTTCCAGGGCCAGTCCCAGTTGCCGCCCCACATTTGCACGATCATATAATCAATATAGTTTTGAACATCAAGCAGTACGGGGAAATCGGGATTTCGGGTTCCATCAGGATTTTTACCCAGGATTTCCAGATAATCTTCAAGTGCAGATACCCCGCTGCGACACTTCGCCAGCAGTTGATTCCAGGAATCTATATTTCCTTCATCAATTGCACCATCTTTAACTACATCCCAATCGTTTTTATCGCCACCATAATAGATCGCGGAAAAGGAATCATCCGGCCGCTCCACGGGATTGTAAAGCCCCCAATAAATTCCATTCAGGTAAAGATGAACAAACATTCCATGCGGCGATACGTTCCCGGTCCATGCCTGCAGTCGGCGTCCGAACTCATCCCGCGTATATTGCTCGGTATACCGGGCGTCGCTCCAGGCATAACCATCGTTTGCGCCCGCTCTCAATACAATCGTGTCAAATCGGTCTGCTGCATTTTCTCCAAAAAGAGGATAGCGCAGCTTTGACGGACCATATTGACTTTTAAAAAGTAGGCGAAATGAATGTTTTTTGGTGCCTTCGTGCTGGCGAAACCAGCCGCCCTGAATCCGCACGCCGCAATTGATTTGAAACCCTTCCCTCTGGTCGGGAAAAATCAACTCGACTGATCCAGGTCGCTCCCAATCCACACCGCTCTCTTCAGAATTGGTATAGATGCCGTTCGAGCCAAATAAGTCATTGATATTCATCACGATTGATAAGGATGGTAACGATAACAAAGCCTCTTGCAGGCGTGCACCACCGTACTTAGGGTCATTCATAATGTCAGGATCCAATCCGTAATCCGGTGTATATGTACCCCACCGGCTGGGAAAGCCGGCGTTGAGTGTCGCCTGGTAATCCTGTCGAATAATGTCATCAACAAAGAGATACGTTTGTGTCATCACTTCACTTTTCGAGCCATCCATTAAAACGGCTGCGGCACGCACACAACAGGTTTTGTTGATAACAAGGGGTGCTTGGTAGAGTAGTGTACTCGAATCAATCATCACTGCCGGCTCACTGCCATCCAGGGTATAATGAATCACCCCGTTTCCCAGCTCTGTTGTGAGTGTAACTTGAACCTGCTGATCAAAAAAACCATGTTCAGGTTGAAAATGAACAGTAGCATTGTTCTGCGCCATGATCTGAGTAGGAAAAATAACCTGAGAACAAAAAACAAAACACCCAAAGAATGTTGCGGTGAATTTTGTCAATCTGTTTTTCCCCATTCCAGAGAAAGGAACCTTGCAATGCAAATGTTTTTCAATTTTTTCACTTAAATAAGTGAAAGGCTAAAGGTCAAACACCAAAACCAGAAACGTAGTCCAGGAAAGACATCTTGAGGAATAAATAAACCTCCCCGATTTCATGTTTTATTTCCCCCACTCTGCCTCAATAACTATAAAAGTACCATTCCCCTGATATTCATTCGATACTATCTGATCAGGGTCAACTTTCTGGATGCCGAATAATTTTTGCTTAACATTCTGGCAATGTAAATACCACCGGCTACTTGCAATCCATTTTGGTCCGTGGCATTCCAGCTCACGGAATAGCTTCCCGGGCTTTTTGTTTCATTAACCAGAGTAGTAACCAACTGACCATGAATGTTATACACCGCAATATTAATATGCATATCTTCAGATAATTGATAACCGATTTGGGTCTGCGGGTTGAAAGGATTGGGATAGTTTTGCCCAAGTGCGAAATAGGTCGGCTTGGTTGCCGGTTGGCTTTCCACGGCGTTAAGAGCCTGATTATACAGTTCGGCAGCTTGACTCTCATCAAACGCGACATCGTAGATGCGGACATCATCAATCAAACCTTCAAAATGCCGTTCAGTTGGATACGTTCTAATACTATCCACGGCTGCCCTTGCTCCGATCGCCCAGGGCATATCTACCGTGACGGCACCGGTAGCATCCTGAGCTTCACTAACCCATTCCCCATTGAAATACAGAGTCCAGGCTTGATTGTCACTTGAGTAGGTACCGATAACATGGATCCAGGTATTGAGTTCAGCATCCGTCAAATCGGAAGACTTGACCATATGATCGGCGCCATCATAGGAGCCACACCAGATCTGGGTTGGATGACCGTTGCCATCAACCCGCAAAACGATTTCACCATTACCGTGACCTTTAACAACGATATTTTGCCAACT
>CAZAKO010000106.1:2671-6190 GCA_964485745.1 uncultured bacterium
CCAACTGGATCGGGCAGATCCGCAAAAACAATCGTTGTGAAAAAAAGAATCATACAAAGTATAAAATTTTTCACAATCCACCTCCCTTTTTGATGCAAATTAACTGATGCTTAAAACGAGTTACACTCTAACTATCTCGAGTAAGTTACACCAGCATAAACAGCTACTCTTCATCTTTTCCATTTCCAAGTTCAAGATCTATTCTGGTGAAGCTGATTCCTTTGAGGGTAACGAACCAAAAACTCTAACTTACTCGAGTACGATAAATCTTAGTATTTTCTCACAAAAAAGTCAATAAAAAATTTTATCAACATAACGAAAAGAAAGATGTTGATTTAATGGCTGCTATTGCCTTCCTGGCAGCCTGAAAAATGATAGACAGAAAATATTAATGCTGAGATTGAATCAATATCAATCAGGTGCAGTGATACCCCGAGAAAATTTTAGAATTTGCCTTCCTGCTCTCCAGATTTTAAAAAGATGCTATTAATTCTTTTCTAAAAGCGACTCATTGATTATCAATTGAGTTTTCAGCAGGATTTTTTGGGGATGCCGCGATTCATTTTCCCCTATTTCTTTCGCCAGTAAATCCATGGCAGTCTGGCCGATGATTACCGGTGGGCTGGCAGCGACGGTTAACGATGGAGACACAATCTCGGCAAAATCAGCATGGCCCAGGGCAATTACGCCAAAATCGTCTGGTACTCTCATTCCCTTTTCTTTGATCGCCTTATAAGCCCCCATTGCGATTCCGTCATTTGCAGCAAAAATGACCTTGGGACAATCATCGGGCTTGTAGAGTTTATTAAAACCGAGGTATCCGGATTCTCGGTCAAAGCTACCTTCGATAATCCAGTCGTCCCTAACTGGGATATTGTATTTTTTTAACATATCTAAGTAACCGGCACATCGATCGCGACCGATAGCGAGTTTTTGGCTTCCAGCTAAATGAGCAATTTTTTTATATCCGCACTGGATCGCATATTCTACAACCGTCGCCGCCGCGAGTCGGTCATCAATACCGACATTGCTAAATCCGAGTCCCTCGATAGCCCGATCAAAAAAGACCATTGGCGTTTTGAACTTAGCAATTGTTTCAAATATCTCCCGATCAACAGTATCTTTTGAAATAGCGATCAGCAGTCCGTCCACCCGCATGGACAGGAGGGTTAAGATATTTTGTCTTTCAATAGCGGGATCTTCTCTTGAGACAGTTAGAATAACCTGATAACCGTTTTGGGCTGCCGAATCCATAATGCCATGAACAGTAAATGAAAAAAAGGAATTTGACACATCCGGTACGACAACCCCAACGGTATTGGTTTTATTCAAATGCAAAGTTCGGGCATGATGGTGCGGAATGTAGCCGAGTTCGCCGGCAAGCTTTTTCACTTTTTGCTTCATTGCCACCGAGATATCCGTCGCGTCGTTAAGTGCTTTGGAAACGGTAATCCGCGAAACTTTCAAAATCTCGGCGATATCTTTCTGTCTGACATGGGCCATTCTACTTCTTCCCTCTGTACTTTCCATGAAAATTTATGATTGCCTTAATGACCTGATATTTTAAAAATAGAGTAATAAGAGAATGTCATGATGAATTTTGTTTATATACGTTACTCCATTTCCGAGCAAGGAAAATAGCAATTTTTAGCTATTTATCAAGTTTTTTTCGTCTAGATGGGTAAAAAGATATGGTATGGTGTAAAAGTCAAACCCCAAAGACAGAAATGCGCTCTAAGATCAGCATTACCTAATCTCGGATTAATGGGAGCTGCTGGTAAATAAGAGCCTCGTTTTCGCTCACTTCAATAAAAGCAGCTTATTTGTTTGCACGATACCTGTACTCGTTGCTAACCGGTAAAAATAGATCCCACCGGCAAACTGACCAGCATCAAATATGGTTTCGTAAATTCCCGGTTGACGACTACCCTCGAATAAAGTCATAATTTCCTGGCCCAGAACATTATAAACCTTCAGGCTTATATTTGTCATGCGGGGTAATTGATATCGGATTACCGTCGTCGGATTGAAGGGGTTTGGATAGTTCTCATACAATTTGAATCCTGTCGGACTGTTATCTTTAGTATCCTTAATTGCGGTTGAACCGGTAAGTGAGTTAAATATTCTAAAATAATCGAAGTCCACGTATCCACCGGTCGTTTTCGTGGCATAATTGAATAGAGCAAAACGGTATCCCATAAAATGCGGCAAGGTATAAGCCATTTGCAGCGTATTGCCGATGGTGTTCCATTTATTTCCATCAAGACTGTAGTAGAAATAAGCCCGGTCAATCTTGTTTTTGAAATTACAGGCAATTCTGAAATAAATTTTATCCTGATTGAGCGGGATACTTGCCACTTCTTTGGCGGTACCCGAACTGGCATTCACCATGACCACCGATTTCGATGTCCCATCCATTTTGACTGCTACAAAGCCATAATTTTTTTGCAACGCTCCGAGACCGGCGACATCACCATCCTGCATATGACTGACATCCATAGCGACAATGCCTGAGCATTCTGGTCCAAACGTTCTTTGCGTGAGTGTATTTTGAGTATCAAGGAAACCGGTATCTACTCGTCCATTGATAATCCTGAAATACCCTGGTCGCTCGGTCACAGACCAAAAATTATTATCCGGATTATGATTCCACTGCCATGCTAACGGCATATCCGCATCCCAATCAAATTCATCGGAGGCAACAATTCTGGGAATTGAATCATTTTCTACCGGAATTTCCAGCTCTGTCGGGACTCTGCCACTCACCCCCAACACCGGCCAGCCATCTTCCCAGGTAACGGGCACTAAGTAAGGGATTCGCCCAACCGATCCATGATCCTGAAACAGGAAGGCATACCAGTTGCCATCAGGCGTATCAACAAGTCCGCCCTGGGCAATGCCATCAGACTTTAATGCAATCCTTCCTGCGAAGGAGCCGGTCAAACTATCGGCGCGATAGACCAGTTCCGTACGCATGCTGCCCGCTGGCCAGGAGATTAAGAAGACATAGTACTTGCCACCAATTTTATAGATATGCGAACCTTCAGCCGAGACATTGAAGCTAGTACCTGCGATCTGGCTGGCATTGGGAATCAGTACTTTATTAAGCCCGCCCGATTTAATTGCCGTAGCGTCCGAATTGAGTTCGATGATTTTGATGTTATCTATGCCGTAAACGATGTATACACGGTCATCATCAAACAATAATGACGGGTCATGACAGACGGTAGCAAGGGTATAGGATGACCAGGGTCCGTTTTCGATGTCATTGGTTTGATAGATATGCGTTTTTCCGGTCGTATAGGAAAATGTCACCACATAAAAAGTACCATCACGATAGCGGATGCTGCTCGCCCAGGAACCATCGCCGTACGCCTCTTGACCGCCTTTGAGATTCATGGCATTATTATTTATAAGAATATCGTAAGCATAATTGATGGTTTCCCAGTTTACCAGGTCATGGGATTTCATGATCGGCACACCGGGATTCATGTGCATGGTTGTACTGCTCATATAATA
>CAZAKO010000107.1:0-6152 GCA_964485745.1 uncultured bacterium
TCGTAATTACCGATAAAGTTTGATTGGTTATTATTAATATTGACACAGATGCGATCCGATTCTTTTAAGGATTTGACCATGCTGGCATAATCAAGGTAAAATTTGGTCAACAGTTCCTCGGTCTTTTGGAGACTTTTTTCGATCTCCTCGGCTTGCTGTTCTGTAGTTTTGGTGTCCTTTTTTTGCTCATCAATCTGCAGCTGCAGTTCGCCCCGCTCGTCACGATTGATCCGAACTCTGGGAATTTTGTCTAAATTCATCGATATCAGGGTGGAGAGTCCGACGAGTCCATTGCTTTCGCTGTTGAAAATAATCCCGAATCCATCTAAATAAATTCCTTTGACATGGTCGCTGCTGTTAAAAAGGAAGGGACTTTCCTTGACTATCAATTGATCCAATACATTTTCCAGAATCGTGATATCCTGGTTGATTTTCTCTTTCTGCTCGGGTGAAACGACACCAAATAGTTTTGTTGTTAAGAAAATAGATAAAATCAGCGCAAGTGATATTAGGGTAACAAAAAAGTCTCTGTATTTATTCATTGGATGTCTCCTTGTGTTTACAGTTGATGGTTTAATTTCCTTCCCGAAACTCATCCCGCTGCCCCTGATTCTGCAGATTAACATAATGGATCAATGTGCCCAGCGCCCGGTCGGTTTGATCAATCCGCCGCGTAGTCCCATATTGGACCTGCGTCATTGCGTCACTGACCACCTGCAAATCGTTTTGACGTTTTCTCTCGATTTCGTTATAGAAGGCATCCAGCATGACCGCGGTTTCAATTTTATTCCGTCGCGAATACTCCTCCAAAATAGCTGCTACTAACTGGTAATTTTCCTGCCGCAGATTATCCAGATCAGTTTGAGTAGCGAGGTTTACCGTTTGGGGTTGGGATTTTTGACCCAGCAAACTGGATTCGAAATCGAACTGCCCCTGACCGATGTGTATCCGGGTATTGATAAGTGCTAACAATACCACTGCGGTGGCGAGTGCCAGACCTAAACGATAGGGTGTTTTATAAGACTTAAGTTGTTTGAGGAATTCCCCGAGACGCGATGCTGGTTGAGTCACAAATGTCAGATTCACGCCGGGTTCGACGTCGGGCCATTGGGCTAAAGTCTGGGTCGTTGCCTTGAGAGTTGCAAATTTGGTTTGGCACTCGGAACACTGCTTTAGGTGATTTTTCAGGATTTTGAGATCATCCTGAGTAATTTCATTATAGATGGCATCCATCATTAACAAACGATATTCTTCACATTTCATAGCCTAAATCCTCCCGGTCTAAGCCCCATTGTTTTAAGATTTTTTGTAAGGCTTCCAGACCACTATACATTCTTGATTTGATAGTATTGATTGGTGTTTTTAAAATCTCGGCAATCTCGACAAACTTTAGGTCGTGATATTGCTTCATGATGATTACGATCCGCTGCTCTTCGGGTATGGACATCAGGGCGCGGTGGAGCAATCGAGTCAGGTCTTCTTTTTGAACTTGTTGTCCGGGACTGTGAGAATGATCGGCTAAAATTACCCGGTCTTCGCGATCATTGCCTTCGTCATTTTGCAGCGAGTCGGCAATCGAAAACGTATGGTATTTCTGCCGTTTTAATTCATCTTTGCATAAATTGACAGCGATCTGATAGAGCCACGCAGCAAATTTAGTCTGGTCCTTGAGTTTACGGATACTTTTAAAGGCGCGGATAAAGCACTGTTGCATGGCATCTTTAGCCTGATCGGCATCACCGAGATAGCGATAAGTGAAATTGTAAATCGGTTTTTCGTAGCGCCAGACCAGCGTATTGAAGGCGGCTACGTTACCGGCAATAAAGTCTTGAATTAAAAGTTCGTCGTTCATCACATTCCGTAAGACTACTATAATCTAAAAAAAGTTTGAATGAGTTGGATTATTTTATTTGATTGGAACAGTCGGTGCCTGGGAGTGATTCTGTTTCAGATTCTGAAACGCCACTTTTCTAATCAGCCATTCATTAAAACACCAGGGTAGGAAGCGGTGGATGAACGCTCTGGTTTTTGCAAGGGGACCACAAATATTTCGAAATGCCGGATTTTTCGCGTTAATCAGATGTTCGATCAGGCGGGCGATTTCCATCGGATCGCTTTTTAGTGTTTGATTCTGTTTGAGGTAGCGTTCGTATAGCTGGCGAGTATAGGGATAGTTTGGACTCTGAGAATTATTGGCTTTTGCAGCGAATCGGGTGTTAGTTGTTAATATATCCGTTGGATATGGTCCGGGCTCGACCAGGAGAACCTTAATTCCGTGCAATCGCAGTTCCTGCCGCAGACATTCGGAAAAACCTTCGACTGCCCATTTACTGGCATTGTAGGCACCCATGCCCGGGGTGGTGGTTAATCCAGCCGTGCTGGAAATATTGATAATCCGGGCCGCCGGGCTTTTTCTGAGTAATGGTAGGGCAGCTCGGGTGACATTGAGTATACCAAAGAAATTCGTCTCCATCTGATCCCGAAATTCCTGGTCACTTAAATCTTCGAAAAAACCACCAATCCCATAACCGGCATTGTTGATCAGGACGTCTAGCCGTCCGAATTTTTTTTCAACCTCGCTAAGACAATTAGCAATGGAATCGGGTTGGGTGACATCTAACGGTAAGATAGTTATAGATAAGTTTTGCTTAGTAATCTCGCTATCCAGTCTGGCTCGTTTGGTTAGATTGCGCATCGTGGCAATAACCTGATGACTTTTCTTTGCCAGGTGAATGGCACTTAAAAAGCCAAATCCACTGGAGCAGCCGGTAATCAGAATAATTTTTTGGTTTATCCTATAATCCATCGTGTTCCTTTCTAATTGCCGCGGAATTTTAATCCCATTTTGCGGGTTAATCAAGAAATATATGGACAATGTTCCAGTAGTGTTTTAGTTTTAGACGTATTTCCTCTGAATATTTTTAAAGTGAAAGTGAGGGACTATGCCGGAATCGCAATTGGTCAAGAAGAATCCTCTGCGGGAGATCACCGAACCGTTTATTAATCTGATTCGTGCGCCGCGCGCCCTCTGGGGCATTAATTTATCCTATTTACTGGAAGGATTAACCTATTTTGGGGTGCTGGGTTTGCTGGCAATTTTTTTCAATAATTATATCGGACTGAATGATATTGATGCCGGTCGGATGGTTGGCATTCAGACTGCCGGGATTACTTTAAGCATGCTCTTTTTAGGTGGCGCGGTGGATTGGATTGGAGTTCGCAAAGCCCTGATAATTGCCCTGAGCTGGATGCTGCTTGGTCGGCTCCTCTTAACACTTGCACCCACACTCGGATATAGTGGTCTCTGGGCTTCGGCTCACTGGCTGGCGATGTTAGGCATTCTGGGTATAATTTTAGGATATGGTATTTACCAACCGGCTTGTTATGCGGCAGTCAAGCAGTTTACGAATGAGAAGACGGCAGCGATGGGCTACGCCATGCTGTATGCCATTATGAATCTCGGTGGATTTCTGCCGGGATTGATTTCTCCACCGGTGCGTCATCGTTTTGAGATTATCGGTGTCTATTGGGTTTATGTCGTCTTAACCGTAGCCGGGATATTGGTGATTGTCTTGGTACTTTCGAAGAGAACTGTTCACCTGGTACTGGAGAATGCCCATCGGGATAAGTCTGAGAGTGAAGCGGCTGAAGATGATGTGATGGCAAAAATGACAACCAAAGAGAAGGTTGCCTACTATCTGAAAAATTTCCCGATTCGCGATGCCCGTTTCATGTTTTTTATTTTTATCCTGATCCCGGTGCAAACTTTATTTGCGCACAACTGGCTGACCTTGCCCCAATATTTCAGTCGGGCGTTTAGCGGGGTGGTCGCCAATAATTTTGAGTTTTTTGTTAATTTCAATCCACTCCTGATTTTTATTCTGACGCCGATGGTGGCGGCGCTTACTGCCCAGAAAGATACCTATAAAATGATGATTCTGGGAACCCTTGTCATGGCATCGCCAACTTTCCTGTTGGCATTTGGTCCGAGTCTTTTTACCGTTTTTGGTTACCTGATCATTATGACGATTGGTGAAGCCATGTGGCAGCCCCGGTTCCTGCAATGGGTTGCCGAGATTGCCCCGAAAGGGATGACCGGAATTTATATGGGAATCGGACAATTTCCCTGGTTTCTTACCAAAATCATTACCTCACTCTATTCCGGTTGGTTTCTGATGCATTATTGTCCCGCCGGAGTTGCACCGGAGCAAACCCGAACGGAACAAATGTGGCTAATATATGGTTGTATCGCTGTCATTAGTCCACTGGCATTATTGGTAGCCAGACGCTGGATGGGAAAAGGGCTTGAAAAGAAACAGGGTATGAAGTAAGATATGATGGTAGATTGGTATTTCAGCCGGTTGAATTGATACGTTTTTAAATTGAATTGAGTTAAATTTTCGTAGGGGCAGAAGTAGATGAAACCTAAAATAGTAGTTGTGGATGATGATAGCCTAATTTGTGAATTGTATGCGGAATATCTCATCCAAAATGGTTTTATAGCCTATACCGCCTTTTCAGTCCGGGAGGCTCTGGATCAAATTAAAAATCATAATCCGGATTTGGTTTTAACCGATGTCATCATGCCCAAAGAAACCGGATTTGATCTATATGAAAAATTGAAGCTGATTAATCCCGAGCTTCCCATAATTTTTATGACCGGTTATGAAAGTGATGAAAACACTTATGGATACTTGAACAAAATTGGTAAAAAGTGGGTTGGAAAACCGGTTGTACTGGGAGAGCTGGTACAGTTAATTCGGTTGGAATTAATAAAATAGATGCCATGTTGATTTGGATATGATATTCATGTGAGTGAGGATCAACCTGATCATCTTAGGGTATTTTAAATAAATTGATGCTTTGGATTCTGGCGTTTTTACGCTATTGTTAAAAGATTGTTTTTCGATCTCTGGGAAATCATTCTTTTTAATCCGGAAAAATGGATATATTCTAATTGGATTAGGTAATAGGTTCATCTTTGACTGAAATTAAGAATAGTTTTCCGAATTCATTACTGACCTCCCGCCAGATCAAGCGACCAGAAGATATCCGGGGCGCTTTTTTCCGGGATCAGACGGCGATTATTCATTCGCTTGCCTTTCGTCGGCTGAAGCATAAGACCCAGGTTTTCTTCTCTCCCGAAAACGACCATATCTGTACTCGGATCGAGCATGCCCTGCACGTAGCCTCAATTTCAGCCACAATCTGTAAAGCCCTAAAATTAGATCAGGAGCTGGCTCAAGCGATTGGTCTGGGACACGACCTTGGGCATGCACCCTTTGGACATGCCGGTGAAATGGTACTGAAGGAGATGATGCAGGATGCACCTTTTATTCATGAAATTCACAGTCTGCGAGTTGCCGATAAGCTGGAGAATTACGGCAGAGGTCTTAATCTGACTTATGCCGTTCGGGATGGGATTGTTGCCCACTGCGGCGAGGTTGATGAGCAATTTATCGAGATTGCCCCTGTGCCCAATAAGCTGGAAAATCTAACCTGTCAGCCCCAGAAGCCGAGCACCTGGGAAGGTTGTGCCGTTCGGGTCAGTGATTCGATTGCTTATCTCGGTCGGGACCTGGAAGATGCCATCAAGGCGAACCTGATAACGACTCAGGATATTCCCCAAAATATTCAGAAAGAATTGGGGATCCGCAATAGCGATATTATTAATCGGCTGGTATGTGATGTGATTGACTGGTCAAAATCCAATCATAAAGTTGGTTTTTCGGCGGAAATGTTTGCCATTGTGCGCGAATTCAAGGAATTTAGCCGCATCAATATTTATCACAACCCTAAACTGAGTTACTGGAATTCCTATGCCCGCACCGTGCTCACCGCAATTTATGAATACCTCAACCAGCTTTTTGCTAAATTTCAAACCGATTGGCAAGCCTATGCCGCCAGTAATACGGCGTTGGATAACAAATTTGGCAATTATATCAAAGCCCTTGAGAATGTCTACGCAGCAGTCAATTTCAATCAAGATGTCATCTTGCGGGATTATATTGCCGGGATGACCGACAGTTATGCACTGCACTGTTTTGAAAATATTTTAACTACCGGTACCTCGGGATTATAAAGTAAAAAATCTAAAATTGAACCGGCGACCTTCCCGATGCAATCGGGACGCTCTCCCAGCTGAGCCTTTA
>CAZAKO010000108.1:0-6148 GCA_964485745.1 uncultured bacterium
ATAAAATCCGGCGATATGTTATTAATAATCCTGCCAAATGGACTTATGATATTGAGAACCAGAACGGTTTACCAATTAATGACAAGCAGAAATTCTGGTCGAAATTCCTGAATGAATTTGATGATTAAAATTTCCCGGATTTTAAGCATACGAAATCGGACATATGGCCCATTCCAAGTAGAAAAATTATTTTAAAATGAAATGAGATGAGATTGCTATTTTGCATCAGAATCTTTTTTTGTTTTGGTTGATTTTTCTCCCCAATAACCGAAAACGGTCGTTATTTATCCAGTGTATCCATAACCGTAAAGGTATAAAATTTTATACCCCTACTTTCTTTTGAATCTGGTAAATAATATTTTCATATATTATCTTACAAATCGAAAAATATGAATCTTGATAATCGGTTTTTTGTTAATTATTTGGAGGAAATTTTGAGATGGAAAAAGGTCAATTATTATTGGTAACTGCTTTCCTGTTAATCGGGCAGACGGGTTTTTCCCAGACCGTGGATTCCCTATATGAAATTGGTACCTGGTCCGGATTTCGGGATGCGGCAATCAGCTATACCTTTGATGACGGCTGCCCTAATCAATTTTCAGTCGCTATTCCGATGTTTAATGAATTCGGATTTCCACTGACACTTTTCACCGCGACTGGCACGAGCTGGTTACCACAACCGAACTGGACCGTGCTCCAAAATGTGGCTGCTCAGGGACATGAGGTTGCCAGCCATACGGTGACCCATCCTTATCTGAATCAGTTGACTCTTACCGAACAGCAATATGAACTCAAGAGTTCTCAGGATTCGATCAATGCCCATGTGACTTGTCAGAAATGTATTACCTTAGCCTATCCCTACTGCGTCCGCGGGAATGATTCACTTTGCCTGGAGTATTATATCGCTGCCCGGGCTTGTCAGGGCAATA
This sequence comes from uncultured bacterium, assembly GCA_964485745.1. Lineage (GTDB taxonomy): Bacteria > Fidelibacterota > UBA2242 > UBA2242 > UBA2242 > CAZAKO01. The sequence continues at coordinate 930 of CAZAKO010000108.1, forward strand.
TCGAATCAAAAAATCCGCGGAGTTTTTTAAATCTCAGTTCAATTATCTGCGGTAGTGAGGGATCGGTGAAAACGGGGGCGGATTTCAACAGCCGGGCAAATGGTGCGGCTAATTCAAAGGGTTGGTGCGTATATCTTATTCACGGCATTGATAATGCGAGTGACGGCTGGTCGCCAATCTCCTCGACCGAGTTGCGAGCAAGTTTAGAATATCTCGATACTAATCGGGTTAAATTCTGGGTTGCTACGTTCGTGAATGTTGTGCGCTATATCAAAGAGCGGAGTGCCGCCTCGGTCACTGAATTATCTGTTCAGGAAAATAGTATCACCGTGCAGGTGACCGATACGCTCGATAATGAAATTTATGATTATCCAATAACTGTACGACGAAAATTACCTGCAGGATGGATTTCGGCTACGGTTACCCAGGGTGGGGAGTCGGTCAGCTCGGCAGTTGTAACCGTTGATGGCATCAAATATGTGATGTTTGATGCCATTCCAGACAGTGGGGATGTAGTGATTACGAAAAGCGATCAAACGCAGATTCAAGACTATAATCAGATTCAAAACTCACCGGATATTAAAGTGCAAAATTACCCTAATCCCTTTAATCCGTCTACTACCATTGCTTTTACCCTGCATAAAGATGAAATGGTCAGGATAAAAATTTATGATCTTTTAGGTCAGGAAGTCCGAACCCTGATAAATGAAATGATGCAGTCGGGGAAAAAGCAGATAGTCTGGGATGGTCGGGATCAGCTTGGCGAGTTGGTTCCCAGTGGGGTATATTATTATTTATTAGAAGCAGGCAGCTACGGCAATGTCAAAAAAATGCTGGTGATTAAGTAGCACGTTATAACCGAATGAAGTAAGTAGTATTGGATACTTTTTAAAATTACTTCCGTCCGAAATTTGGAGTGCAATTTTGTCATTTCTCTTTAGAATAACAGTTGTAGTAATAAAATGAATACGATCATTGCTATATTCCTTTTATTCGCTCTTCAACCATCTTTGTTATCCGCTTCTGAAGAAATCGAGATCAAGGACAACGTTCCTTTCTGGTATGTTCATATGGATTTTCAAGCAGATTGGGGCGATGTTAAAAATGCAATTAGTATTTTTCTTCAGGAATGTAATAAACAAGGTATTCAGGAACAAAGATTGGGCCCTCTATTTCAAATTTTCTATGATAAAGAAAAACCCCTTTGGGGGATCGGTTATGCATTAAAAAAAGAAATTTCCTATAGTCCACCCCTAAAGGTGTCCAAGTATAATTATAATAAAGTGGCTACCAGATTATACTCTGGCGAATATAATGGATTGGCGATGCTGTATCATAAAATAAATTTATATGAAGAAGAAAAAGAGATGGAACCGGCAGGACCGATGATCGTTTTCTTTCTTCAAAATCCGCAGCAAATAACCAGCACAAATTGTCAAGTGAAGGTCATGCATCCAGTTAAGGAACAGGCACGCAGTACTATTATTATCAATAGGACCTATAACCTTGTATTATCTATTGCTTCCTTTCTATATGTGTTATTTGCTGTATTTCTTTTTTTTAATAAAAGGGGTAAAAGACTCAGTAATATTATTTTCTCTATTTTTCTATTTGCTAATGCTATGAACCTTATTAATTGGTTAATCTATAATTTTCGTTATTATTTGTACAATTCTTTTCCGCACCTGTTTGAAATCGGCAGTTCCTTCGTTTTTCTGATTGCTCCGTTGTTATACCTGTATACCCAATCCCAGGTTTATGCTGATTTCAAAATGAAAAAAATGCATTTGCTACATTTTATACCTTTTATTTTTGATTTTATTCATAAAAGTTGCCGCTTTTATCTGCTCAGTGCTTCAGTAAAACGGGACCTATTTATATCACATTCTATCTACAGTAATATTGAAATCTTAATACGCTCTGCTGTACTTGATCTGCAGAATATCTGTTATCTAATAGCTGGTTTGTTACTGCTATTCAAGTACCGCAAACAGGTTCAATTACTTTTTTCTACAATTGAAAAAATTAATTTATCATGGTTACAGACGGTTCTTTATGGTTATCTGCTGATTTATATGATTGGTATGGTTAAACACAAAATATTTATCCTATCCGGAATTTATGTTGAAATTTTAGGTCTGACGCTAATCTTCAGCTTTCTCATTTTTGCTACCGTGATTATTTTTAAAGGATTACATCAACCGGAAATATTTTCAGGAATAGAACATAATCATAATAAAAGAAAATATGAGCGATCAAGACTTGCAGATGAGGACAAAGAACGGTATTTAAACAAGTTGTTGAATTTTATGGAAACGCAAAGACCCTATTTGGATCCAAATCTATGTTTAAAAGACCTATCCGGGAAAATAGCTGTCTCACCCTATTATCTTTCTCAAATTATTAATGAATGCTTAAAAAAGAACTTCTTTGATTTCGTCAATAGTTATCGCCTCAAGGAGTGCATCCAATTATTGACCGACCCATCCCAAAATCAAAAAACGATTCTTGAAATTCTTTATAGTGTTGGTTTTAATTCGAAGTCAGTATTTAATATTGTCTTCAAAAAATACACCGGCATGACTCCCACCCAATATCGCAATTCGTTCAATTCAAGCTATTAATCATAAACATTTTTTAGAAACCCGGTTCGACCTCAACGGCTAGGACGAAATCTTCACTTTTTTCATTCATATTTAACACAAATCTTAGCGAAACAAAAGGAGGTCATTATGAGAATAAATGCAAAAGCTGTTGTCACAATAGCATTTATCTTTTTATCTGGTTCCGGGTTATCACAGTCAGTAAACCTGGATTCTGGTCTGGTTGCCTTTTATCCCTTTAACGGAAATGCCGATAATGAAGTAGGTTCTATCGGGCACGGGCAAATTGTTGGGGATGTTACTTTTATTAATGATAGGTTTAAAAACCCAAATGGTGCAGCATATTTTTCGGGCAATGATAGTTACATTTTATTTCAGGAATCTGAAGTGGCTCTGCCAATGGGTAATAATCCCAGATCATTTTCACTATGGGTAAAATCAGGGAAAGTCGAAGCGGTTGATTATTTAGTGTGTTATGGCACCGAACAAACAGCCCAAATGTGCCACTTTGACATTGTGCATGACCGTCCCAGGTTTCAGTTCGGTTATTCCGGTTTTTCTCTGATGGGTCAATCCGTTATTACGGATAACCATTGGCATCACATTGCCTGTGTTTTTGATGGCCTGTATGCTAGGATTTATGTGGATAGCAAATGGGATAACGAGGGTATTCCCGGTGAAACCATAGACCAGGTGAATACGACTCCGAATGAAACTGGTATCTGGACAGTTGCTATCCAGCAGACATTAGAATGGGGTTCTGCTCGGTGTAGTCTGGATGATATCCGTATTTATAATCGTGCATTATCAGAAGAAGAGATTCTAACTCTATACGACTGTTCAACTCATCCGATTACCAGAAAAATCCCCGAAAATTTTCCCCAACTAACTCAATCCCGTGATACGGATTTGAAAAGAATTCTCGATGACGAAATAAGGGATAATAATGTGCTTGGTTTATCCGCTGCTGTGGTTACTCCTGACTGGCGGTGGCAGGGCGCTGCTGGATTATCCTCCCGGCAGACAGGTGCCGCCATGACCACGGATATGTTATTCAGAATAGGCCGCCACATGAATACATATATTGCGGCCCTGGTGCTTGAGCTGGCAGAAGAGGAGCAATTATCTTTGGTTGATTCATTACATAAATGGCTGCCAACCTATCCTAATGTTGATAGCAACATAACCATCCGGCAATTACTCAGTCACACCAGTGGTGTCGGTGAATATGGATGGAATGATGATTGGCGGGGACAAATATGGCAGAACCCTACCAGAATATTTACACCCGAAGAGCTGCTGCTCAATTATCTTTCAGTGCCCTATTTTTTACCTGGGAAAAGCAGCCGAGCATCTTCAACTAATTATCTTTTATTGGGTTTGATTATTGAGAATGTTATTGATACGAATATTGCAGCAGAACTCAGGACCAGATACCTGAGTCCGCTTAACCTCACTCATACCTTTTTCCCTCTTGAGGAAACTATTAGCGGACCGATTGCTCATGAACATGCTGATGTCGATCCCTACGGCATTGTGGATTATACTTTATATACCAATTCGAATAATGCCATTAATAGTTCATGGTGGACAGCCGGCGCTATGTATGCGACAGCCATGGATTTTGCACAATGGATTTATATGCTTTTATGTGGAGAAGTGATCAGTCAAAATGCTCTGGAACAGATGCTGACTTTTGATCCCTTTCCTTATGATGGATTAGGTGTATTAAGACATCTACAGTTTAAGAGAGTGTTGATCGAGAATGGGGGTCCTACAGATGTAGGTTATCGTTCTGATTTTATTTTCTCTCAAAAGGACCAAATATGCGTTAATATATTCAACAACTACTGGCCAGGTGACTTAGGTCCTTGCAGAAATAAATTATTATATGCCACCCTAGTATACAAAAATCAACTGCCTTCACCACGCTTTGAACCCATGGAAATGGATTTGGGTTCGGTATTGAGTGGGTCTTCGGTTATTGATACTTCCTTTACCGTTTATAATGAAGGAGTGGTTACTGACCATATTTCGCTGTCTATTGATTATAGTAATTTAGATTCAAGTGCATTGATTGTTGAACCGGTGACCTTTGACCTGGATGCAGGTTCATCACGGCAAGTTTCTATTTCAATTGATCCATCATCAATGAATAATAGCACTTTCTATCGTCCCAAGATTACCATTCATTCTGATAATAATTTAATTCTGCCTGCTGCCCTGACCGAACGGATCTATTTTTCCAATAATATGCCGTCAGGAATAGCTAACGAAAAATCAGATCAATTACCTGATCGATATATACTATATCAAAACTATCCTAATCCTTTTAATAATATAACAATGATCCGTTATCTATTACCCAAAGCTTGTAAAGTAAAGTTAAGTATCTATAACCTGTTGGGACAGGAGGTGGCTACATTAATAAATGAATATAAAACAGCGGGTAGTCATGAAATTAAATGGTCGGCAGCGGGATTACCCAACGGCATTTATTTCTATCGGTTACAGGGAAGTAATTTTTCCGGGATTAAAAAGTTAGTTTTACTTAAGTAGATTAAATCAATAACCTGACAGCTAACTTTGGATCATAGCTGTCATGGTTTTAAACAA
>CAZAKO010000109.1:0-644 GCA_964485745.1 uncultured bacterium
CTCTTTTAGAAAAGCACTGGATATTTGTTTTGATTTTGCGGAGAGGGAGGGATTCGAACCCCCGTCCCGACGTGTCGGGAAACGGTTTTCAAGACCGCCGCATTCAACCGCTCTGCCACCTCTCCAAAAAGCGGCAATAATTTACACCGGTTCAGGACGGTTTGACAATAAAAAAGGACGATGTGAATACTTTTATGACATGGAAGTACATTGGGCAAACACTGAGATACGCTGAGAGATTTTATTTATTTATATGTAGCGGAGAGACAGGGATTCCTCCAACGGGAGTCCTCCGCAAAACGGAGTCCTTGGTGACCCGATGGGAGAACCCTGGGTACCCATTAAAATCACCAGAGATTTTGCATTTTCAACATTTCGCGTAACCAGACATTACCCTTACCACGCTTCAAATAATATTCCCTTTGCTGAGCTTCCGATTTACTCTCAAATTCTTCAGTATAAATTACTTTATACGGCCTATGGGCTTTCGAAGCCCTTACTTTTCCCAGATTATGTTCACAGAGTCGCTTCTCAAGATTATTCGTATGTCCGATATAATGAAAATTACCAGACAGACTCTTAAGAACATATACTTTGTACATCAGCGGAGAGACAGGGATTCGAACCCTGGGTACCAGTTAAGG
>CAZAKO010000109.1:744-6078 GCA_964485745.1 uncultured bacterium
TACACACGCTTTCCAAGCGTGCTCCTTCAGCCTCTCGGACACCTCTCCAAAAAACAATTGTAATTTACTTCGTATCAATACGGTTTAACAACAAAAAAGGATAACTATTAAATCCAAGATGTATTGAAATCGATTAGCTTAATCCAGATTAATGAAAATTGAATAGCGGAGAGACAGGGATTCCTCCAACGGGAGTCCCCGCTGGGAGAACCCTGGGTACCAGTTAAGGTACACACGCTTTCCAAGCGTGCTCCTTCAGCCTCTCGGACACCTCTCCAAAAAACGCCATATTTTAAATCATTCCCCCCGAATATACAAGGTCACTTCCAAACTCAGGGTACCTGAAAAGGAATCATCCAGATCTGCGCGTTATAACTCCCTGTAGCTGTAAAAATCGTTCGATAATCAATCAGATCAATAAACAAGCGGTAGATTTTTTTACCATGGGAAGTAACATTAAAACTGCCCGAGTGACTGCCGGTATTACTCACATCGGTTAATGGTTCCCGAACCTTATAAATGTTCACCCCATGCCCAAAATGAACCATAACCAGTTCGCCCGGTTCCTCAGGATAGGGATCGTCATTTTCCACTTCTACCGCACTTACCGTGACCGCATTATTATAATTGATCAAAGGTAATGAATCTCGATTTAAATAAGTTAAAAGCGGATCGGTATCGGTTTGCGCAGGAATCGTCACATTGGAGGGTGTACCGGTACTATTTATGCTGACCTTTTTAATATAAAAATAATCCTGGGTGGATTCGAAAATAATTGGCGTAATTTTCGCTAACTTCCAATCTTTCGAAGCATTATTGCTATTCTGAGTCCGCAAAAAAATTGCTTTCTGAGAAGTGTTATGAGTAAAGGATTTCGCAATCGAATCAAATGGAAATGAGATTACGCTACTGCTTACCGTATCAATTTTGGTTGTTATCACATAGGTTGTATCATTGATGTAATTTGTATCTGGTCTTGTGGTTGTGATATAGTGGGTACTATCATCTAAGATCACAATTTTCAGGCTACCTCTTAGAGTATATTTAACATCAACATAAGCCGAATCCCATTTAATGTCGTACAAAATTGTTGTATCAATCACTTGAGAGATATTGCGTCCAATCTTAATTTTTGAAAAATCCTTCGCTAACGTATCTGGAAATAATGCTTTTGATAATGAAGATGAACTGTATTTTAACGAATACGTATTGGCATCATTCAAGCCATCAATCGAGAAAGCTCCATCTCTGACAATAACCTCATGAATTGCCTCGACAATTTCTGCCCGATCCGGTAAGAGATAAATTTTCTCGACCTTCGTGCAGTTAAAAATCAATATTGGTATACTCAACAGTACAAGTTTTTTGATCATCACCATGGTTCAAATTTGACTGGTTTTGATAAAAAATAAAAGCTCTTTCCCTAAAAATTAATTCACTATTAATTAAGTAAAAGTTGATTAAAAAATATTGATAATCATCCAAATTTCAATTATTTTTTCCCTCAAATTAAGGAGAGGTGGATATGAAAAACTTATTGCGAATTTTAATTTGCGTTTCATTTTTGTTGCCCATGCTGCTTTTCGCACAGGTTTTGGAGACGGAAAAGACCACGGAGTTATCGAAAGATGCTCGTAAAGGTTACCTTGGATTATTCGATTATGATGATACTGCGAAAGAGTACACGATGGTTTTCGTCCATGAAAAAAATAAGAAAACCGTCTATGTAACCTACAAGTTTGATTATGACTTTAATCAAATCAGTGTCAACGAAGAAGAGTTGTCTCTTTCGCAGGCAGCCCAAAAATACGATTGGGTCGAATATGAAGAAGGCGAAGGGAGCTGGAAAAATCCGACCGTGGTCAGGATTGATGGTACCGATTTTCATGCCGGGCAGGTTGTACTCCGGAGAGGAAAAATCACCCGCAAATGGTCTACCGACTATTACCAAACCTCGGGTGTAAGCTACACAACGCATACCTGGGTTGGATACTGGAAATATAAATTCGAAGAAATTGAACAGTTAAAACCAAAAATTGAGATTCCGGTTTAATTAGACCCGAGAGCTCCGAAATTTGTCGTAAATATGGTTCAGAATGCGGCTAAAAAAATCGCCCTGGTTGCTTATGCAACCGATGAACCAGCGGTTGAAGTTACGACTGGCGCCCGTTCATTTAATCCAAGAATGAAGGCTCAACCACTTACCCAGCGAACTCGTGAATATAGTGCTGCCAGTGGTAATTTGGTACTCGTGGGGAGACAAATGTACGCAGTCAAAGACGAGTATTTTAACCGCTATGTTGCCCTCAAGTATTCCGCTGGAGATTTTTCCTTATTAAATCAAACCCTTATTCCGGTTGATTATGGAGTTGATACTGTCTATACCCAGGTTCTCTCCGATAAATCAATCATCTTTATCGTAGCACCTTTACCAGCAGTTTATGTCAAACCTGGAAAACCTCATTCTAATCCGCGGGCATTTACCTACTTTAGAGTTGATAAAGACGCCAATTTAAAAGAGCGGATCGAATTTGAATCCCCAAGCAGCAGATGGAATATTCACAATATTAATCTGCAAGAAAATGGTGATATCTATATCTATGGCGAAGCTTCAAAGGAAAAAAATGATAAGTATTATGTCAATCTTCAGACTGCAAAAGTTGATAACTTTCAGCTCATGAAAATCTCCAATGGAAAAATGGAATATATAACCAGTACCCCGGTTGCAGATTTTGCTAAAAAATTGCAACTACCTGCAAATGTAAAGAAAGTCGAACCTTATACCGGGAAGAAATCCGTTATCGGAGAATTAACTGTAACCAGTGCGGGTGAAATATTAATTAGCAGTCAGGAAAATAATGAAGGTAAGTTTGGGAATATTACCCTTTTCCATTTTGGAACAGATGGAAAACTGAAAGCCCAATATGGATATAAACTGGCTGAAACAAACAAAGACGCTACTAGTCAACCAACCCTACATGTTGAATTCGAAAATCCGGATGGTACGCTCTCATGGCTGGTATATGAGATCGCTGGTGTAGAAGGTGAAAGAATGCTAATGTATCCCCAAATGACTACCATTGACCTGCAAAATGCAAAAATATCAGAGGTTGCTACCTTTGGGGTAAGTAAAAAAGCAGCATATTACATCGATAATAGCCATCCAATTGTACCGATTGATAACTACACCAAAGTAGTCTTTTTTGGCACTGATAAAAAAGATAAAGTACTCTGGTTTGCTCGAGTGGGCTTAAGCAAATAATTCCATTTTGGTTTTCGACTAAAAGGGCTGAATCATACCAATCAGCCCTTTTTTTATTAATATCTAAAATATAAGAAGGATTTTGATTATAATTTTTTCTGGTAGTTTTGATAGAAATATCTAAAATTACTTCAAAATTAGAGGAGTGTCCAATGCATCAGAAAAAATCAATAACCCGGCGTGACTTTGTCAAATCAGCCCTTGCCGGCTTAGGCGGATATATGATCCTTTCCGATGAAAAACCTAATCCATCTGCTACGGAATTACCTAAGAAAGCCAAGATAGTAACCCGCACCCTGGGTAAAACCGGAATCAAATTACCAGTTGTCAATATGGGTGTAATGAATTCTGACAATCCGGCATTGGTCAAAGCAGCTCTGGATGCCGGAATCAAACTGCTCGATACTGCCGGTAACTATCAACGCGGCAATAACGAAAAATTGGTTGGTTCGGTAATAAAAAATTATCCCCGCGATTCCTATATTATCGCCACCAAAGTTCTCGATCGTTCCCGCGATCGCAGTACCGGTACCTTTACCCGTGAGGCAACTACCGCAGGTTTCATTCAGAAATTCGAAGAAAGTTTGTCTCGCCTGGGATTGGAATACGTGGATATTCTCTATGTTCACGACGTCGTGACCAGGAGTATGGTACTCTATGAACCCTTTATGAAAGCTCTCGACCAACTGAAAAAAGAGGGCAAAATCCACTTTGCAGGGGTTACTACTCATTGGGGTGAGCCAGAGGTGATCAAAGCTGCCATCGAGAGTAAATTTTATGATGTCGTTCTCACATCCTATAATTTTAAACAAGGTCATATCAATGCGGTCAGGGAGGCAGTTGCTGAAGCTGCCAAGTCTGGAATAGGCATTATCGGTATGAAGACTTTTGCCGGGGGCTTTATTGATGAGCATAAAACTAAACCAGTGGATCCTAAAGCGGCGATTCGATTTGTCCTCAACGATGAGCATGTTACCACAGTAATACCCGGCTTTACCACTTTCGATCAGATGACTCTTGACTTATCGGTAATGGAGGATTTAGAATTCACCGAAAAAGACCGCAAGGCACTCGAACTTGGCTATAATTCTCCTGGTGGAGTCTTCTGTCAGAGCTGTGGAGTCTGCATTAAGCAGTGTCCAAAACATTTACCCATTCCCGAGATAATGCGGGCTCACATGTATGCTTATGCTTATAAAAATTTTTGGGAAGCCAAAGACCTCTTCGCAGCTCTCCAGGTTGATTCAGCAATGTGCCAGGATTGTTCGGAATGCATGGTAAAATGTGTTCAGGGATTCGATGTAAAAAAGAAATTTTCCGAGATTGCGACGCTTCAAGCCCTTCCGGATCAGTTCCTGGTTTAGGAATAACATGCAACCGCAAAGACTACTCGCCGGAATTACAGCTGTTCTAATAACCTGTTGTGGCATTGTTATTGGTCAGGAAATTCCAAAATATCCCAAAATCGGTGAATGGCAGCCACAAAAAAAAGTCCAGGTCTATAATCCAGACAATCTGTATGATTACATTAACGGCGCCTCGGAACTCTATCTCAGTTATCAATTCCAACAGCTGGATGTTATCTATTACAAAAACCGTAAAAAACAGGAAATTGTCGTCGAAGTCTATCAACATCAGTCTCCCCTGCTTGCCTTCGGGATTTACAGCCAGGAACGCTCACCGGAATCTAATTACTTGCCCTTTGGTACCGAAAGTTATATAGACGGCTCAAACCTGTTTATTCTGGCAGGCAATAATTATATCAAAATTTATAGCTACGATTTGGGTGATAGTGCTGCATTACAATTGACTCACTTCGGTCAAGCCTTTATATCATTCCTGAAAGTGACTTCTCCCCTGCCCCAATTGATTGCCGCTTTCCCGACTGAATATCTGCAACCTAAATCGGAACAATTTGTCGCCCGGAATTTTCTTGGGTATTCGTTTTTTAACAATGGTTACCAGGCATTTTATCACAAAGACGAAGTTACTTTTCGGCTATTTATTATCGAGACAGATCACCCGGAAACCAGCCATCAGCTTCTGCGACAATATTTGCAGCATATTCAACA